>JACFMY010000029.1:0-18122 GCA_019455155.1 Caldilineaceae bacterium
CTGCTCGTCCAAAGCCTCAGTATGGCCGCGCTGGTCGAAGTCCACAACGAGGCCGAGCTGGAACGGGCGCTGCAGGCAGACGCCCACATTATTGGCATAAACAACCGGGATCTCCATACGTTCCAGGTCGACATCGAAACGACGGCCCGGCTGCGTGCGCTGATTCCAAAAGGGAAGATCGTTGTCGGCGAAAGTGGGATCCGCACGGCGGACGATGTGCGGCGCATGGCCGAAATGGGGTGTGACGCCATTCTTGTAGGGGAGACGTTCTGCAAACTACCCCAGGCCAAACGCGGGGCCAAAGTCCGCGAGTTTGTGGAAGCAGGCATGCTCTAGAGCAGATAGAGCACACATCAAGAGGGTAGCGGGTATTCCCCATGAAAACCCAGATCAAGATCTGTGGGCTTACGAATCTGGCTGACGCCCAGGTTGCTGTTGAGGCCGGTGCGGACCTGCTCGGTTTTATCCTCTATCCAAGATCGCCCCGCTTTGTGGAGCCGGTGACGGTCGCGCAGATCGTGGCCGCGCTGCGGCGTACATACGCGCAATTGCCCCGCTGTGTGGGAGTATTCGTAAATGTCCCTGTGGATCAGGTACGGCAGATTCTAGATGAGACAGGACTGGATCTGGCACAGCTACATGGCGACGAAACACCTGGGGCCGTGGCAGCCCTTCCGGGACAAGCGTACAAGGCGCTGCGTCCAGCCAGTGCAGGGGAGGCACTCGACCTGGCCAGCTGCTACGCGCCATTGGGGTTGCCCGCCGGTCCGAGCCTGCTCATCGATGCCTACAGCCCGCAATACTACGGCGGCACAGGTGAGCGCGCAGACTGGCAGGCCGCGGCAGAGATCGCCGCGCGCTATCCTGGTGTGTTGCTGGCGGGCGGGTTAACGCCGGTCAATGTGGCGGCAGCTGTCGAAACGGCGCGGCCCTGGGGCGTCGATGTGGCCAGCGGCGTAGAGGCCTCACCAGGCCGCAAGGATCATGCCGCTATCCAGGCTTTTATTGAGGCTGTGCGCGCGGCCCGCTAGGCTGCCCGCTCGCGCAGCAAGTTGCTGTTACAGTAGGGACAGGTGGCCGTAGTGGGACTGGTCCACACCGCCGACCGTGCGTTTACCGGCGCGCCGCAAACCGGGCAGGTTTCGGGTAACCGGGCTGCGGCCACTTCCTGCGCCTGCAGCGCCTGTGCCTGATCTCGTTGCCGTTTCACATATACCTGAACCAATGCCTGGGTTAAGCCGCTGATGGCCACCAGGATAAGAATCCCTGGCCACCACCAACTCTGCCAAAAGAGAATGGCCAGGCCAATGAGCCAGATGGCGGATTGGACCTGCCGCCATGGCATCGGCAGCTCCACTTCCTCTTCTTGGCTTGCCGCTTTCTCATTCTGCGATTCCGCCACAATGACACCTCGACTCCTGATCTATATTGGGTGAATATATCGCATCCATCATAGCAAAATATCGGCGACACGAAAACGCGGACAAAGTGCCGATCGCATGCTATGTGTGATCGATTCCGCCCGCTCGCCATGTTGGAATTCTCCGGAGCGATAGCTCTGTTTTAACAGCCGCCTGAGAATCGGCTACAATAGACCCAAACAATCCGGCTCGAGCCCCGTCCGAATAGCTCTCTCCCCGAGGGCGACGTCGTTTCATCCACTAATTATAGATAGGAGTACATCATGAGCATGCGACGACTTCTTCCTTTCTTGCTGATTGGCGTGATCGTACTGGCCAGTGGTTGCACGGCGGTGGCGCCGGCAGCACCAGCCGGCCAAGCGCCCGCGGAGCCGGCCGCGGTGACGGTGCGTATTGGCACACAGCCGTGGATCGGCTACGGGCCATGGTGGATCGCGCAGGAGCAGGGGCTCTTCGACAAACATGGCATCCAGGCTGAACTGATCGACTTCGTGACAGATACCGAAGTCAACGCGGCCTTTGCATCCGGCAATATGGATGTGGCAAACGTAGCGTCACATACCGCGATCAAGCTCTATGCCAACGGTGTCGACCTCCGTGTCGTGCTGCTGGAAGATGCCTCCTATGAAGCCGATGCGATTCTGGCGCCGGCTGCTATCACGTCCTTCGCCGACCTGGCAGGCAAGCGCGTTGCCTACGAAGAGGGCTCAACCAGCGACCTGCTTCTCAACTTTGGGCTGGCAGAAAACGGGCTCAGCATTCAGGATATCGAGCCCGCGCCCATGCCCGCGGCCGACGCCGGCGCTGCGCTAATTGCTGGCCAGGTGGACGCCAGCGTTACCTACGAGCCCTATATCACCGAGGCTATGGGGCAGAACCCAGAGCTCGCCAAGCTCTACACCGGCGCGGCGCGGCCGGGCCTGATCTCCGATGTGCTGATCGCGCGCACGGAGTTCGCCACGCAGAACCCCGAAACCATGGGCAAATTGATGGCGATCTGGGATGAGGCCATCGCATTCTTGCGCGAGAATCCGGATGAAGGCCGCGCCATCATCGCCACCGCGGTCGGCAGCGCGCCGGAAGAGCTGACCACGGCTTTCGACGGCGTACGCTTCTATGACGTCGCTGAGAACGCCGCTGAGTTCAATCCGGAATCGGGGAGCTTCTACGCCATCTTTGCCGACATCCAGGATGTCTCCCTATCGATTGGCCTGATTGAGGAGAGCGTCGACCTCGACGGCCTAATTGATACGAGTTACCTGTCACAATGAGCGAACAGCTCTCCTCCAGCAACTTGCAGCCCATGCCAGCCCGGCGCCGCGAACCCACGCGGCTGCTGGCGCTGCGCAGCGACATTCCACGGCGCTACTATGTGGGCGCGGGCGCGGTCCTGATTGCGGGCCTGTTGGCCGCGTGGACGGTCACGACCGCTGCAGGGTTGGTATCGCCGATCTTTCTGCCTTCCCCGGGCGCCGTCCTGTTGGAGCTTCAGAACCAGGTGCAGAATGGCGTGCTGTGGACTGACCTCTGGGCGAGCGTCTATCGCATCACCGTTGGGTGGGTGGTTTCGACGATCTTTGCGCTGCCGATTGGGATCCTCATGGGCAATTTTCGCTTTTTCGAGGGGCTCTTTGAGCCCCTCATCGACCTTGTGCGCTACATGCCCGCGGTCGCCTTTGTACCCCTCACCATTCTGTGGCTAGGGGTCGGGGACGTACAGAAATTCGCGATCCTCTTCATTGGCGTGTTCTTTCAGGAAGTACTGCTGATCATGGACAATGTCAAGACTGTGCCCCGGGACATGATTCAGGTCAGCTACACCTTTGGCCTCTCCAAATGGGAGATTCTGCGCGATGTGATCCTGCCCGCCGCCCTGCCTGGTATCTGGGACACCTTCCGGATCACCATTGGCTGGGCGTGGACGTACCTGGTGGTGGCCGAGCTGGTCGCCGCCAGCGTGGGGCTGGGCTATCGCATCATGCGCGCCCAACGCTTCCTGGAAACCGATCAGATCATCCTGGGTATCCTGGTCATCGGCCTGCTGGGCCTGTGTACCGATTACCTCTTCAAATGGTCTTACCGGCGCCTCTTCCCGTGGGCCATCCAGAGCAGATAGATGAGCACTGTCACCAAACTCGACGTACAAAAGGTCTGGAAGATCTTCGATACAGGCCGCGACCAGCAGGTCGTCGCGATCCAGGATCTGTCGCTGCATGTCGCCGACAACGAGTTCGTGTCGTTGGTTGGGCCATCGGGTTGCGGTAAATCCACTCTGCTCATGATGGCGGCCGGCCTGGAATCAATCAGTGCTGGCGACATCCTGTTCGACGGGTCAGCGGTCCGCGAGCCGGGTCCGGATCGCGGTATGGTCTTTCAGGGTTACACTCTCTTCCCCTGGCTGAATGTCGAAGAGAACATTCGCTTTGCTCTCAAGAAAAGCAATCTCGACAAGGCCAGCCAGGACGCGTTGATTGCCGAACACATCAGGTTGGTTGCACTGGAGGGTTTCGAGCACGCCCATCCCAACCAGTTGTCCGGCGGCATGCGCCAGCGCGTGGCCATTGCCCGTGCCCTGGTGTACAAGCCGCAGATGCTGCTCATGGACGAGCCATTTGGCGCCTTGGATGCGCAGACGCGCCTGCAAATGCAGGAACTGCTGCTAAATGTCTGGCAGACCCACCGCACCACGGTGCTCTTCGTCACACACGATGTGGAGGAGGCGCTCCTGCTGTCGGATCGTGTCTACGTCATGAGCGCGCGGCCCGGCACCATCAAAGCGGAGATCCGGGTCGATCTGCCCAGGCCACGCAATCTCCTGGACACCGAGAGCGATCCCCGTTTTGCCCAGCTACGTAAGCAAGTTCTAACCTTGATTCGCGCCGAAGCCAGCCGCGCCGTCGAGGCGGCGCGGCCAACGGTATGACCTGGCCGGTAGGAGTTTGTCAGGCAAAGAGGGAGGAGAGCATGGACTACCTCGAGACCATCCGGCGATTTGTGCGTGAGCAACTCATTCCGCTGGAGCCCGTCTTGCTCCAGCAGGGGTTCGCTGCAGTTCTGCCAGCGGTTCGGGCCTTGCGCCAAGAGGTTAAGGCGCTGGGCCTGTGGGCACCACATCTGCCGCCGGAATATGGCGGCATGGGACTACCGCTGCGTGACTTCGCCCGGGTCAGTGAGGCGTTGGGGCAGAGTCCGTTGGGTCACTTCACTTTTAACTGCGCTGCGCCAGACATTGGCAATATGGAGGTGCTGCTGGAGCATGGCACCGACGCGCAGAAAGAGGCGTTCTTGCGCCCTCTAGCGGCCGGTGAGGTGCGTAGCTGTTTTGCCATGACCGAGCCCGAGCATGCAGGCTCAAATCCAGTCTGGATGAGCGCGACGGCTGTCCAGGTTGGGGATGAGTACGTGATCAACGGCCACAAATGGTTCACAACAGCCGCAGATGGCGCAGCCTTTGCCATTGTCATGGCGATCACCGACCCCGGTAACAGCCGGCTACATCGCCGCGCCAGCCAGATAATCGTGCCCACCGATACCCCCGGCTTCAGCCTTGTGCGCAATCTCTCGATGATGGGCGAGCGGGGCGAGGGTTGGCTGAGCCACGGGGAAGTGCGCTTAGAAAGCTGCCGCGTGCCCGTCACCAATCTCCTTGGACAGGAGGGGCGTGGCTTTGCCATCGCCCAAGAACGGCTTGGCCCTGGGCGCATTCACCACTGCATGCGCTGGATCGGCATCTGCGAGCGAGCGTTCGATCTCATATGTCGCTACGCGGTAACGCGTGAGCTGGCCCCGGGTCGCCCGCTGGCCGTCCAGCAAGTCATCCAGCACTGGATCGCTGAAAGCCGGGCCGAGATCGATGCGGCCCGGCTTCTGGTGCTCGATGCGGCGGAGAAGATAGACAGGCAGGGAGCGTCCGCGTCGCGTGTGGAGATCTCAGCTATCAAATTCTTCGTTGCGGGCGTGCTCCAGCGTGTGCTCGATCGCGCCATCCAGGTCCATGGCGGTCTGGGCGTCACCGATGACACGGTACTCGCCTTCTGGTGGCGCCACGAACGGGCCGCACGAATCTATGACGGCGCCGACGAAGTACACAAAGATGTGGTGGCCCGCCATGTGCTGCGCGAATATGGATTCGATACGCGAGGATAACGCCGGTACGGACCTAAGCGATCAGCCGGTTCGAGATAATCCCAATCCTGTCATCCCACCCGCTGGCCCCACAATAGTCGCACATCTCCTTCGCGGCGGGTAATGCGACGAGCGTCCATCTCCTCAAGCAGGGCCTGGGCGTATTTGCGGCTGGTGTGAAAAAGGTCGCGGACTTCAGCCAGGGTGACCGTGTTGTGGCTCTCAAGGTGGTTGATGATGGCAGCGACCATGGCGTCGTAATCGTCACCGCGCAGAAGCACGTCCCCGCCCAGGCGCGTCAGTCGCCGTTGCTCGACCAGGAAATTGAGCAGCTCCGCATCACCCCCAAGGAGCCCCATCGATTCTTGGAGATTGGGGGGCGAATACGGCGCCCTGGCATACGCGTTTAGTAAACGATCGACGGCCTGTTGCTGTGCCGGCGTCGGTTGTGGCACGAAGCCGGTCTGCCACACATAGCTATCGTCAGCGTGAGCCACGCCGGCGGCAGTGCATTCTGCTAACAAGGCATTGAAGGAACGCACACTCAGATTGGCGCCAGGCAACTGGGCCTGAAGCCGGCTCCGCACTTCGCCCCGGGGCATCCCCTTGCGCAGGGGAAAGCTACGGTGGAAGTCGGCCAGCAAGACGTTAAGCGCATCCAACAGGCGTCCCCACGTTTCCAGGGTCAGCAAAACAGGCTCGTCCTCTGAGCCCAATTCCGTCAACGCCCTCTGTGCGCGCAGCTCCTGCAACGCCGCGCGCGCCTCATTCAGGTCCAGCTCGCTAGCGGCAATCAGGTCGGCTGCGGTGGACAGGGGCTGGCGGGCCAGCGTCTGGAGCAAGATCTCGTCTGGCGCGCCGCGCGCGAGCGTCTCTAGGCGCGCCAAGACCGCAGCGTCGAAGCGGCGCCAGCGACGGCGGGGATGCGGGCTCAGCACGAGGCCCCCACCGAGGGTTGCGCTGGGACTTGGCTGGCGCAGAATATAGCGATCGCCTGCTGCTACCACGGCCGGCACGTCCAGCCGGAGCTGCAAGAAGCCCTCAGCACCCGGCTCCAGTACTTCAACGCCCAACAGACGAACATGGGCGCGTACCTCTGCCGAACCGACAAAGAAATCCACGAGCTGATTGTGTTTGAGGGGTTTGGCAGCGTCTGGCAGCAGCCGGAAGTAGACATCGAGGAGCGTGGTTGGCTGCAGCGCACCTGGCTTGGCCACCACATCACCGCGATAGAGCTGTTCGGTGCTTACGCCACTAAGGTTAATGGCCAGCCGGCTTCCCGGCTCGCCTACCTGGACCTGTTGCCTGTGGGTCTGCAGGCCTCGTATCCGCGCAGGCAGGCGGTCAGGCAGCACCTCGATCGCATCGCCGACGGCAAACTGTCCATCGAGCAGCGTGCCTGTCACCACAGTGCCAAAGCCACTGAGACTGAAGATACGATCGACGGGCAATCGTGGCCGGCCACGATTGCGCCGGGGCGGCAGCTGGGAAAGCACCTTGGCCAGCGTCTGGCGCAGATCGTCCAGGCCTGCGCTGGTGACGGCGCTGACGCGCACAATGGGTGAGCCAGTGAGATGTGTGGTCGCCAGGAGATCAGCGATATCCAGCTCGACGAGATCGAGCCATTCGGGCTCCGGGGCCAGATCGGATTTCGTCAACGCCACCACGGCTGCGGGCACAGCCAGCAAATCCAGGATCGCCAAATGCTCGCGCGTTTGGGGCATGACGCCCTCGTCCGCGGCAATGACCAGCAGCGCAGCGTCAATTCCACCCACGCCAGCAAGCATGTTCTTAATGAAGTCGATGTGACCCGGAACATCCACGATGCCCACATTTTCGACACTGCCGTCCGCGGGCGCGGACGGCAGTGTGATCCAGGCAAAGCCTAGATCAATGGTCATGCCGCGGCGTTTTTCTTCTTTTAGACGATCCGGATCGATGCCGCTTAGGGCATGGACGAGGGTTGACTTGCCATGATCGACATGGCCGGCTGTACCGATAACACGCATAGCTGCTTTGCCGGATAGTGGGGTTGCCTATGCCTGGGCAATCGGCCTGTCATTTCTGCCCGTTGCCTGGCCCCTGTGACTCGCCAGTCACGATGCCAGGGGTGCGGCGCTGGCTGCTCTGAGCGGCGAAGAGCTCTGCGTTGCGACGTTGGCGCTGCCAGGCTTCTTCCATGGCCCGGACTTTTTCGTCGCGGTCCTTGACAGCCTTCTGCGTACCGTCCAACCATGCGCTGGCCATCGTCGTGAAGTAGTTGCTGTAGGTCTCCTGTAGCTTCCAGAGCTGCTCAAGGAGCGCCTCCAACGTCTTTATGTCATGTTGGAGGGGTGGGAATTTTTCGGCGATTTCGCGATTGTATTTATCCTGTTCGGACCAGAGATGCTCGAGCCGCAGTTCACCCTTACGGCGCCGGCGCTCATAGTCCTCGCGGAACTCATCCATCTCACGGCGCAGGCGCTCCTCGGCCAGCCGCTGTAGCTCGGCCACCTGTCCCTGTTCACGCAGGATGAGATCCTTGAACTCCTGCATCTCGGATACAGCTCGCCGGCTCACTTCAATCTGCTGGGCAAAGTTCTGCACACGCTCAAACGCCTGGGAGACCAGCGCCTTCTGTTCGTCGATGGTTTCCTGCCAGCGGGTCAGAACCTGTTCCCGGTCAACAACCATGACACGGGTCTTCTCCATGAATTTGACCTGCTCTTCCCGGAGCTGCTCAATCATGGGCGGCAGCTTCTCGATTTCCTGGGCGGTCTTGCGAATGTTCTCCTCGAGGATTGGCAGGCGGCCGGCATTGGCCTCGCTGCGCTTGAACAGCTCCACCGTCTCTTGTTGCAGCTGAGCGATCCGCTTCGTATCGCTAGTGCGCTGCTCGACCAGGAAGGGAATCTGGCGTGTACGCTCTTCAATCTCTTTGGCCAGGCCGCCGATCTGATTGCGCATACTCATAATGAGCTCGCCCAAGCGCTCGTCCTCGACAATGCGCGTCTGCAGCGCTTCTTCCAGGCGACCGATCCGGGGCAGTTCCCGGCGTACCTCGCTGATCTCGCGGCTGAGCATTTCGCGATCGGCCATGCGCGCACGCTCAAGCTCGCGCTGGCCGGAAACGCGCTCCTCATAGGCGCGCTCCACGAGCGACACCAGTTCGCTCTTTGTGTTCTGAATCGACTGCTCCACCTGGCCGAAGCGACCGAGCTGGGCCTGCGTGTTGGCCAATCGCCCTTCCAGCTCCTGGATACGGCGCGCTTGCTCAACAATGTCCGCCGACTGAGCTTCAATCCGCTGTTGGAGGCGTGCAATCTCAGCGCGGTCACGGCGGTGTTCCTCATCCAACCAGGTCACCATTTGCGCGAGTTGTGTCATATCCATTGTTATGTCACCTCATTCCTTACGCCAGGGAGAGTCCGCTTTTTCGTCTCCCGCAGCCACCCGGCACCAACTATGCGGGTGCGTCACAGATCATATGTGTCGTCCAAGTATATCATTTGCGCGTCATGATATTCAAACGATTGGAAGAGCTCCACTGCAAATATTTTCGCCGCGCTCACTTGTTTTGACCGATGCTTGGCGCGGCTGTTACAATGCCTGCACGACAGGGGTACAAATAAACGCTGCATGGTAGATCCGATTCCCCGGTGACGTTCACAGCCATTGAGACAAACTTATGCGCGTTGGCGTCGATGCCCGGCTTATGTATTACCAGCCAGCCGGGATCAGTAGATACACTTGGCATTTGCTCCAGGCAATAGCACAACTCGACACAGACGACGAGTTTATTACCTTTCAGCACCGCAATCACCGCACAAGTTTGATTCAGCAGCCAAACTTCCGACGCGCGACGTTGTATGCTCCAGCCCACCATCGGTTGGAACAGTACGTCCTGGCGGTCGAGTTGCTGCGCTTCAAGCTTGACCTACTGCACAGTACCGACTTCATTCCGCCGCTCCATGCGACGGTCAAGTCAATCATTACGGTGCACGATCTGGCCTTCCTACATTATCCGCACTTTTTGACCCGGGAAAGCGCCGCCTATTATGGCCAGATCGATAAGGCCATCACCCGGGCCGCGCACATCATTGTGCCCAGTGAGCATACGAAACAGGATCTGGTGGCCCAGCTTGGCGCGCCTCCGGAAAAGGTCAGCGTGATCTACGAGGCCGCCAATCCGCTCTTCCGCCCATTGCCAGTGGCGCCAGCGCTTCAAGAGATGCGCACGAAGTACGGGTTGCCGGAAACGTTCGCTCTCTTTGTCGGTACGATCGAGCCGCGCAAGAATATCAATGGTCTGCTCCAGGCGTTCTACCACCTGCGGAGCCGTTATGCCCTCAAGGAAGTCGGGCTGGTAATCGCTGGCGGGCGCGGTTGGCTCTATGACGAGGTCATGGAGCTCGTCAAGACCCTGAACCTGGAACAAAACACCTTCTTCTTGGGGCGCGTGCCTGACGAGGATCTGCTTAAGCTCTATGTCGCGGCGCGTTGCTGCGTACATCCAGCCTACTACGAAGGCTTTGGCCTGCCGCCGCTGGAGGCGATGGCGTGCGGCACACCCACAATCGTGAGCAACGTGAGCAGCCTGCCCGAAGTGGTGGGCGACGCCGCGCTCTTGGTGGATCCTCGTGACGTCGAGGAGATGGCCGTGGCCATGCACCGCATCCTAACCGACGACGACCTGCACGCGGAGCTCACAGAGAAGGGGCTGCAGCGTGCCCGCGTCTTTAGCTGGGAAAAGGCGGCACGGCGTACGCTGGAGGTCTACGGCAAGGTCGCAGAGCCATGCAGCGTGCCCGCTTCGAACACGACAACCACCACCCACGAATCAAAGGTTTCATGACAGCACGGTGCCCCCAACGGGCGCTGTTCACCGACGGCCCTACCGCCAACCGGCCATGAACATTCTGCTGCTGACACCGCAGTTGCCCTTTCCACCGCGCCAGGGCACCACGATCCGGAACTTCAGCCTGATCAAAGCGTTGGCCGCGCGCCATACGATTGATCTGATTACCTTTCTGGCGCCAGGCGAAGAGTTGGGCCCTGACAATCCACTCCATCAGCTCTGCCGGGAGATCGCGTGCGTCGCGCAGCCTGCCCGTCCCACCATCCGCCGTGCCCGAGATCTTATTACAACGGTCACGCCAGATATGGGTCTGCGTCTGGAAAGCCCGGCCATGCACACGCAGGTACAGGCATGGGCCGGCGAGCGGCACTACGATATCGTTCAGGTAGAAGGTATCGAGCTGGCCCAGTACGGTATGGCGATCGCGGGCCACAAGCATGGCCGCCAACGCCCTGCGTTGCTCTTTGACAACCACAACTGCGAATACCTGCTGCAACAACGCAACGCGCTGACCGATCTCAGGCAGCCGCGGCGGTGGATTGCGGCCGCCTACAGCCTGATCCAGTGGCGAAAACTCCGCCGCTATGAGGCAACCATCCTCCGCACCGCCGATGCGACCGTCGCGGTCAGCGAGGCCGATCGCCTGGCCCTGGAAAAGCTGGCGCCTGAAGTGCCCGTGACGGTGGTCTCCAATGGGATCGACATCGCGACCTATCGACCCGACCCCAACCGGGTGGCCGCCGATCCACCTACGCTTGTCTTCACTGGCAAAATGGATTACCGGCCGAATATTGATGCCGTGCTCTGGTTTGGCCGCGAGGTTCTGCCCTTGATCGTCGCCCGCGAACCCCATGTGCGCTTTCAAATCGTGGGCATGAACCCGGACCCGCGGCTCGACATCTTGCGCGAGCAGCCGCAGATCGAGATTACTGGCGCTGTCGAAGATACCCGGCCCTACATTCACAAGGCGACAGCGTATATCATTCCCATGCGCGTCGGCGGAGGGACCCGTTTCAAGGCGCTGGAGGCGATGGCCTGCGCCGCGGGCGTGGTCAGCACTCGCCTCGGCGTCGAGGGTATCCCTGTGCACGATGGCCAGGAGATGTTGCTTGCGGATACACCCCAGGACTTTGCCGCGGCCGTATTGCGGCTGCTGGCCGACGCGCGCACGGGCGGCGAACTCCGTCGCCAGCTTGGGGAACGGGGCCGGAAGCTCGTCGTAGCACAATACAGCTGGGAGCAGATCGTGCCCCGCTTGGAGCACGTTTATCTTCAGATTGCCGGGCAATCAGGCGCATAGTTCCGAATTCTCCCTCCTCTTTATTGAAAGGAGCCCAAAATGACCACAGGCACTGAACTGCGTGTCGGCTTTATTGGCAGCGGTTGGCCCGACCGTATTCAGATTCCAGTTTTTCGATCAGGTGGTCTGGTGCCACAGGCCATTGCCTCAGCCAACCCGGCCAATGCACGCCGCGTGGCCGAAAAACACGGGCTTCCGGAGATTCATGATCGCTGGCAAGATCTGATCGCGAGCGACAGCGTAGATATGGTCAGCATCTGTACCCCGCCCCACTTGCACCGGGAGATCGCGATCGCGGCGCTGGAGGCAGGCAAGCACGTCATCTGCGAGAAGCCAACTGCCCTCGATGTAGCCGACGCTGAAGCCATGCTCGCAGCTGCGCAGGCTGCCCCCGGGCAGCTCGCGATCATCGACCATGAGCTGCGCTTTCATCCCCAACGCCTGCATATGCGCCAGCTAATCAAGGAAGGGTATGTTGGCAGCGTGCTCCATGCCCACTTCGACCGGTTGGGCAGTGAGCGACTCGACCCCCGCCGGCCGTGGAACTGGTGGTGTGATATGGAGCAAGGCGGCGGCATGTTGGGAGCGCTCGGCAGCCATCTCATTGACCTGGCGCGCTGGATGATCGGCCGCATCGAAAGGCTGACCGCCCAGCTGCAGATTGGCGTCCTCTACCGCATCGATCACGCAACCGGCCATGAACGCCAGGTCACCGCAGACGATCACGCCCATCTGCTGCTCCGTTTCGCCAATGGCGCCATGGGCACGATCACAGTCAGCGGACTGACACCCGGCGGCTACGGCATGTCGATCATGGTGGTGGGCACGAAAGGCGCGCTCAAGCTGGACAACCAGGACCAGCTCTTCGGCATGCAGGGTACCTATCCAGACGGCGAGTGGGAACCGATTCGCGCCAGACACACGCCGGCGAACATGAACGATCTGCCCAATCAGGGACCGTTCACTGTGGGAAGCTTCTACCTGGCCCAGACGCTGGCCATGTCGCTGCCTATGGGTGAGACGCTGCTCGACGATGCCGCTAGCTTCTACGATGGTCTGGCCGTCCAGCGCGCGTTGGACGCCGCACGCCATGCCTCCCAACAGGGTACCTGGGAGAGCCTTTGACACGAGCCCACTTTCGTTGGATACTGAGACGCAGACGAGCTCCCCAAGTCTTCTGATTGCGTGACCCACAACTGAATCACTAGTGCTAGTAAAGGAGTTGAAACAATGGTCCGATCGACTCGTGTGTTTGCCATGCTCCTTGCCATCCTGGTAATGGCCCTCCTGATGGCCGCTGGATGTACCGCGCCCCCGCCTGTTCCGCCAGCGGCCGCGCCTGCCGCGGATGCTGGCGCTGCAGGTGCGGCCGCCAGCACTGAACTGAATCTGCTGTGCACACCACAGGTGGAGTGGTGCGAAGGAATGAAAGCTGAGTTTGAGAAAGTCCATCCCGATATCACCGTAAACTTCGTGCGTATGTCAAGCGGTGAATCCCTCACCCGGTTACGCAACGAGAAGGACAACCCGCAGTTCGACATCTGGTGGGGTGGCCCCATCGACAGCTTTGTGGCTGCCACCCAAGAAGATCTACTGGAGCCCTATGACTCGCCGAACCTGGCGAATCTCGCCAACCCAGCACTCTACAAAGACCCTGACAATCACTGGGCCGGTGTCTACGTGGGCTCTCTGGGCTTTGCCACCAACCAGAACTGGCTGGACGAACATCCAGGCGCAGAGCCGCCACGCAGCTGGGCCGACCTGCTAAAGCCCGAGTTCCAGGGCCAGATCATGGTTGCGCATCCCTCTAGCTCGGGTACGTCCTACACCGCGATGTGCACCATCCTCCAGATGCAGGGTGAGGATGCAGGTTGGGACTTCTTACGCGGCTATGCCGGGCAGGTACTGCAATTCACCAAGAGCGGCGCAGCGCCCGCCGGCTTTGTCGGTCAAGGTGAGGCCGCGGTGGGGATCGTCTTCTCCCACGACATCGTAGCCCAGATTGAGAACGGTTACCCGCTGGTTCTGACCTTCCCCGAGGAGGGAACGGGGTACGAGATCGGCGGCATGGGAATCGTCAAGGGCGCCAAACACCTGGACGCAGCGAAGAAATGGTTCGACTGGGCGCTTGAGCCCGCCACTCAGGAGCTGGGCCCCAAATACAAGGCTTACCAGGCTCCCACCGTGACGGGCGCCAGCGCCTCCCGGCCCGAGTTGCTGGAAGTGAACCTGATCAACTACGACTTCGACTACTGCGGCACCAACAAGAAGGCGTTCGTCGACAAGTTCACGAACGAGATTGCAGGCGCGGAGGATCTGAAGGAATAGTGACGCCAGCTGGATAGTCCATAGGGAGACAGGGCAAGGAACAGGTTGGATGTGCAGGTTGGTCCGGTTGGCAAACAGGATACGCAGCTTCGGCTTAACACTCTAGCTGACCTGATCGACCAGCCCACCTCACGCTTTGCCCAGTCTCCCTGCACCTTTGCATAGCCACATATGACCGCGATACCATCCACAAAGAAACGCTCCCTGATCTGGCGACGCTGGCAAGAGGCCCGGCTTATAGGCCAGGACCCAGTATTGGCCGTCGGGCTGACGGCTGTGGCCGGCTTTGTCTTTCTCTTTGTCGCACTGCCGCTCATCGAGGTGATCTGGCAAGGCTTCTTTGAGCCGGACACCGGCGAGCTGAGCTTCACCTATTTTGCGCAGTTCGTCGATCCCTACTCTGCGTCCTACTCATGGCGCATGCTACGAAACACCATGATCATGGGACTGGGCGCGGCCACGGGCGGTACGATTCTCGGTTTCATCTTTGCCTACGCGCTTGTGCGCTGTAACTTTCCCTTCGGTCGCGCCGTTCATGTAGTGACGTTGCTGCCCACCATCTCGCCCCCCTTTGCCATTGCCATTGCTTCCGTCTTGCTCTTCGGCCGCAACGGGCTCATCACACGCCAGATACTGGGTATTCGCTTTGGTCCCAATACAAATGACATCTACGGCCTGGACGGTCTGATTTTCGTCCAGATCGTTACATTCTTTCCCGTCGCGTATCTGATTATCCGGGCGATGCTGGAACGCATCGATGCCTCCATGGAAGAGGCAGCCTTGAGTCTGCGCGCCAGCAAATTCCACATCTTTCGCACCATCACGCTGCCGCTGCTGGCACCGGGTCTGGCGGCTTCGTTCCTCTTGCTCTTCGTGGAATCGCTGGCGGATCTGGGCAATCCGCTCTTGTTGGGCGGCAACGTCAGCGTGCTCTCCACCGAGATCTTCCTGGCCATCAATGGCCAGTATGATCAGCAAAAAGGCGCAGCGCTGTCGTTGGTCTTGCTGGTACCCACCCTGACGGTCTTTGTGTTACAGCGCTATTACATCAGCCGCCGCTCCTACATCGCGGTAACAGGCAAACCCACAACCGGCCAGATTTTCGTCAAAGAACCGGTGACCCGTTGGGCCTTTATCTTGCTGACGCTGGTCTCCTTGGTGGTGGTTTTGATGCTCTACTTCACGATTCTCTGGGGATCCTTTACCCGGATATGGGGCATCGATAACGCGCTCTATTTTGGCAACTACGTCACAGCCTTCACGCGCGGACTCAACGCCATCCTGTCGACGACGTTCTTGTCGGCCGTGGCAACCCCTGTGGCGGGCGTCATCGGTGTCGTCATTGCCTTTCTGGTTGTGCGCCGCACCTTCGTCGGCAAACAGACGTTGGACTTCGTATCGAACCTGGGCGGCGCGGTACCTGGTACAATCCTCGGCATCGGGTACATTGTTGCCTATATTCGGGCGCCGTGGATTGCGGTGCTCATCGTCTTTATCTTGCTGGCCGCATATCTGGCCAGCCAGATGGTTACCCGCCGCTGGCTCCAGATGGCAACCGTCCTGGTGGGCAGCGTAGCAGGTTACTATCTGAACTGGCTCCCCCATCTAGCCGGCATGACGGAAGAAGGGTGGCGTTATGCGCTGATGGTGGGTTTTGCGCTGCTCGCGGGGGTAGGCGCTGCCTACGCGCCGGCATCACGCCGCCGTACGGTAGCGGTGCTGTTCGGGTTTATGGCGCTGGCGCTGCTGGCTTACAACCTGAGCCCGCTGATCACGGAACCACTGGCGCGCTGGGGACGCCAGTTGCCTGGCGCGGATCTGCCCAAGGTCGTGGTGAAGTTCAGCGCCTTTATTTCTTTCTTTACGCAGCCGACGCCGGTCATCCTGGGCTACACCTTCTTAACCATGGCAATTTTCGCCGTGCCCGTCGTGCAGGGACCGCTGCGCTTTTGGATCGGCACGCTGGCCATGATGTTGTCCGCCTCGCTGATCTTCTATGGCCAGTCGTTGGCGCTCGTCGGTACCCCCTATATCATCGTGGCTGCCTATGCGGTGCGCAGCCTGCCGGCTTCGGTGCGAGCCGGAGTGGCATCGCTACAGCAGATCGATCCCTCGATTGAAGAGGCATCTAGTATCCTGGGCGGCGATGCACAATACACCTTTCGCAACGTCACGCTGCCGCTGATCGTCCCCGCATTCTTTGCCGGCCTTGTCTTTGCCTTTGCCCGCCACATGACCAGCCTGTCGGCCGTCATTTTTCTGACCACCGCCCAATGGCCAATTCTCACGGTCTGGATCTTGAGCGAGGTAGAGCAGGGCGGCATGAGTGTGGCCGCGGCCTATTCCATGATCCTGATCGCCATTGTCCTGACCGCAATCGGCCTCATGGCCTTATGGCTCAAACGCACGTACGGCGCCAGCCAGGATATCGATCTCACCATCAGTGGCTGATAGAAGAGAACTGTCCAACTGTGATCCGCGGCCGCATGGGTATGCAGGGTGGGAAACGTCAAGGAGCAGGGCGTGTTTCTAGAACTAAAGAACATCAGCAAATTCTTCCCCTCGCGCGATGGTAGCGGAGAAGTACGCGCCGTAGACGATGTGGCGATTGGCATCGAACAGGGCCTCTTCGTAACCTTGCTTGGCCCGTCCGGCTGTGGCAAAACCACGACGCTGCGCCTCATCGCCGGCTTCGAGTTTCCCACCCATGGGCATATCGTGCTGGACGGCCAGGAGATCAATGATCTGCCGCCAAATCGTCGCGACATGGCCATGGTCTTTCAGAGCTACGCCATCTTCCCACACCTGAACGTATACGAAAACATCGCCTATGGGCTCAAGATCAAGAAGATGAGCCAACAGGGCATCCGGCGCACAGTGGCCGAGGTCATGGATCTCACTGAACTGACCGGCCTGGAGAACCGCGCGCCCAACCAACTCAGCGGCGGGCAGCAGCAGCGTGTTGCCCTCGCCCGCGCCCTGGTCATGGAGCCAAAGGTCTTGCTCTTCGACGAGCCCCTCAGCAATCTGGACGCCAAGCTGCGTGTGCAGATGCGTACTGAGATCCGGCGTATCCAAAAAGAGCTGGGCATTACCAGTGTCTATGTAACCCATGATCAAGACGAAGCCATGGTGCTGTCGGACGAGATTGTGGTCATGCACAAGGGCAAAGTACAGCAGGTGGGCACCGCTGTCGCCATTTACCGGCACCCGCACAATCGTTTCGTCGCTGATTTCATCGGCCGCGCCAATTTTCTGCCGGTGACAATACAGGAGCGCACAAACACAGGCTGGCAGGTGCAGCTGTTCGATACGTCCATGGCGATTGCCTCCGCCGCCGATACATCCTTGGGGGCCGGCCAGCAGGCCATTCTCATGGTACGCCCGGAATCCATCCGGCTGACGCCGGAGAAACCCGGCGCGCCTGGGGCTGGAGCCACCCACTTCGCCGGCACCATCGCGCGCACATCCTACCTGGGCAGCCTGGCCGAATACGACGTAGACGTGAACGGGCATAGGCTGTTGGCCGTGCGCCACGATCCCGGTGAGGCCGACCTGTACGCCGAGGGCAGCGCGGTATACGTCGAATTTCTGCGCGAAAACGCCTATCTACTGCCGGCGACGGAATAGGCCATTGCTTTGGCGAGCCGGGGGGTCTGAAGCCGGAGCGTTAGCACAAAGCCGGGTACCCGCCTCGCTTTTGCGCCGCTTATTCAGGCGCCTTCGAACGGCTGCGCAAGTGGTGAGGCCAAACAGGCCGCGGGGATAGCAAAGGCATCGACCAGGGCAATGGCGTCCGGGCGCAGCGCCTGGCAAAGTTGGTCGACCTGGCGGCGAATGGCTTTGGTCTTGACACCCTCAACGTAACCGTGTTCCAGATACCAGCCCTTATGCTGCTCGATGACGGACAGTGAGAACAGGTTGCGCAGCCGGTTCAGCACGGTCGCCAGCCCAACATCGTCGATCTGGCTGGTGGCCGCCTCAAATTGCTCCACAATCACCCGTTCGATATAGGCCTCCGCCGCAGCCACAAGGTGCGTCTGGCACTCGATCATGGCCGCATGGGAGTCCATGCCCGCGTCGATACGCTTCTTCAACCGGCGAGCGACGG
>JACFMY010000029.1:18132-27503 GCA_019455155.1 Caldilineaceae bacterium
GAAACGAAAGAGTGTCAGCTGAAAAGCGGGGTCCTGCAGATGCGCTTCACCAGCGGCGCGTGTCCAGTAAGGATTCCATGTCGTCGCGGCACGCGCCGCCTGGTTAGCCAGATGGCGTAGCAGCCCGATGAGTCCTGTGTCGTGAAGCTGCTGGCCAAAATCAGAGAGACAGGTCTTGGCGACCAGTTGCGTGAGCACGGTGTTGTCGCCCTCGAAGGTTGTGAAAACATCCGTATCAGCTTTGAGCGCGGCCAGCCTGTTTTCGGCCAAGTACCCCTGACCACCGCAAGCCTCACGACATGCTTGCACCGTTGCGGTTGTGTGCCAGGTGCTGTAGGCCTTTAGCCCTGCAGCCAGCGCTTCGACCTCGCGGCTGTCCTCGTCAGTACGGGCAGCATAACGTTGCACAAGATACTTCAGGGCAAAATCCAGGGCGTAGACCGTAGCAAGCCGGGGCAGGAGCCGGCGCTGGTGCGTCTGATAATCAAGCAGCACTGTCTCTGGCTGGCCCGCGGGTCCAAACTGGCGACGGTGAGCGCCATAGCGAATGGCGATGGTTAGGGCCGACTTCGCGGCGCTCAGACTGGCCAGGGCAATCCCCACGCGTCCGCCTACCAGCGTTCCAAGCATCGTAAAAAAACGCCGGCCTTCGGCAGCGATATGGCTGCTATATACGCCGTCAGGGCTCACATCGCCAAAGCGGTTGAGCAGGGCCGCACGGGGCACGCGTACGCGGTCGAACCAGAGCCTGCCATTGTCGACGCCGTTCAACCCCATCTTCTCACCCGAATCCTCGATGCGCACACCTGGTAAGGGAGCGCCGCTCGCGTCGCGAATAGGTACCAGGAACGCGTGGACGCCGTGACCTTCGCCCCGTGTTTCAAGTTGCGCAAAGACCGTGGCCATCCGCGCGTGGACCGCTGCGTTGCCGATGAATTCCTTGCGCGCACGCTCGTGGGGGGTGTGGATGACAAACATTTCGGTGCCAGGATCATAGACCGCAATGGTCTCGATGTCACGGACGTTGGAGCCATGTGCCACCTCTGTCATGGCAAAGCAGCCCAGAATCTCAAGCTCGCTGATCGGCGCAAGATAGCGCCGATGATGGGTCTCCGTGCCCAGGTGCTGCACACTGCCGCCAAAGAGGCCGAATTGCACACCAAACTTCACCAGCAGGCTCAGGTCGTGGTTGCCCAATGTTTCAAACAGAACGAAATACTGCACCAGATCGCCCGTGCCACCGAATTCGGCCGGCAGTCCCAGCTTCCCCAAGCCCTGTTCGGCCAGCAGCTGCAGCCAGCCCATTACATGCGCTCGATAAGCGTCCTTGTCGGTGATGATCACGCGCGCGAATTGGGGATCCGCTAGCAACGCTCGCAACCGGCGCTGCAGTCCCGCATGATCCCCGTCAAGCAGGCGCGTCAGGGCGCCGACATCGAAGCCAGGCACGTACGCATGCGCTGGCGGGGCCTGACGATAGGCGGGGGCCAGCATCCCCTGTACGGCCTCGTGGCCAATCACACCCAACGCCACTTCAAGCTCTTCCAGGGCCTGACACGCTTCGGGGGTGGCGCAGCGCTCGTATGTCCCCGCCGCGCCCACCCGCGCCATCTCTAGCCCAAGCGCCGCCAGGGAGCTGCGAGCCTCTGCGGGCATGCTGGCCGCGGCCTTCCGGATGAGTGTCAGCCACGCCTTCAATTCGCCGGGCGCTGGCGGATTGGCCGGGTCACACAACCGAAGCAGCTGTGCTCGCTCGGTAGGATCAAGCCACTGTTGCCGGTCGATCGTTGCCCGAATCAGATCAACTTGAGTGGGCGTTAGCACGGCGTCCGCCCAGCCCACGTAAAGCATCGGGAGGAAACTCAGCAGCGATCCCAGGTTCGTCGCATTTGCTCCCGGTCCCGAACCGCTGCCGTCGCTAAGAATCGTGCTTTGTGTGTCGTCCATATGACCTCGCTGTCGAAATGACACCTGTCCTGGTCACGGTACAGCCGGAGGCGTGGACACCGCGTGCTGCGCGCTGCTCAGACAGTGACACATACCAGCTCATCAGTATGGTGATGGAGAGCACCCACCATAAGCCCCGGAGCAGGCACAGGACAGCTCGCCAGAAATTCGCTGGCTACCTGGGCCGCCTGGTCCAGGAGTGCGCTGCTGCCCTCGAAATCTAGTACCTGGCCGTGCTCAAGACAGGGAGCCGGCAGATAGATAACGGGTGTAAAGGCCGCGATCATGGGCACTTCTATCTCAGCGCGGCGGCGCAGCCCGCTCTGGATCATGGTCAATATCATGTCCACGATGGTGCGCGGTTGGCGGCGGGGCTCGCAGGTGCTGTTGACATCCAGCACTACGATGGAGGCTGCGCCCATCATAAGCGCGGCGTGCAGCGGCACATTGGCGGTGAAACCGCCGTCGATGTACCGCTTGCCATCGATTTCTATTGGCGGGAAGAGACCAGGGATAGCGGTGCTGGCCAACAGGGCGGGCTCCAGATGGCCACAGTTGAAGAGCACTCCCTGTTGGCTCTCCAGATCGGTTGCCACGGCGCCAAAAGGCAGCAACAGCTCGTCAAAGGTATCGACCGTCAGCGACGAACAGATCAGTTCTGCCAGCTTGTCATTCGGGAAAAGATGTAGCCGGCTACGGATCAGACAGAGGGCCTGGGACCAGACATTGCCAGGAAAAACATCCTCGCGGCGGATGTTCCGCCAGATCCGTTCCAGCAGCGCCACGCCCTGCTCGAGTCCATGATTGGCCACCAGCCCCCCATTGAGCGCGCCAACCGACGAGCCTACGATCAGGTCTGGCTGGATTCCGGCATCGCGTAGCGCTCGCAACATGCCAGCCTGGACCGCTCCAAGATTTGCGCCGCCAGAAAAGACAAAGGCGATAGGATGGGGCAGTGCATCGCCGAGATGGTGCGCCATGGTGAACCTCCTTGCCGTCGCAACATCCGCCGCGAATATGCGCTGCCCCCACTCTAGCCAGCATCCCTCGCCTTTACCGTACGCGGCGGTACACAGACCCCGGCCACAAGACGCTACGCGACCACATGCAGCGTCCGGTAGCCCGTCGTCAATGCCTCGCCGCCGTCCGCGCGTACGACAACCACATCCTCAACCCGTGCGCCGAGACGATGGGGGATAAAGATGCTCGGCTCAACGGTGAAACACATGCCCTCTTGCAGCCCCGTTGTGTCGCCGCCAGTCAGGAAGGGCGTCTCGTGCACATCCATGCCAATACCGTGGCCAAGACGGTGGCGAAAGGCGAAGCCATAGCCCCCATCAACGATCACCTGGCGCGCGGCCGCGTCGGCCTGTTCACAGGTGTTGCCGCTGTAGAGGGCCGCAATACCCGCGGCCTGGGCAGCCATCACCAGGTCATAGACGCGCCGGTACTCCTCATCGGGCTCGCCAAAAAAGACAGAGCGCCCAAAGTCGTAACAGTAGCCACCATAGACGGCGCCAAAATCAAAGGAGATGGAGACCGGCGGCTGGAGAGGAATCTGCAGAACTTCTTCCCGGTTCGCAAAATCGAAGGGATAGTTTGCCCCCATGTTATAGAAAGAGGTGACGAACGAGTTGGTACGTGCGCCGTGTTTTCGCAGCTGGTAGTTCACCTCGGTGATGAGGTCCAGGTTCGACATGCCGTGTTTGAGCTGGCCCAATGTAGCGACGTAGGCAGCTTCGGTGATCTCGCCCGCCTTCCGCAACACATCGATCTCGGCCGCGTCTTTGATACGCCGGAGAGGAGTCATGATGGTTGAAGCCTGGGAAAGCGCAGCCTCGGGCAGTAGCCGCTGAAGGTTGAGGACAAATTCCGTCCATGCCCGGTCTTCCACCGCCACCTGCGCAGGGCCGCGTATGCCGAACGTGGCCAGCACGTCCGCTGCCAGCTGCGCTGGATCGCCCGCGTCCGGCAGCACGCGCACGTCGAAGCCCGGAAGTCCGCCAAGGTGAAAGTCGGCCAACATGCGGGGCACCGTCAGCACCGGTGCGCCATGTTGCGGGATCCAGGCGCCGGCCAGCCACTCGCCAGGATAGATGGTATTGCCATAGTTTGGTTCATCGCGCGGAATCCCGGTGAGATACTGAAGGTTGGTAGACATGTTCAAGAACATCAAGTCGATGCGTGCAGCGGCCATTGCCTGCTGCACGTTCTGCAGCCGGGTTGAGTAGTTGATCATGAGGTTCCTCTACTGTCTGTTGTTTCTAGTGGTCTGTCAATCGTGATTCTTTAGCCATTCGGTAGTAACGAATTTATTCGTTCTTCACCTGTCCACAGCGACTAAAGTCGCCACTACCGAACTCCAGTTTGATGATTGACAGACCACTAGGATGTGGGACTTGGGAGCGGTCGCGATGCTCACATGGCGCTCTTTGGCGCGGTCGCGGACCCGAGCAACTGTGAAAGAGCCACCGGCGCGCCGTCTCTACAGTTGCTTGCGGAGGCGCGGGTCGAGGGCGTCGCGCACACCGTCGCCAATGAAGTTGAAGGCCATGACCACCGTGAAAATAGCCAAGCCAGCGAAGGCCGCCACCCACCATTGGTCGAAGTAGTCTATCCCGTCGGCGATCATGCGCCCCCACTCCGGGTTGGAGGGGTCAGGCCCCAGGCCCAGAAAGCTTAGCCCGGCAAAGACCAGGATCGCGTGGCCCAGGTCGATGGTGGCCAGCACGATGGCCGGCGCCAGGCAATTGGGTAGCACCGTGCGCAACAGAATGCGGCTACCTGGCACACCCAGCGCACGCGCCGCCTCTACGTACTCCTGTGACTTCACACTTATGACCAGCGAGCGCACCACGCGCGCGTAGTTCGGCCACCACACGACCACCATGGCTACAACCGCATTGATGAGGCTTGGCCCCAATGCTGCGGCGATCGCCATGGCCAGAATGATGGTGGGGAAGGCCATAAAGATCTCCGTCAGCCGCATGACACCTTCGTCGAACCAGGCGCCAATGAAGCCGGACAGTGACCCGATCGCGGTGCCGATCAGGACAGCTATCACTATGACCAGGATGCCAGCCGGCAGCGACAGACGCCCGCCGTACAGTACACGGCTAAAGACATCGCGCCCAAGCTGGTCCGTGCCAAACCAGTGTTCCGCGGACGGTGGCTGCAGCCTGTCAACGATCGCCTGCTGCATTGGCTCGTAGGGCGCAAGCAAACGCGCAAAGATGCTGATGAACAGCCAGGCAATAAAGACAGCAGCGCCCAATGCTACAAGCGGATTGTGGCGCAAAAAGTGGGCCACCACGGCGCCGCGGCGCCTGCGCTCGCGCAGACCGGCGGCCAATTCAGAGCGGGTTGGATAGGTAGAAACAGCCATGGCGTCTACGCGGCTCGTAGCCGCGGGTCCAGAACGTGATAAAGCACGTCCACAATGAGATTGGTGATGACGAAGATGAGCGCGATGACCATGCTCACCCCCATGATGGCGGGAAAGTCGAGCGATGTTGAGGCGCGATACGCGTATTGGCCGATTCCCGGCCACGCAAAGATCGTCTCGGTCAACACGGCGCCAGCAAGCAAATTGCCGTATGAGAAACCGATCACGGTGACCAACGGTATTAGTGCGTTGCGCAGGGCATGCCGGAGCACCACGGTCCGGCTGGACAGCCCCTTGGCATGCGCGGTCCGGATATATTCCTGGCTCAACACCTCAAGCATCGACGAACGCGTCACCCGCGTGATCAGCCCTGTCGTATAGCTGGCCAATACTAGCGACGGCAGCAGGAGGTGCGCCAGCGCGTTCTGGAACGCCGCCCAGTTGCCCGCCAACAGGGTATCGATGGTGAGCATGCCGGTCACACGCGGCGGCGGCGGGATCCCGACATCGAGCCGGCCTGGACCGGCAACCCAACCCAGCCGCGCGTAGAAGATATACAAGGCGATGAGGGCCAGCCAAAAGACGGGCACGCTGACGCCCAGCAAGGAAATGAAACGCGCCACATGATCCAGCCAGCTGTTACGCCACAATGACGAGAGCAATCCAAGGCCCATACCCACCGTGACGCCGAGGAGAATGGCAGTGGTAGCCAGCTCAATGGTGGCCGGCAGATAGGCCGCCAGGTCTTCCATGACCGGGCGCCGGCTCTTAATAGAGCGGCCTAGATCGCCTTGCAGCAGGTTGCGCAGATAGATCAGATATTGCTCGTGCACCGGCCGGTCCAGCCCCCATTCGGCGCGAAACGCGGCCACAATCTTGGGATCGGACATGGCCTTCTGGCCAAGGTTGGCCGTCAAGGGATCCGCCGGCACTGCGTGTGAAATCGCAAATGCCAGCAGTGTAATGCCGATTAACAGGGGAATTGCCAGCACGAGCCGGCGGAGTATGTATTGGTAGATAGGCATAGCTCTAGCGACGTGACCAAAGGGAATGGCAGGACATGGCGTAAGTGAGCGAACGCGGGGTAGGGTGGGCTGATCAGGCTGCGTGGCCAGAGCCACCTGCACGCCTGATCAGCCCCATGAACCTTCCTCCTGTTACCCACTCACCCCGTCACGTTCATTTCCGTCCGATCAGCGCTACATCGGTGCGCCACTGGGGATTGTAGGCAAAGCCCTCGATGTCAGCGCGGAGACCGATCTGGATGCCCGGCTGGATGACGGCAGCGTACGGGCCTTGGGCCAGCAGATACTCCTGCATCTCCTCGAACATGGCTGCGCGCGTCGGGTCGTCCGTCTCCACCTTCAATGCGTCACGCAGGGCAAGAATGTCAGCGGCGGCGTTGTCAGACGTCCAGTTGAGGCGGTTGCCCACTACACCGTCCGGCAGGAATTCCACATAGTCGAGGGAGTCGCGATAGTCTGGTAACCAAAGCCAGAGGCCAAATGGCTCCTGCCCCTGGCGGTAGTTCTCGAGCGCTACCTGCACTTCGGCCGGCGCGAGGGTGACGTTGAAGCCCGCCTCATTGAGATCGGCCTGGATCTTCTGGGCAAAGGTACCGAAGTTCACACCAGCAAAGGTAAAGTCAGGATAGGCAAACTGCAGTTCGAGCCCCTCTCCATAGCCCGCCTCGTCGAGGAGGGCTTTGGCCTTCTCCACATCCCGCGTAACGCCGCTGTTGGCAGGCAAGGCGCCTAGGAAGCCTACGGGGAGCATCGAGGCCGGCGTTACCGACTCACCGCCGCCCAGCGCACGCAGTCCTTCGTAATCGAGCGCATAGCGGACAGCTTCCATGACCTTTGGATCACTGGCCGGCCCGCCGATTGCCGGGTCGAGATTGCCTTTGACAAAGACCAATGTATCGCTGAGCCCCTGGAAGATCGCGATGTTGGGGTTGGTCTCCAACGTCACGACCTGGTCCGCACTCAGATCCATGGCAATGTCAATGTCACCCGCCTCGAGCTGGATCTTCTGGGTTGCCGCCTCTGGGATATTGCGCAGCACGACGCGCTCAAAGTTGGCCGGCTCACCCCAATAGTTCGGATTACGCACCAGCACGGTTTCTACGCTGGGCTCCCACTTCTCGAGCACATAGGGACCACTGCCCGCAGAATGGCCGTTCAGCCACTGCTCGGCCGCATCCGTCTCCGCAGCATCCGCGGCATCGGTTCCCCCATTGGCAGTGACTTCATTCTTGTTCACAACGCTAAAGGCGCCAAAGACCAGTTTAGCCAGGATTGCCGGATCCGGCTGCGTAAGCGTCAGAACAACGGTGCTATCGTCAACCGCTTCGACCACATCGATAGTCTCAGCAAGAAAGGATGGATTACCTGTAATGTTCCGCATGCGATTGAAGGAGAAGACTACATCTGCAGCAGTCACGGGGTCGCCGTTGGAAAAAACCGCACGCTCGTCCAATGTAAATGTATACGTGAGACCGTCTTCGGAAATGTCCCACGATTTGGCCAACGAGGGGATGACCGTCTCGACTGAATCTGGCGGGAAGGTAACCAGCGTCTGGTAAGTAGCCTTGTGAATGGTCGTAGGCCAGGTCTCGAAGGCCCGGGCGGGATCGAGCGACGCCGTGTCTTCAGAAATTGCGATGATCAGCGTTGAAGCTCGATCGCCGGTGGGCGCGGCCGCGCCTGGCTCCGCAGCGGGCGCGCCGGGAGCAGCCACGGGAGCAGCGCACCCAGCCAGGATGAGGGCAAAGAGCAGGGTCACGGTCAGGACGAAAATGGCTTGAGGTGGTCTCAGTCTCTTCACGACACAACTCCTTTGCTGATGGGTAAACGAACGAGTGTAGGTTCAATCGCCCGTGGGTAACGAGCGGCATCGAGAGGTGTCCGGTATTCTACCGCGCGAGCAGGGATGCGTAAAGCGGTGTGAAGGGCTCCCTGCGAGCTTGCACGCGGCAGGGACACGACAGTGAGAGCAGTCGCGCGACGCCAGGAATCTCAGTAGATGGGCCCAACTTAACGTGTAAACAATAACAATGTCCGGCCGCGCGACATGGAGCGTTGGCTTGCGGTCCGAATCGCGTCCGAAAAGCGTCATCTACCAGTGTAAATAGGTTTTTCCCCCTCTTGACTACTCGTGGTAGAATCCAAAATAGAGGTTGGTTCGTATATGCTAGGTCGGATGCCCAAGGCCGATAGCCGTATGTCCCCCGTCGCAGAGGCACCATTTTCACAGACAGACAGTCAACTACAAAGGAGTATTATCATGGCTTTTAGCTACACTAACTCCAAGGGGCGTCAGTACTTCCTTCACGCACGCGAAACCACACTTAAGAATGGTCAGAAGCAGACCATCTACTTCTTTGCCAAGGAGCAAAAAGAGGGTGTGCTGAATGCTGTACCGGCCGGCTACATGGTTTCCGAAAGCAAGAACGGTCTGCCGGTGCTGAAGAAAGCGTAGCGTAGCGGCATCATCAACGGGCGGTTAAGAAGAGGGCATCAGTGATATGGTGCCCTTTTTGTTTGCCATTTGGCAGCCCCCTGTATACGCTCGTCGCCCCACCGCGGTGCTTCCAAACCTCAATTCTCTGCGTCTGCCATTAATAAAGGCGTAATAATTCTGTTACCCTTGCGTTAGCCCACGCTGCAATCCTTTTGGCTGCGGCATCGCGGCGGTGCGATGTCGTGATCTGACCCTCAATTGCTGAAAGGAGACCGTTTTATGCACCGTACTCACCAATTCTCTGCCCTGGTAATGGGCCTGTTGCTGTTATTGCTGGCTGCCTGTGGCGCGCCGGCTGCCACGACCACCGCGGCTATGGCAGATGACACCGCAGCGATGGCTGACACGGGTGACGCCATGGCCGACGACGGCGCAGCAATGGCCGACGCAGAGCACGCCATGGCGGATGATAGTGCTGCAATGGCTGACGAGGGCGACGCCATGGCGGATGACAGCGCAGCGATGGCTGACGAGGGCGACGCCATGGCGGATGACAGCGCAGCGATGGCTGACGAGG
>JACFMY010000631.1 GCA_019455155.1 Caldilineaceae bacterium
ACAAGCGCAGATTAACGATTGAGTGTTCATAATCACCATTTTACCACAGGACCACCCACACCGAGGACCTTTTCAACCGCGAGGACCACACCTCGTCGAGGACCACCCACACCGAGGATCGTGTCGCCGCGCGGCGACACGCGCACTTTTGGGCGTTTTTACTCCCTGGCCACTACCGTATCGTACAGCCCGTAATGGGTCAGTCCTGGGTGGCTGTCGATGCCAGTGTAGCGGAGCGACGCATCTTCGTAGCGACGAAACGCGAACACGGCCTGGTTCATCTGCTCGGTATTGAAGACCTTGAGCTGCACAAGCAGGTGAAAGTCCTTGACCGTCAGCCCGGTGACGGTCAGGAAGAGATCCGGTTCCAACTTGGTGATCACATCCTGTAGCGTGTTCTCCCGGAAGTCGGTCAGGTACATAAACGCGGGGATGCGCGTGGCAAACTTGATCAGCTTTTCCTGCACAAGTTTGCGCTTGGTTTTGTATTCCCGTTCCTCGTCGGTGAGTTCCTTCTTTTCCGTGGGTGTCAGATCTTTTCCCCTGGCCTGCCCCTTGAGATCCTTTACTTTTTCGCTCTTGTTGATGATGGTCTCAATGATGTTGTCGCCCAGTGAGCGCCAACCTTCAATGCGCTCCACCGCGGCCATGGCCTCGGGGTTGTCGAGGATGCGGCGCAGGGTGTCGTTGTCCACGTTGACGAGCAGAGCGCTCTCCCATTTGCGCGCCAACAGCGTGGCCGAGGTGCCGGCCATGGCGATGTCGAGAATGCCGCCCGCGTCGATCTGCGTCATGTTTGCGCCGTCGTAGGCCAGCACAGGCAAGAAGGACACGAGATCCTTGACTGCGTTCTCCGGGTTCGGCTCGTTAGGCGAGAGGCCAATGCCATACTCGGAAAGTTGCCGTAGGGCGCGCGTGGGCGCAAAGTCGAAGACAAAGCAGGCAGGCTTGAGGATCTCCTCCTCGTGAGGGTTGTCGCCGTTGGGGTTCTTGATCGACCACGGCGACTGCACACGGAACGCGGCCTGAAAGTAGGTCTCTGGCGATTTGAGGTTGCGCAGCATGAGGATGGACGACCATTGCGGCACGGTGACGCCGGTGGTGAGCTTGCCGCACGAAAGCGTGATCGTCTTGCTCTCGAAGCCGCTGCCAATGGCTTTGCGCACTGGCGGCAACGCATCCAGCCCGATGCCCGCCGATGAGCCTGCGGCGACGATCACTTTGTATTCATGCCAGAAGGTATTGTGCCGCTCGGCCAGCAGATTCGCCATGGCGTGACAGGCCGCCACATTGGGGAGAAACCAGAACGAGTGCTGTAAATAGGGCAGCAGGCGCACATCCGAATAGGGGAAGGGCGGACGCGTGCCCGTCTTCAGGTATTCGACCGACTTGGGCGCATAGCCGCCGCGGATGATCTCCAGCCACTTCTGCACATCGTCTTTGTGTTTGAACTGCGCCCAGACGCCTGTGCCGGTTGCCTCAAAAAAGGCGTTGAGATCAAACTCGTCGAACTCGCCAGCGCTGGCAATGGCCAGCAACTCATCCGGCATCTGATAGGTGAGCAGGCGCATTTGGGGCAAAGCCCCGTAGGGGTTCCGTTTGTTCAGGTGCCTTGCCGCGAACTCCTCCCTGGCGCGCTGTTCGTCGGTGTAGGTCCAGTTGAAGATCTGCTCCTCGATAAATTCGCCCGTAGCCAGCGCCCGGAACGGCGTACCAGAGAGATAGAGATACGCCTTGGTCGTAATGGGCAGGAAGTCGGTCTCCTTCGCCGAGAGTTCGCCCAGATCTTCGTTGACGTTGACAAGACCGCTGCCGTACTCAAGCCGGGTCTCTTTGAGGGCGACCGCCGCCTCCTCGCCCTCGAAGAGTTCTTTAGCCGTGTCGCGCCACGCACCAAAGTGGTATTCGTCGAAGACCACCAAATCCCAATTGACTGTGTGCAGCCATTCGTTCTTGGGCTTGATGTTCCCCGCCGCATCCCGCCCCAGCAGGTCTTGAAAGGAGCCGAAATAGACCACCGGCTTTTTGCGGTCGATCTGCGTGGGATCGCTGTCCGAGTTGCGCGAAAGGTACTGCCAGCCGTCAAAGTCCACATGGAATTGGAGGTCTGTCTGCCACGCATCTTCGACGGCAGGCTTGAAGGTGACCACGAGTACCCGTTTTGCGCCCAGCTTTTTGGCAAGTTGATAGGTGGCAAAGGTCTTGCCAAAGCGCATCTTGGCGTTCCAGAGGAAGCGCGGCACCGCGTGCATATTCTCTTGCCAGATCGAGTGGAAGTAGGCGTGGGTCTTGGCGACCGCCTCGGCCTGTTCGCGGCGCATCTCAAAGGTCTCGTAATGGACGCCGGTGAGCGGTCGCCCCGTGCGCAGTTCGGCGAGGACGGTCTTCACCTCTTCGACCGTGCAGCGCATCCACTCCCCCTCGACCCTCTCGAACCCCTTTTTGACCAGCGCCGCCCGCACCTCGTGGTCGCTGAAAAGCGTACCGTCGTGCCGTTCGGCGGCTTCGTCGAGTTCGATGCGATAGTTTGTGATGGCTGCGGTTTTGAGTTGTTCGGCCACGCGCTGTCCCACGTTGCGCGTGGTCTGCCCCACCTTGAGCAGACCGGCGTGAGCGGCGTCGTCAATCGAGTAGGCGTAGATGCGCGGACGCACTTCGGGCTTGGGCGCGAGGATCTCTTCGATGGGTTTCGTCATAAGTCCGCCGCTTCTGGAAGCACAGGTGGCTACATGCCGTGCGGCGTATGTCGCTTGGGCAGGGCAAACTCTTCAGCGGCGACCCCGGCAAACCGATCTCGCAGGCGCTTGCCAAGCCTGGAGGGTGTTTCCGCTGGGCGCAAC
>JACFMY010000632.1:0-2425 GCA_019455155.1 Caldilineaceae bacterium
TGGGCCTCAGCGCCACCAGCCTGGGCTTTACGGGCATGTTCCTGGCAGGTGGCCTTGTCAGTCCCGGCCTGGCCACCGTCGTCGCAAACGTCCAACCCTTGATCGCCGCCGTGCTGGCCTACTTCGTGCTGACGGAACGGCTGGGACGGCGCCGCCGCACCGGACTGGTGTTGGGCTTCGCCGGCATCGTGCTGGTGGCCCTGCCCGGCTTTGGCGGCGGCGCAAACAGTACACCGCTGGGCGTGGCCTACGTGCTGCTGGGCGCGCTGGGCGTGGCCGTGGGCAACGTCCTGCTCAAACGGCTGGCGGGCAAGGTGGACCTGTGGATGGCCACCGGCTGGCAGTTTGTCCTGGGCAGCGTACCGCTGTTTCTGGCTGCGCAGATCTTCGAGTCGTCAGCTCACATCACGTGGACGCCCACCTTCGTGGCCGTGCTGCTGGTGTTGAGTTTGCTGGGCACGGCGCTGGCCTTCGTGCTCTGGTTCTCCCTGCTGCAGCGGAGCGAACTGACCCGCCTCAACACCTTTACTTTCCTAACACCGCTGTTTGCGCTTCTGCTAGGCGCCGTCTTCTTCGGTGAGCGGGTGGGCTTGATTGAAGGCGCAGGCATGGCGCTGATCCTGGCCGGTGTCTGGTGGATCAGCCGCAAACCGGGCATACGCAAAGCGGTAGGTTCCGTCTGACTTGTTGAAAGACAGGTGAATCAATGCTCAAACGATGGATCTGGATCAGTTTGATTGTCGTCGTCGCACTTTGGCTGGCAGGCTGCAGCAATAGTGAAAGCGCCGTGAGCAAAACGGTGGAGGCCACAGCGGACGCTGTGTTGTCCGGCTTGAACCGCCGCAACCTGGACGCCGTCGAGCCGTTTTTTGCCACCGCAGACGAAGGGGCAAACGCCGCCGGCCTGGGCGAGACGTGGGAAGCGCTGCAGGTGTTTGCCGATCAGCTGGGAAGCGGCGACCAGGTACAGTTCCACAGCTTCAACGTGGAGAGCGTGGCGGTCCACGAAGAAAACAAGCTAGCTCGCGTCACGTACCGGCTTCACTTCAGTGTGGTGCGCAACGGGCTGCCCATCTACAGCGCCGTAGCGATTCAGGATCTGGCTGTGATTCGAACGACTCGGGGCTGGCGTATCAGCGGCGGCGACGTGCCTCGTTTGGGTGACATTACCGGCCTGTGGCCGCCACGCGGCAGCGCTACGAACAACCCTTGAAGCAAGGAGGTTCATCCATGCAGGCACAAACCGTAGAACGTAAGCAGACCAGCAGACACCTGATGTTACCAGTCTACCGGCTTGGCTGTAGCGCCAGCGATGCCTTCGTCCTCGAGCAGCGGCTGGCGCGGGTGGTGGGGGTGCGCCAGGTCTACGTCAACCCCGTAACCGAAGTAGCCTACATTGCCTATGACCCGCCCCAGATCGACCCCAGCCAGATCCAGGCCGTCATCGACCGGGCGGGCTACGGCAGGCCAGGCAGTGCCTCTGACCGCAGCGCAACGTGACGAGACCGCTGTATCGATTCGACGAGACGGGCCAGAGGCACAAACAGGTAATTTTGCTCCCTGGCCGCGCGCAGTTCGACGCTGTGAGCTGCTTGGAAAATACGCGACAATCCAAGCAGAAAGATTCTGATTCGCCAAGGAGAAGTTCGCAATGCACGGCAATTCCGAGTACGCCTACGGCATGTGGCCGATTGTTCTGCTGAACATCGGCTTCGTGTTGATCTTCGTCTTCAGTTTTCTCGCCCCCAAACGCAAAATCGAGTGGCGCTCGATGGGGCTGTTCACGGCATGGATCGCTGCGCTCTTCACCGAGATGTACGGCTTTCCGCTGACCATCTATGCGCTGACCGCACTACTGGGCCGCAGCTACCCGGTGCTGGATCCCTTCAGCCACCAGAACGGCCATCTGCTGGTGGCGCTGGCGGGCGGTTCGACCTGGGCTTGGGCGGCGATCATGGGGGGAACCACGCTGCTCTTCTGGGGCGGGCTGTGGATCATGGAGAAGGGCTGGCGTCAGATCCACCGGGCCAAGGGGACACTGGTGACCGACGGCATCTACGCCCGGGTGCGCCATCCCCAGTACACAGGCATGTTTCTGCTCATCGGGGCGCTGCTCATCCAATGGCCGACGCTGATCTCCCTGCTCATGGCGCCGGTACTGGTCGTCGTCTACGTGCGCCTGGCCCGGCGCGAGGAAGCGGAGGTGGAAGCCCTGTTCGGCCAGGCCTACCGGGCCTACCGGGCGCAGGTGCCGGCCTTCTGGCCCCATCTCGCCAAGCTGTTCAAACCGCTCGATGACGCTAGGCAGCCGGCGTCGCCGATCCAGGAGCACTCCTTCCTCTCCTCAGACAACCGGCCTGGAAACCGGAGGTAGTCGTTTCCACACGATGTCTGTGTTCCGCGTCTGATCCTTCACAGGGGGACT
>JACFMY010000632.1:2435-2836 GCA_019455155.1 Caldilineaceae bacterium
TATGGTTGGCTTGCAGCTAAACTGTCCCTTTGACAGGGCCATAGCGGCGACGGAAAGCGTCCTGGCCCGGCATGGATTCGAAGTCACGTACACCTTCGACCTGTGCCAGGCGCTCCACGCCCTGGGAATGTCGTGTTCCTGTCCACATCACGGGGCGGAGGAATGCACCTGCAACTATGTCGTGCTGGCGGTCCACGCGCCCGGGGAGCCGCAACGCTCTCAGCGCATCCTGCTGCACGGCCACGGGGACAGCACCTGGCTGAGCCTGCCGGCACCCGTGAGCGACCAAGGCCAGCCCCCTGAGCCCGGCGTCGATCCACGGCTAGTGCGTGCGCTGGCCGTGGTGCTGGGCGAGACAGATCGCCCGCTTGCCTGATTCCGCTTCAGTTCAGATCCGATGT
>JACFMY010000633.1 GCA_019455155.1 Caldilineaceae bacterium
TCTCACTCCCTGCGGGCGGCGCTGCCTTGCTCTGCGCCCGCACATTCGCCGCGCCGGCCACCGTCAACGCCATCGCCACGACGAGCAGCAGCCCGCCGCGCCGCAGCGCGACGTCTAGCGTCGCGCCATGATTCTTTATTGACCACAACATTGTCTTTTCCTATCGGTTTTACGGAACGGGGCAGGCTCGTGAGCCTGCCCCGTCTGGTTCGTTATGGTGCCGCCGGCAGTCGGGCTAAGTACTTAGCGGGCGTCCGCGGCGCCTGCGGCAGCCACGCCGTGACCAGTTGTCACCAGAGGCAAGAAGAGCCCCGTCTTCGGATCAACTGGCTCGCCGGGCGTCTCCGGTGCGTTGCGAGAATCCGCCACGATATCCGTCTCGCCACAATAGGTCATGCTCAGGAACTGGGCGGAGATGCGGCTTGGGCTCGAGAGTTCATAGGCAGTCAGCCGGACCCGGGCGAATGCGAAGACCTGGTAGGTGGTATTCTTCCCCTGCCCTTGGGTTGCGTCCCAAACTGGAACCACGATCTCGATGCCGAGCAACCGGTCCAGGGCATTGCGTACCTCGCGCGCGTTCTTGACGCCGGGCACACCCCGGATCCAGTCGTTGATGGAGACCAGGTGATCGCCGGGCTGGTTGGGATTGACGTAGGTGTCGCTGTTGCCCGGAGGCGTCAGATTGTTGACGAGGGTGGGTACATTCCCGTTGCCGCTCCAGGTGAGCCAACCGAAGTTGCCTGGCTGTGTGCCGTTGAGAATATTATCCACATAGCTCCCTGGGTTAACTCCTTCCAGCGTCCCCTTATACAGCGCAATGGGATACAGCGAGCAGTAGACCACTGGCGGCACCTTGACCGAAATCACGACGGTCGCCGTGGAGAGGCCGCCGTTGCCGTCGGTCACCGTGTAGCTAAAGCTGTCCGTGCCCACGAAGTCGAGGTTGGGGGTATAGGTCACGGAAAAGTCCGGGTGAAGGACCGCGGTGCCGTGCAGAGGCTGGCTGATTGCCGTGACTGTAAGCGGATCGCCCTCGACATCATGATCGTTCGCCAGCACATGGATGGCGACAGGCGTGTTCAACTCGGTGAAAACCTCGTCATCCAGTAGCGTGGGCGGATCATTCACCGCGGATACAGTAAGTGTCACGACGGCAGTCGCCAGGCCGCCGTGGCCGTCACTGATGCCGTAGGGAAACGTATCAATGCCATAGAAGTCGGGCGCGGGCGTATACACGATTGTGGTGCCGGCAATGACTGCTGTGCCGTGACCGGCCTGGCCCACAGAGACGAGACTGAGCGCATCGCCGTCGATATCGGTGTCGTTGGCCAGCACGTCCAGCAGATTGTCCGCACTATCTTCGACCACCGTGAACACATCGTCGGCCGCATTTGGCGCGTCGTTCACAGCCTGCACGGTAATATGCACTGTCGCCGCTGCTTCCAGCGCGCCGTCGCTAACCGTATAGCTGAAGCTGTCGGGGCCGTTGTAGTTGGCCGCGGGCGTGTAGCGCACCACGGCGCCATCTACGGTCACCGCGCCGTGGCTGGCCAGCCCTACACCGGTGATGGACAGTGTGTCGCCATCGACATCAAGGTCGTTGGCCAGCACATCCAACAGATTGTTCACACTGTCTTCTGCCACCAGGAACGTGTCATCGGTCACCACCGGCCTGTCATTCACCGGCTGCACCGTTATGTTAACTATCGCCGTGTCGGACAGCGCACCGTCGCTCACCGTGTAGCTGAAGCTGTCGGGTCCGTAGTAATTCGGTGCAGGCGTATAGCGCGCGACATTGCCGTCGAAGGTCACCACGCCATGGCTGGCGGGTCCAGCCGCAGTGATCGCGAGCGCATCGCCGTCCACGTCCAGGTCGTTGGCCAATACGGCCAGGCTGTTCTCGACGCTGTCCTCGAGGACGGCAAACGCGTCGTCGCTGGCCACTGGTGCATCGTTGGCAGGCTGCACCGTCAGGTTGGCCGTGGCCGATGCCGTGAGCGCACCGTCGCTTACCGTGTAGCTAAAGCTGTCAGGTCCGTTGTAATTGGCCGCAGGCGTATACCGCACCACAGCGCCATCAAAGGTCACTACACCGTGGCTGGCTGGTCCTGCAGCCGTAATCGATAGAGAATCGCCGTCGATGTCAGTGTCGTTGGCCAGCATGTCCAGCACGTTCTCCACACTGTCCTCGAGGACCGTAAAGGAGTCATCGTTTGCCACCGGCGCATCGTTGCGATTGCGTACGGTCAATTCGACTGTCGCGCTGTCACTCAGGCTGCCGTCGCTGACCGTATAGGCAAATGCGTCAGCACCGGAATATCCTGCGTTAGGCGTATACCGCACCACGACCCCATCGAAGGTTACTACACCGTGGCTGGCAGAGCCCACGAGCGTGATAGTGAGCGCATCGCCATCCACGTCCGTGTCATTGGCCAGCACATCCAACACGTTCTCCACGCTGTTCTCGTCGACGATAAAGAGGTCGTCACTGGCAACCGGCGCATCGTTGACCGGCTCGACCACAAGGGCGACATTGGCGGTTGCTGTCAGTGCGCCGTCGCTCACGGTGTAGGTGAAGCTGTCCGGGCCATGGTAGTTGGCCACCGGCGTGTAGCGCACAATATTACCGTCGAAGGTCACCACACCGTTTGTCGCCTGGGTCACCGTGACGAGCGTCAGCGCATCACCGTCGATGTCCGTGTCGTTGGCCAGCACATCCAGCACGGTCTCCACACTGTCCTCGAGCACGCTGAATGTGTCATTTGCGGCAGAAGGAGCGTCTTTGACAGGCTGCACAGTCACGTTGACCGTGGCCGTCGCAGCGAGCGC
>JACFMY010000634.1 GCA_019455155.1 Caldilineaceae bacterium
AACTGTTGGACAATGGTCGAAGCTTCTGTCTTTCAGCGAATCCTTGAACGGTATCCTGTCCTGCGCGGTATGTCGCCCACTGACCAGGCGCTCCTGCAGGGAGATATGCAGCGTGTCAGCGCGCCGGCCGGCCAGGTGCTCTTCGATCTTGATTCGCCCTGCTCGCTCTTCTTGCTCCTCTATGCGGGCGGCTTGCGCGTGATCAAGCCGGCCGTGTCGGGCCGCGAGATCGTGCTCTACCGCCTGGCGCCGGGGGACTCATGTATTCTGACCGTGAGCTGCCTGCTCGGACACACTAGCTATCCGGCGCGCGGCGTGGTGGAAAGTGATCTCGTTGCCTACGCAATTTCCCAGCCCATGTTCAGCAGGCTACTGGCAGAGTCAGGCCCGTTCCGGACCTTCGTGTTTCATCGCTTTGCCGAGCGGATCGCCGATCTGATGCAGCTGGTTGAAGAGGTCGCCTTTGGCCAGATGGACCAGCGGCTGGCCGCCTTGCTGGCCAGCCGGGGTCCTGTAATCGAAGCTACCCACCAGCAGTTGGCTGACGAACTGGGCACAGTGCGCGAAGTGGTGAGCCGTCGCCTCAAACAACTGGAGCAGGGCGGCCTTGTACGCCTGGAACGGGGCCAGGTCATTGTCGTGAACGGCCAGGGCCTGCGTGAGCTAGCAGGCGCCCTCCACAGTGAAGGGCACTGATCTGCGCCGGTAATAGCCCACTCGTACCATTCCCCTGGATGGCTTGCCGCCACTCCGTAAGGCCTGCAATCAACCCTGCGTGACTCCAGTCACTGACTCGCGACCCAACCGGCGCTATGCTGGTGCCAAACGGTCAAAAGGCCAATCAAACCTGTGAACGGCCAAAGCGAGGCACTGCAAAGGAGCTCATCATGATCAAGATCAATGAAGCCGGTTGGGATCGCATACTGCGCATCGTCGTAGGTATTGTCCTGCTCGTTCTGGGCTGGGGTGGTTTTGTTACCGGCGCATGGGGCGTGTTTCTCCAGTGGTTTGGGTTTATCCCGCTGATCACCGGTCTAGCCGGCTGGTGTCCGGCCTATTCCCTCTTCCGTTTCCAGACCAAGGCTGGGTAAGCTCCGCGCGCCAGGGGCTGGGCGTGTGCGGTGTCGTAGCGCCCGGCTCCGGTTCGATCGTATTTTCCGAATTGTCATGGAGCAACAAACGTTTTTAGCACGAATCAAAGCGGCTGGCCGGCCGGTTGTTGTGGACCTGTGGGCGCCATGGTGCGGTCCTTGCCGCACGTTGTCGCCGCGGCTGGAGCAGGTGCGCGCCGAGTTCGGCGAGCAGGTCGAGGTGTGGCAGATCAACGCCGACGAAGAGCTGGCCCTCATGCGCTCGCTAGGGGTAATGGGCATTCCTACGCTGCTCTTTTATCGGGACGGCGCTGAAGTCATGCGCCGGACAGGTGTGCAGCCGGTGGGCGCGTTGCGCGAGCTCTTTGGCGCCCTGGTCACGGCGGGCGCGCCTCCGGCAAACGGCCTGACGCCCACAACGCGCCTGTTGCGCATCATTGCGGGCAGTGCGCTCTTGGTGCTGGCCTGGTCCACGGCCTGGCAGCCGGCGCTGCTGTTAGCCGCAGCCGTCGTGCTGTTCAGCGCTGTCCATGACCGCTGTCCCCTTTGGAAGAGCATCGCCAGTGCGCTGCGCCCCGAAAGAGCGACCGGGGCAGGCAGGTGAAGCGTTGCCCTGAACGGCACAAAAACGAAGACGAAGACCAAGTTGTGTAGTGGGGAGTAAAGCAAGGAGGGCGGTCGTGCGACCGCCCTCCTTTTATTCCGAAGCAGGCAGCTACGCCTAGCGCTCGTGTTCAGCTGAGCCGGCCGGCGCCGCCGGCTTGACCACCGCGCTGCTCACATCTTCGCCGCCTAGTTCCGTCACCTGCTCGACAGGACCAAGGCCCGCCGTGCAGTTGGCGGCCGTGGTGAGAGCCACGTCATCCACGAAGAGGCTGCTTGAGTAGGAGTAGTCGGTCGTCGAGCGGAAGACAACAGTGACCGTCTTGCCGGCATATTGGCTCAGATCCAGCTGTGCGTTGGCCCAGCCATTGGTTTCGGCTGACCAGCAGAGACTGTAACGCTTCAGCGTGCGGGTGACACCGTCCACAATGACCCGTACATAGCCGTAATCGTAGCCGCAGTAGTCATTGGATTCGATATCATACCAGTAGGAGAGATAGGCATTCTGGCCTGCGGGCAGCGTGACTGGCTGGCGAATCTCTGAGATTTCATTGTTAGCGCCCCCTAACCAGGACAGATACTGGCCGCGGTGCGCGGCAATTGCCGGCCCACAGCTGGTCTGGTTGCAGATCAAGGCATACCCGTGTGTCGAGCTCTCCGACCATACCGTGCGCCCCTGTTCGAAGTCGCCGTTCTGGAGCAGATTCGTACAGGCGGCCGGCGGTTGGGTTGGCGTAGCCGTAACCGTCGGTGTGGGCGTCGGCGATGGTTGCGCCGTGGGCTGGCCCGTTGGCGTCGGCGTCGAGGTAGGCAGCGGTGTCGGCGTAAAGGTTGGGGTTGCAGTCGGCAATGGCGTGAAGGTAGCAGTCGGCGTAAAGGTCGGCGGCGTGCCCCCGCCGACGAACGCGGTGTAGAGCAAGCGGTTGGGTGAGCCTGAGCCGACACTGCTAAGCTTGTTCAGCGATGCATTGTCGATCAGGACCTGGGCTACCTGAGCGGGCGAGGCATTGGGCGCCGTGGAGAGGTAGAGCGCGGCCGCTCCCGCCACGTGAGGTGAAGCCATGGAAGTGCCGCTCAACGTCGCCGTGGCAGAATCGCTCGTGTAGTAGGCCGACAGAATGCTGGAGCCAGG
>JACFMY010000635.1 GCA_019455155.1 Caldilineaceae bacterium
GAAGGCGCTGTGCCCCTCGTTCATGTGCCAGACCGCCGGGTTGTAGCCCAGCGCGCGCACCGCGCGCACGCCGCCGATACCGAGCACCACCTCCTGGCTGATGCGCATCTCGCGGTCGCCGCCATAGAGCCGCGCGCTTAGTTCGCGGTCCTGGGGCGCATTGCGCTCCACATCCGTGTCCATAACGAAGATGGGGATGCGTCCCACCTGAATGCGCCAGACCTTTGCATAGACTGTGCGTCCGGGGAGGTCCACGTTGATGATCACGGGATTGCCGTTGGGGTCGAGGGCCTGGGTGACAGGCATCTCAGCGAAGTCGATCTTCTCATAGACGGCCTGCTGCATGCCCGTCGCGTCGATGCGCTGGGTGAAATAGCCCTGCGGGTAGAGAAAGCCCACGCCGATGAACGGCAGGCCCAGATCGCTGGCGGCCTTGCAGTGGTCGCCGCTGAGCACACCCAGACCACCGCTGTAAATGGGCAGGGCCTCGTGCAGGCCAAACTCGGCGCTAAAATAGGCGATGATTTGGTCCTGTTTGTCGGGATAGCTTTTGTTGTACCACGTCTCTGCATTTGGATTCATATAGGCGTCGAAGTCGGCCAGGACCCCTTTGTAGGCGTCGAGAAACGCGGAGTCGCCGGCTGCGGCATCGAGCCTGGCCTGCTCGACTGTGCGCAGTAGCTTTACGGGGTTGTGGTTGACCTGATCCCACAGCTCCGGATCGATCTGGCTGAAGAGATTTTGGGCTGCAGTATCCCAGCTCCACCACAGATTAAACGCCAGGTCGTGGAGCCGGGCCAGTTGGGCAGGAAGTTTCGGAAATACCGAAAGCTTGCCGATGAAATTCATATGAATATCCTTTCATGATTCATTTGCGTAGCGGTCATGGCCCACGCCGAAAACAGTCGAGCGCAACGACGCCACCTGTTCGGCAGCTAGCTGCCAGCACGGTACTATACAGGTCAAAGCCAACTTCGGCAATTGGCGACTACCGCGGGCAGCCCCTCTATGCGGCCCCGAGCAATCCTGGCTGTGACGGCCGTCTGCTGTGGTATCATAGTCATGGAATGGCGGGGTGAAAAGTGCACGCTTCCGCGCTGTGCAGCTGGAGCCTGAGCACTGCCGGCTCGCCGTCCAATACAGATAGAAATGTGCCAATACGATTTTGATATCGGAGGTGTCTATGACCACCCGTTGGATTCTTGAGCGCGGCGCTATGTTGGATCTCGCGCGCTCGCTGTCACCAGTGCAGCGCCAGATCATTGTCTCGCTACGTGACCGCGGGCCTGGGCTGCTGCTGGAGGTAGCAGTGCGCGTGCTCAAGTTCCCGGAAGAGGTCACCGGCCCCCTAGCTGATCTGCGCGATAAGCGCCTGGTCACCATCAGCGAGTTCAGCGGCGGTACCTTCGGCAACGAGCTCTTTTCGCTGACGCCCCTGGGCGAACAGATGGCCGCCCTGCTGCGCGACGAGGAGTTCCTACAACAGCTGCGCCAGGCCCAGGAGAGCGAGCAGGCTAAGGCCGCGGCCGCGGTGCCGCCGCCCGCCGCACAGACCGAGGCGCCCAGCACGGAGGAGGAGGCGCTACGCCGGGAGATTGACCTGCTGCAGAAGCTGGGCGATCTGGCCCGCGAAGAGGGTGACCTGGGCAAGGCCGCCGCGTACTACGAGCAGGCGCTGGAGGCCGCGCGCAAGCTCTCATCATCGCCCAACCCCTAGCCGGACCCACGGAGGAGCAGATCATGGATGGCAGCTGGTTGTCGACCTTCTGGAGCGCGCCGGTGACCCAGACGTTGGTGTGGGCGCTGCTGGCGGGGCTTGTCGGTTTCTTATGGGGCATGAGCGAAATCGTCGGCGCGTTCAAGAACGAGACGGGGCGGGCGCTGCGCACGAGCGGCGCATGGCTGTTGGTGCTCTTCAACTTTGCGGCTGCGGGGGTTATCTACCTCATCGTTGCCAACCTGGTGGCGGGGGCCAACAACTGGCTCACGGCCATCCTTGTGGGTCTGGCCTGGCCCACGGTCGTGCGCAACCTGAGCTTCAAGCTGGCCCAGCCGCTGCAGCCGGAGACCATGCGCGATGAAGCCGCGGTGCGGCTCGAGGAGGCCTACGCCTCGGTGCAGAACCTGGCCCGCCAGCTGATCAACGCCGCCTTGACCCGCCAGCGCATGAAGCTGGTGACGCAGGCGGTGGAGCTGGATCTGCGTGACCTGGAGAAACAGGCCCGCTATGCAGTCATCGCCGCGCCGCTGCCCGCGGATGAGGGCGGGGCGTCCGAGGACTTTGTCACCAAGATCATGGCACGCGAAGCCAGCAACGACATCAAGAAAGCCCTGCTGGCCGCGTTCATTCTCCAATATTTCGACCGGCGTACATTGGAAGAGCTGTTGAAGGATCAGCGCAGTAAGAAAGGGAGTGCCGGCTCAGCGGGATGATCCCGCCCATGCCAGGGACAGTTACTCCGTTTGCTTGCTAACCTCGCCATACGCCGCCTCATCCACCAACCAGGTGACCGTCCCCTTGATGGGCTGCACCCCCTGTACGGGCAGCTGCGCCACCTGGCGCGGGCCGTTGAGCACTTCGCGCAGGACCGCGGCCTTTTCCGCGCCGCTTACCAGGATCAGCACGCGCCGCGCGGCGTTAATGAGGCGGTAGGTGAAGGTCAGGCGCGTTGCGCCTAGCTTGGGCACCTCATTGGCTACCACCAGCCGCTGCGTGTCCCCCAACGCCGCGGTGCCGGGAAAGAGGCTAGCCGTGTGGCCATCTGCGCCCATGCCCAACAAGATCATGTCAAAGCGAGGCGTGTCGCCGGTGCCCGCGTTGGGG
>JACFMY010000636.1 GCA_019455155.1 Caldilineaceae bacterium
AACAACGCTGCCGCTGAACATGACGGCTTCGTCGCTGAGCAGCCACGTCACCAGGCTGGCCACGTCGGCAGGGCGGAGGATGCGGCCAAAGGGCGCTGAGGCATCAGCGGCTTCCAGCCAATTGTCCGGTTTTCCTTCCGCCTTCTGTATCACATGCTCGTTTGGTGTACTCATCCAGCCTACGTTGATGCAGTTAACCCGGATGTGGTGCGGGCCTAGGGCGTGGGCCGCGTTCTTGCTGAGGGTGGCCAGGGCGCCCTTGGAGGCACTATAGGTGGTCAGGTTGGGTTGGCCGCCGTGTGCGTTGATGCTGCCGATGTTGACGATGCTGCCGCCAATGCCGTCCCGTTTCATCAGGCGCACTGTCTCTTGCATGAGAAACAGGGGCGCGCGCACGTTGATGGCGAAGATACGGTCAAAGAGCTCGACGGTGGTGTCTTCGACGGAGCCGCGTTCCGTTGAGGCGGCGCAGTTGACCAGGCCATCGATGTGGCCGAAGAGACGGTCACAGGCGTGGATCACGGCCCGGCAATCGTCGACATTCGCCAGATCGGCGGGCACGAAGTGGGTAGGGCAGCCCAGGTCTGTCAGGGCGGCGGCGGTCGCTTCACCGCGTGCGACGGAGCGGGCACAGATGACGAGGCCTGCGGCGCCGGCCTCGACGGCGCGGCGGGCGACGCCTTCGCCAAGCCCCTGGCTGCCGCCGGTAATGACGATGATCTTCCCCTCAAGCATTCGCATAGTCAGCTAGCCTCCGCTTCATTGTCGTCCTCATCACCGTCCTCGTAGGCTGAAGAACGAATCGATTCATAGTCAGCGAAATCTTGCGTAATGAAGTCTACCCACCGGTTGGCCAGGGCCTGCGGTGTCTCGATCATGGGGCAGTGACCGGCGCCGCGCAGTACCTCCAGATTGTTGGCGCCGGGAATGGCAATGAGCGTGCGGGTCGTGGCGTCACGGTCTACGATCCGGTCCCGCTCACCCCAGGCCAGCAGGGTGGGGAGCGTGAGCCGGCGGGCGTCGGCAAAGCGGTTCCAGTCGGCCAGCCCCCGGGCGACCTCAGTATAGGCGGCCGGCGCCATCTCCGCTGCGTCGGCCACAAGCTGGTCAAAAAAGTGGCGATCGTCCTCATTATCGCTGTCAAAGAGCGCCGGCATCAAGGTCGCCAGCGCGTTGCGCAACAGATCGCGATCGTCACGCATCTGTTCCAAGAGCATGTAGGTATCGATGGGCGTAAAGACACCTTCCACGGGTACACTGTCCACCAGCGTCAGGGTGGCGAATCGTTCCGGATAGTTCAGGGCTGCTTCTATGGCTACCGCGCCGCTGCTGGAGTGGGCCATCAGGTGTGCATCGTCCCACCCGATGGCGTCGATCAAGGCCAGCACATCGCGGGCCAGGCTCCCCACGTCGTAGCCCTGGTCTCGCTTATCGCTCTGGCCGCACCCCCGCAGATCCGGCGCGATGGCGTAGATCTCGGGCGGCAACACGGCCGCCAGGCGCTCCCACCACCGGCCTGTGCCGTAACTACCATGTAAGAGCAGCAGGGGAATCCCGTCATCTTCGCCCCACGCCCGGCAAAAGAAGCGCAGCCTTGCTGTGTCAACAAAGAAGCTCGCCGGCACCAACTACCTCATCTTCCGATTTTCTTCGGCATCGTCTGGTAGAAACAAGAGCAGGAGCGCGGCGGCCGCGGCCGGACCGTGGGGGCCTGCCACCCGGCCCACTTCTTCCTCTCCCAGAATCAGGCCACCCTGAACGACTACGCCGTCTGGATCGAGCCAACCCAACTCGCCGCCCTCGAACAGTCCATGGCTGTGGATCTGGCCATCCGCGGTAAAAGTCCCCAGCTCGCGCTCATCGTGGATCGTCTTGCGGAAAACACGGCCGTCGGCGGTAAAACGGCCCACCAGGCGCCCTTCATCCCAGCGCAGCCGAAAGATGTCACCATCCGCCGTCACATAGCCTATGGCTAGCTCGTCGCCCCCCGCGGATCGCTTATAGATGATGGTGCGCTCCTGCTGTGATTTGCTCATGGCTTAGGCGCGGTGCGGGACCGCGTGGTTGACCAGATGGTTCATGATGGACGCGTTTGCCGCTGAGAAAATGGGGGTAGATACGCCGCCGTATTCGCGCGAAATGGCTGCGAGGGGAAAGATTGGCGTTTGGGACCACGTCTGCACCAAACCGCCGGCTTCAACAACGACCAGATAGGCCGCCGCCAGGTCCCAGACCTTGGGCGTGGCTTCGATACCGGCCAGGGCAGTCCCGTCTGCTACCTTGCACAGATGGTAGGCGGCGCTGCCCAAGATGCGTGCTTTGAGCGGCGTCTGGATACGAAAGTGGCGGTCTGTGCGCGTGCATTTCATCAAGATCTGTTCGTCGTCCACTTCCGTCGCGGCCGCCGTATGGATGGCCTCGCCGGACCGCCAGGCGCCGCATCCGGTGCAGGCGGTGAAGCGCTCACCGACCACGGGAAAATCTACCACGCCCACCACCGGTGCGCCACCACAGAGCAGGGCGACGCTGACGCCCCAGACGGGCAAGCCACGGGCGAAATTGGTGGTGCCATCTACTGGATCGACGACCCAGGTGTACTCCACATCGGCATTATAGCGGGTGCTCTGTTCCTCGCTGAGCACCAGATGATCCGGATAGGCAGCGTGGATCCGGCTTGAAATCAGCCGGTCGATCGCTTCATCGGTCTTTGTAACCAGTGTGCCGTCGGCTTTGCGCCAGGGTTGGCTGAGCCGGAACTGCGTCACGGCGTATTGGGCGCACTCTGCGGCCAGGGCCGTGGCAAACTCTAGATATGGAAGCC
>JACFMY010000637.1 GCA_019455155.1 Caldilineaceae bacterium
TAGAGCATGGTATCGGGTTCATGTTTGAGGGAGGCCATGCGCCCGACAGTGTCGGCGGCCAGGACGTCGTTGGTCGCTTTTTCTACCAGTGTATAGGACGTGACGGCGTAGCCGACATAGGCGATCGTGTTCTGCCAGAACCAGAAGGAACGCTTGGTAACAAGCTGGCCTCCTGCGGCGTTGAGACCTACGTAGAGGAGGTGGGTGCCGCTCTCCTGGCTGCATATGTACTCGCGCAGGGCCGCGCTCACCAGCGGCGGGAGCGTCTCGTTGGCAGGGGGCGTGGTCACTGCCGTGACAAAGCCGTCGACAGCTGCCAACAGCGCCTGCGCTTGCTTGAGAGGCAGGGCGACTGCCAGATGATCAGCCTGGATGGCGGCCAGCCTGTCGCTCACGCGTTGCAGCTCTGCTGCCACCTCTTCACGGGAGGGGAGAGCCGGCGCGGGGGCCGGCTGCTCCTGGGCGGCTGGCTGGGGCGGATTCTCTGGCGGTTTCTGCTCTGGGTCCTTGCCTTCAGCCTGCCCACCCTGCGCCGGCGCGGTGCCGCTCCACAGCAGGGCCATCAGGGCATCCCGCCACTTCTCCAGATAGGTGCGCTCGGCCGTCAGTTGCTGCACGCGTTCGGCTACGGCATCGACCTGTTGCTGGAGCTCGACGCGGCGACCGGCCATCTGGGCGTACCGTTTCACGAGCCCTGCGTCTGCGATACATTGGTAGCCCAACACCCGCACGTGGCACTTGGAGCGCAGCGCGCCGGCCACCGCCGCACGCAACCCCTCGCTTGAGAGTTGCACCTTGTAACCCTGTAGCGAGTAATTGGAGCGAAAGAACTGGGCAATGCCGGCCGCGGTCACCACCAGAGTAGACGCTGCGGTCAGCGGGCTAGCTGCGCCCGCCAGCAAGGCCGAGACGGAGCTCAAAAGGGCCAGGGCTCCGGGTGTGGCAGGAGCCGCGGCTGCTTGTGCGGCCGCGGCGGCCCAGGCTGGGGCCGAAGCGGGCGGCTGCGCCAGGACCTTGAGCGCTGTGATCTGGTCCGTCAGCGCCTGGTCAAAGCTGGCAATCTGGTCCGAAAGCTGGCCGCGCACAAAGTCACTGGCAATCTCGCCAGGCATGTCCACAATGAGGATCGTATTCCCGGCGCCGCTGTCGTCCGCACAGCCACAGGCGTCGCGCACCTGTTGGCCAATGACCGCGGCGCATTCGCGCAGCGCCTTATAGGCAGCCCACTCAACCATGCCCTCCAGATCCGCGGCCGAGATCGTGCCGTCCAGCGGTGTGGGCGCAGGCGCCTGGGCCCCGTTGGCAGCGCCGGCCGCGGCTTCGCCGCCATTTGTCTCGGTGGTTGTTGGCACGGTCTCGCCGGCGCCATTGGCCTGGGGCTGGCCGCTGGTGGTGGCGCCTGTGGGCGTAGGCGTGGGGGCGGGGGCAGGTGCTGGCGTGCTCATAGGATTACCTCCTGGGTGGTGAAAGCTGTGGGCGGCAAGCGCACACTCAGGCCTGATCGTACAGCTCAAACTTGGTGCTGGCCAGCTCCCTGCCATTCACGATAATGGCAAGGCAGTGCTCGCCAGGGTAATGTCTGCGCGTGGTGAGATCCGCCATGGGCTGCTGCTTACGCAGGAAATAGATGCCGGGTATATAAATCCGTTCTGAAAAATGGAAAACTTTCCGGTTGCGGTCGCCGCTGGCGCGCACATAGTCGATAGCGTACTCAACGCGCACGCGCTGCTCGCCTTCACCAATTACGTGAAGATCGAAGGAAAAGATCAGCGTCTGGCCAATCTGCAGGGCGGGCGGCTCCAGCCGCAGCCGCTTCACCGCAATGTTCTCAGGCACATCGAAACCAAAGAGCGCCATGGCGCGGCGATTTCCCGCCTTGAGCAGGCTCCGGCAGGCATGTTTCACAATCCAGTCTGTGCGCTCCGACTGGCCGTACCATCGCTCGCAGATATCGAGCATCAGGTCAGGGTGATCCTTGGAAATATCGTTGAGATTGTTGGCCACGCTGCGCCGGACGAAGTCAGATTCATCGTCTTTGAGCCGCTCCAGCACAGGCAAGATCGGCGAGGGATCGGCTTTGAATTGGGACAGCGCCATGGCCCAGGGCAGACGCGGCCGGCAGCCTTCGCTCGCCAGCCGCCGCACGTGGGGATTGGGGTCTTCGGCCCATTGGTAGAGATAGGCCATGGCCCGGCTGCTGTCCTCATCCAGGAACGGCCGCACGGCAAACTCGCTGCTGGCAAACTGGGTGAAAAAGGCTAACGCAGGCATGGAGCGTTCCCAGTCGTCACGGCCATAGGTTTCCACAAAATCGGGGAATACCATAGCGTCGAAACCCTGAATGTGTGGCACAACCCGCTCCAAAATGGCCAGCGCCGCGTCGTACTCCGCCGGCAGGGTGGCCGCCAGGCAGGCCGCGGTGTGGTGCATGCGATCCTTCAGCTCCCGGGCCTCCCAACCACTGGCATAGATGAGCTCCAGGAACTTGCCGGCATCGAACGCCCGGTAAACGTCTTTGATGGCATTCGCCAGCTTATTCAGGGATTCAGGGGTAAAAAAGAGGTTTTTCAACGGCTCAGGCATGGGGACTCCTGCTGGCGGCGGCAATTTTTTGAGACATCTTCTATCATACCCCAGTTTCTGCATGTGTGGCGAAGCAGATCTGCCAGGTCGGCTGGGGGAAGAATGGCGCGGCCCCGCGCTACGATATGCCCCGCGCGCGGACATCACCCTAGCTGCGGCACGATACAGGTGCTCTGTCAATCGTCATTCTTTAGCCATCCGGTAGTGACGAA
>JACFMY010000638.1 GCA_019455155.1 Caldilineaceae bacterium
CGGCACAATACAGAAAAAGGAGACAAAAAGAGGAGCCGGGATCTCCCGCTCCTCATTGCCGGCGCCGCTGGGGTTCACTTAGTCGATGGGCGTTAGCCAGCCGTAGGTGTCAGGGAGTTCGCCTTCGACAATGCCGAAAAAGCGCGACTGGATTCGCTCCGTGATGGGCCCCCGTTTGCCGGCGCCAACCGGAATCCGGTCCACCGCGCGCACAGGTGTAATCTCAGCCGCGGTGCCGGTAAAGAAGATCTCGTCGGCCAGATAGAGCATTTCGCGCGGGATGACCGACTCCTTCACCTTGTAGCCCAGTTCATCGGCAATCCGGATCGCGCAGTCACGCGTGATGCCGCCCAGAATGCTGTTGCTCAATGGAGGCGTAAAGATCTGTCCTTTGACGATGACAAAGATATTCTCGCCACTGCCCTCGCTGACGTAGCCATAGATGTCCAGTGCAATCCCCTCGGCAAAGCCGTTGTCCTTGGCCTCCATGACAATGTTCTGGCTGTTGATGTATTGGCCGCCGATCTTTGCCAGCGCGTTGAGCGTGTCGGGCGCCATACGCCGCCAGCTGCTGACCTGCACATCTACTCCCTGCTCAAGCCCTTCTTTGCCCAGATACGCGCCCCACGGCACAGAACCAATAATCGTCTCCACGGGACAGCTACGGCCGTCGACGCCAAGCGTGTTGTAGCCACGGAAAACGAGCGGGCGTACGTAGGCACTGCGCTGCTTGTTGACACGCACCACCTCCCGCGTGGCCTCCATGAACTGCTCGACCGTGTACGGTACGGGGATACGCGCCACCCGGCAGCTATACATGAGCCGTTCGAAGTGCTCAACTCCGCGGAAGATGGCCGGCCCTTTTGCCGTCTCGTAGACGCGGAGACCTTCAAAAGCGCTGGTGCCATAGTGCAGCGCGTGGGTGAAGACGTGCACCTGGGCCTCGTCCCACGGAATAATCTTGCCATTCATCCAAATAAAGTCCGCCCGCATGGCCATGACGAAAACTCCTTCAGTTTTGTGGTCTGGGGAACAGCGTGTTTCTGGCCATTATAACGGCAATGGGGATATAGAGACCAAAAGAGGGAAGCGCTACGACTCCAGGCACAGGATGGAGCCGTAGCGCTTCCCGGCTGCTCTGTTAGGGTTGGGAAAGCAGATGATCTACGGCTGCCGTCAGCTCACCCAGCGTGGCCGCCATCACGACATTGGTACACAACGGCGCATACTGGAGCATGTCGCTGTCACCGCTGCCCCATAACATGGGGGGCTCAGGGTTGAGCCAGATGGTACGCCTTGCGCGCCGCGTAATCGTCTTCAGGATGTCGAGGCGGGGATTGTTGTAGTTGTTGCGTCCATCCCCAACCATAATGACTGTGGTGCGCTGGTCCAGCGCGTCCATATAGTTCTTGGCAAACTGCTCCAGGCTGTAGCCCAGATCGGTGCTGTAGTAGCCGGGCGGCATGCGTTGCAGCACACCCTCGATGGCTTGGTTTGGCTCGCGACCGGCAAAGTCGGGCGAAATGTACTCCAGGTGATCGATGAACGCAAAGGCGTGGGTCTTAGTGATCAGATCCTGGAGGGCATAGACCAGGCTCAGCATAAGCTCGGAGCAGTAGCGCATGGAGGTGCTGATGTCACAGATGACGATCAGCTTGGGTTTGAGCCGGTGATTGCGATGCTTGATTTCCATGGGCACGCCGGCATGCTTGAGGTTGGCGCGCAGGGTCGCCTTGGCATCGAGTTGGCCGGTCTTGGCCCGTTTCTGGCGCAATGAGATACGGCTGCGCAGGCGGTTGGCCAGACGGCGCACCTCCCGGCGCAGGAGATCCATCTCTCGATCGGATAGAGCGCGGAAGGGGCGGTCCATCAGCTCATCGACATTCCCTTCATCCGGCTCAGTTTCGCTCATGTTTTCGGCAATGCGCTGGCCGGCAAAACGGTTAAGCTGTTCCTCCAACGCCTTCTGATTCGCCTGAATGAGCTGCTGCATCTGCTCCAGGCGCTGCTTATTCATACCCATCTGGGCCAGCAGCTCCATAATCTCCTTCATAGCCTCCTGCACTTCTTTGAAGCGCAGGGCACGCATCATGCGCTGTGTATACCAGTCACGGTAGCGCATATCCGCGGCACGGTTGAGCCCAGTCAACTGGGCCAGCTGCTCCAGCTCTTCCTGGCTGAGCTGTTCGCCGCGCAGGAGCTTCTCCAGCATCTTGCGCAGCTGATCGCCGAACTGGCGCAACATCTGGGCCAGCATCTGGGCCTCTTCCGGCGTCATGTCCTGGGTGGCGTCGGACATTGGTTGGGTAGGATCCGAACTGTCGAAGAAGAGCGGGAAGAGCTCATCGAAGACGGGCAGGCCGTCTGCATCTTTCACCAGCGTTGCACGCAGGCTGAGGCGAAACGCAGCGCGGTCTTGGACGCCCAACACATCCACGGCATTGAAGGCATCGGCACTTTCCGCCAGGCTGATACGCACGCCGCCGGCCCGTAACGCAGCTATGAAGCGAATCATGCGGTCTTCCATGGGGTAAGGTTCCTTTCATGGCACGAAGTGCAGGTGCGTTGCGGACCACCTGTTGGCGTCTGGTCTGCAGCGCACCTTGTCACATACCCATCAGCTTCGAGATGCGTCTTATCAATTCCGCCACCGCATCTGCCGCAGATCGTCGTCATCATCTACGTTGGCCCCCTTGTCGGTCACCTGGAGGCGACGCTTGACTTTCTGGAGATCGCTTTCGTGCTTGAGCAGCACGCTGAGTGTGTTCTCCAGGGTCGTACGGTCGAGCTG
>JACFMY010000639.1 GCA_019455155.1 Caldilineaceae bacterium
GGAAACTTTAGTCAGTCGAGCCAGTGACTTGGCTCGCGACCTAAAAAACACTGGCCTCACCACGAGCCAGATCCGGGCGCTGTTCGGAGAAGTCCGCCAGATCCAGGCGCAATGGAAGATGGGTAGCCAGCAACAGGCACAGGCGCGGCGGCGCTTGAGCCTGCTAAAACCGAAGATGGCCTATCGAGCCAAGCGCGAGCGCAAGAAGGCGGTAGAGGACTTGGTCGCCGTCCTGGATCCAGCGCTGAATCTGGTCATTGGCGAAAAAGATGCGGACCTGCAGACTGCTCACTTTCAGCGCTTCGTGGAGTTCTTTGAAGCAATTCTGGCTTACCACAAAGCGTACGGCGGCAACTGATCCAGCAACACTCGACATTGGGAGTACGAACCATGGCAGACAAGACCATTCAACTCAGGGGACGCGTGTTTGTTACCTTCAACATCGAAGCCGCCACGGGCCTGCATATTGGGGGATCCGACACTGGAATCGAGATCGGAGGCGTGGACAAAACCATCATCCGCGACCGCATCACCAATCGCCCCTATATTCCGGGCTCGTCGCTAAAGGGGAAGATGCGCAGCCTGCTGGAAAAGTACAAAGGGCTCAAGCAGAACCAGCCTGTTGGACAGTCAACGATCCATTCGTGCGGCGCTGAATACAAGAAGGATGAGCAACAAACAAAAGGCAAAGCCGAATATCAGGCATGTGACGTGTGCCAGGTATTTGGCGTACCAGGTGAGCGTGAGTTTGGCGTCGCCTCCCCCACTCGTCTCGTAGTGCGCGATGTGATGATGACGGATGCCAGCGCCAGTGCTCTAAACGAGAACGGCCGTACCGAGCTTCCCTACTCTGAGGTGAAGACAGAGGTTTCCATCGATCGCGTAACTTCGGCCGCCAATCCACGCCAGATGGAACGCGTACCCGCCGGTACGATTTTTGGTCCAGCTGAGCTGGTATTCAGCATCTATGCGGGTGAAGGCTGCGATCCTGTAGCCGATGTGGCGCGCCTCAAGACGCTGGTAGAGGGCTTGCAGCTGCTAGAAGACGACTATCTGGGCGGCCTGGGCTCGCGTGGTTCGGGCAAAGTACGTTTTCAGGATATCCAGCTTACGTTGAGGACGAGCGACGACTATCTGGCTCCCCCCCTTTCACTGTCCAAGGCCGAGAAATGGAACCTGAACGACCTAGTAGCCGAATTGCCTGGTGTTCAGAATCAGGTGCGCTCCGCGCTGCATTTAGGCTGAGGAGAGCACAATGATCTCCATCCAGCCCTATTTCCTCACGTTCCGTGGCGGGCTGCACCTGGGTACACGCGGGGTCAATCTGGAGGAAGCTGGCGTCAACCTGCCGTCGGACACCCTGTTCAGCGCGATGTTGGACATCTGGCGGCGCAATGGTGGCAGTCCGCAGGCCTTCGCCGCGCCCTTCTGTGCGCCGTCGCCGGATCCACCGTTTCTCTTGACCTCCGCTTTTCCGTATGCTGGGAAGGTGCGCTTTTATCCGAAGCCCGTGGATCTGTCCCGCCTGTTTACGCCGGATTCGCTGCGCGAGCGAGGCAAGGCTCTGAAGCGGATTGGCTATCTCTCGGAAGGACTCCTGCGCCGCGCGCTGCAAGGAGAACGGCTGGACGCCTGGCTCTATCCGGCAGACGAATACGTTGAGCCACAGACTGGGGTTGCATTACAGGGCGGGCGGTTTTGGCTCACCATGGATGAGTTTGACCAGCTGCCGGCTTCCATGAAGGCACTTGCGGCAGGTCAGCGTCATGGCTTGCGCCGTCATGCTGTCTATGGCAGCTCGCGTACACCGCGTGTTACGGTCGATCGATCCAATGCAAGCTCAACGATCTTTCATGCAGGGCGTATCACCTTTGCCGAAGAATGCGGTCTGTGGTTTGGCGTTGCCGAGCTCCGGACTGGTGCACTTGTGGAAGGAACGTCAACGAATTACGCCGACGCGCTGAGATATATTCTGGCCCTGCTGCAGGACGATGGGATTGGCGGTGAGCGTACAACGGGGTATGGGGCGTTCACGGTGCGGCGCAGCGAAGAAGCGGTGGACTTGCCTGCGCCGCAACCAGGCAATGCCGTCCTATTGCTCAGCCGCTACCATCCCCGGCCGGATGAACTGCCGTCGGCGCTGCACGCAGGCCGGGCCGCGTATAGCATGACAGCTGTGTCCGGTTGGCTGCGTTCGCCTGACAGTGTGGCACAACGGCGCAAACGTTTGTACTTGATTGAGGAGGGTAGCATCGTCTGCCCACCCAACGCTATTGCGGGCGATGTAGCTGACGTGCGGCCAGAGTATGCAGAGGGGCCAACGTTTCCACATCCTGTCTACCGTTTTGGACTGGCGTTGGCGGTGGATGCAGGTCAACTTGGGGAGACCAACTATGCCTGATTATGCGCTCTTCGATGTCACGCTCACTGCGATTACGCCTCTACATATTGGCAACGGTAATGAGCTGCTAAACGAACACGATTACGCCATCCACAACAACCAAACATGGCGCATCAACGAGATGGCCCTCCTCGATGCTGTGCAAGGTGTGGACGATCTGGCATTGGCGGAGCAATTGGCGCGCTCCAAACCCCAGGAGCTGCTCAAACCGGAACAGTACTCGCCCAATAGCAGCCTATTTCGCTATGTGTTGGATGGGGCCCCGCGTTCCAAGGAGCCAGGCGCCCAGCTGAACGAGCAGCTAAAGGACGTCTTCGATCACCCATACATTCCTGGAACCACCTTGAAAGGTGCGATACGGACGGCCCTGGCCTGGCACCTTTGG
>JACFMY010000640.1 GCA_019455155.1 Caldilineaceae bacterium
TACCGACGAGCTTCACGCAGCCTGTTCTCACGGGCGAGTTCACGGCCCTCGGTGTGACGCGAGTATTGGAAGCTATCCGGATCGCTGACCCCAAGATTCGTTTCTACCAGGCCAGCAGCAGCGAGATGTTTGGCAAAGTTGTTGAGGTGCCGCAGAAGGAGAGCACGCCCTTCTATCCGCGCAGCCCTTACGGCGTGGCAAAGGTCTACGGCCATTGGATCACGGTCAACTACCGGGAGAGTTACAACATTTTCGCCTGCTCGGGTATTCTCTTTAACCATGAGAGTCCGCGCCGCGGTTTGGAGTTCGTGACCCACAAGATCACTCATGGCGTGGCGCGCATCAAATTGGGGTTGGCCGACGAGCTGCGATTGGGGAACCTGGAGGCGCGGCGAGACTGGGGATATGCGAAGGATTATGTGCGCGCCATGTGGCTCATGCTCCAGCAGGAAGAGCCCGACGATTACGTCATTGCCACAGGTGAGACCCACAGCGTGCAAGAGTTCGTCGAAGAGGCGTTTCAATATGTAGGGCTGGACTGGCGCCAATATGTGAAACAGGATCCCCGTTACTACCGCCCCGCTGAAGTTGACCTGCTCGTAGGTGATCCATCCAAAGCTGGTCGCAAGCTTGGTTGGGAGCCCAGCGTTAATTTCACGGAGTTGGTGCGTCTCATGGTGGACGCCGACCTCGATACGCTGCGCGGCGGACAGCACACGCCCAACAACCCATTGATCTAGTCTGGCCGTTTGTATGCTTTCGTAAGCAGCTGTCTATGTGCTCCCCGTGCGCGGCCAATTGCTGGTGCAGAAGCTGTTTACAACAAAATCCTGAGCCGGCCGTCAGCGGCCGGCTTCGCGAAGGCACACGCCTGTGCTGGCCCGTGAGCGGCCAGGCGTGTGCCTTTTTGTTGGAAACCTACCGGCCGGCGGGTCTCTTTGCCAGAAGACCAATTGCCGGCTCCGGTACTTTCACAACTGGCACACAACTCCAGTTCAGTACAGTTGGGGGGCTGCAGCTCTACTGGCAAATGCCCGCCGTATCATGTACAATGCCCAGGCCCGCAATCCCTCAATCTGCGCGGGATGATCCCAGCTATAACAAGGCAGCAGATGTGCGTGGCGCACACTCAGAAAGCCAGGTGGCGTTTATCGCTGTCCGCCCAGGGTGGCACCTGTCAGCAAGTGAAGATCAGCGAGGGGCCAATTGTTGCCCCTGACTGCCGGGAGTCGTCATTCATGGAAACCATTGTCGTGGGCAATCGCACCATCGCCTATCGCCGGTATGGGCGCCACATTGATGCTAGGCGACCGCCGCTGCTTTTATTGCACGGCGCGGGCGCCAACCATCTCATCTGGCCTCCGCAGCTACGCCATCTGCCTCACACCGAGGTCTATGCCCTGGACCTACCCGGACACGGCGCCTCTCCGGGTCCAGGGTGCTCTTCCATCAGCGCGTACACCGAAGTGGTGCGGGATTTTGTAGACGCGCTGGAACTGCCCTGGTTTGTGCTGGCAGGTCACTCTATGGGCGGCGCGATTGCCCTGGACTTTGCCCTTGCATATGGGTATCGCCTTGCAGGCGTCGCGCTGGTGGCAACGGGCGCGCAGCTGCGGGTCTCGCCCGCGCTGCTGGATAACCTTGCCAACGATTTCGAGGAGGCCACACAGCAGATTGTCGCGTATTCCTATATGCCGGCCACTCCCTCAAGGCTCAAAGAAGCCTATCTTCGCCTGTTGCGCGATAACGATCCCCGTGTCCTGTACACGGATTTCGTGGCCTGTAATGCCTTTGATGTGCGCGATCGTCTTCGCTCCCTCGCGATCTCTGCGCTCATCATTTGTGGCAACAAGGACAAAATGACTCCCCCTGCCCTCGGTATCACACTCCATGATCAGATTGCCGACAGTCGCCTTCATCTGGTCGACAATGCCGCGCACAATGTCATGGTCGAACAGCCGGCCTGCATCGCTGAGTTCTTCTCTGCTTTTCTCTCCGAGTTGAGCGATGATGATGGGGATGCCTCCCTGCCGGCATCGCAGGACGGTGGTTCCGAGTAAGGGCGTTGTTTTTGACTTCGTTTCCGCCAGTGGCATAATCGCGACATGGCTGAAACCCTTCGTATCTTCGTTAGTACTACGCTCGACCTGGAGGCCGAGCGCGCGGTAATTGGGCGTGCAATCGCCGAGCTACCAGTCCAGATCGGCATCGAAATTCGCCGTGCGCCCGCCTTGACACCCACTCTCGATGAGATCTTCGAACGAGTTGCCAACTGTGATCGCGTCTATTTTGTCATGGGCAATGATATAACGGCACCTGCTGGCCTCGAATGGAACCTGGCCTGGCGACTTGAGCGATCTGTGCTTCCTCTGCGACGCAGCCCGAAACCCACCCCAGCGGCTCAGGAATTCCAGCGCATGTCGCCAATACCGTGGATCGACTTCCGCTCTGCCACTGACCTCGCCAGGATCGTGAGCCTCGATGTGGCCCGGTTGCTGCGACATCCAGCCAACCGCTACGGTCTTACCTTGCCAGAGCTTGAGCGTCTGGAGCTATATATACGCCGGCTGGATAAAAAGGAAATGAACGTAGGGCGAGAGCCTACCGGCGCGGAAGGGGGCGGCGTCTTGTTGGACAGCCGCCAGGGCGAGGAGGAAACGGCCTGACCATCTATGTGGTGAGGCTGCGCCATACGCACCGGCATGGGCTGCAAATCGGCTTTCCGCGCTGTTCTTCCCTGAGGAGTGCCCGTTTTTCAGACGAATTCCGCACACATGCTAT
>JACFMY010000641.1:0-833 GCA_019455155.1 Caldilineaceae bacterium
GTTCAGACCAAGTGCTTTTCTTACACCACCACAAATTCGGTGCCACGTAGAAGTCTGAGGCGTCCACCGCACCCATTTTCCATCTTTCTGACCTGACAGGCTCATGTCGTCATGAAGCCTGTACGCAAAACGAGTGAATAGCTTGCACTCAATGCACACGCCGATCGCGTTGATGACAATGGCCGAATGGAAAAAAGAGACGGTTCCATGCACCCTTCCTGCCTCGATCGGAGCATTGCACTTAGCGCAGCAACCTTCAAACTCCATCCAGCGCGCACCATTGGGAAGGGTAACGGGCAGTTGGCTCCGAATACTGGGCTTGGCCCATAGCTGTCGATCGGATGTAGTAACGGCAACGCACTGGACCATCATGCGTCCTTTCCAGTCATTTCTTGGCGCGAGGCACACTCCGCACTGCAGAATTTGGCGATATTTCCCTCATCCAATTCACGCAAGCTACCGTACCATTGCCAAGCAGGCCCCCATTGACTGCAATTACCGCAGACGCTGCACTTGTGCAACAGCGGCTCCCCACGCTGCTGACGGACCAGGTTTTGTTGAAATAAGGACTCGTCATCGAATCTGGCCTTCACGGCTTGCGATCGAAGCGGAACAACTTGGGATTTACCCTGCAAGGCCAGCTTCCTGCGCCGCGAACCGGTAGCGACCCTTGCCACCGCCGATCGTGTGCCCGTCCTTGGCAGCCAGCAGGCGGGCCTGCGAAATAGCTTCAGACTTGCTCCTGGCCACAATGCCCGTATAGACGATTCCGTCCACCTCATCCCAGGCTGGATATTGGAAGCGGAGCACCACCGTCCAGCTCCTGTCTGTCT
>JACFMY010000641.1:843-2780 GCA_019455155.1 Caldilineaceae bacterium
TCACCTTAGGCTTGTCGGCGAGACGTAGTGCCCGCCGCACCTGTGCAAGTGTGCCAATGGTTTCCGGTCGATCGTAGCCGCGGACGAAAGCGTAGTAGGCGCCGCTGGCGAGCATCCCAATTCGAGGATCGAACTGCGTATCTTCTTCCCTTGCCATGCTGTTGTTCATCACAATCCACCTCCATGGCCCAGCATGGCCAAAGCGCAGCCACCGACATACCGCCTGTGTTGCTCGGGCAGGCCCATGTCGCTCATACGCTCAATGACGAAACCTCGTCGTTCGGAATACCCATCCATGGCCCTTGGTACAGCGGCCGAAATGTGCTCGGCCTGCCGATGGAGCCAGCAGTGCACGTGCATGTCGTGTTGACTGGTGTGCACAAATTGCAGTAGCGTGCTCATCCCAGTGTCCTGAGCTTGATGGCCAGATCCTGCAGTGCCACGTGATCCGGGTCTCGCTGCCGCCCCGTGGCGTAGCGGTCGAGCAGCAAGCGTTCCTCGTCGCTCACACCAGGAATGTCCTTCGTCACCCGCAGCGCGTTGCCATAGTAGGCCGCTCCTGTGGCCGTAAGTTCGAGCTCCTTGGCAATTCGCAGGAGAGAGTAGGGGGAGGGCTGCATGTCGGCCGCATCCCTGGTCCCATGCGGGCTTGCAGGGTGCCGCCTTGATTTCACAGCCGCCTTTTCATGACCTGCCGCTTCTGGCAGTTCGGGAATCACTGCCGCGTGGCCCACCACCTTCAGCTTTCCCACATGTGCCTTGCGCCAGTATTCGTGTGCATTAGGGTCGTCAACCACCTTGATGGTCAGTCGCTTGCCAATTTTCATCACCTCTCCTTGCGCATAGCTGCGATGCCGAACGGAACCCCGCCCCGACGTCGTGAAAACGAAGTGGACCAACTTGCCCACCACGAGCGGCGGACTGTTGCTGCAATTGCGTTCAATCTTCATGATTCACCTTCCGAGCCATTGGCATCCGAACTCGCGGCTTGTTGATTTCCTCGACCAGCACATCGACGGGACAAGACTTGCTGTCCAGGGGGCAGCGATACGGGCATGCCACGTTGCGGCCTCGGTAATAGTCCCACCCTCCCGTCATGTTGACCCCGCTGGCATAGCTGCGCACCACATCGCGGAATTCCTCCATCCTGGCCGGTTCAGGGCCGATCTCACAACCGAGAAGGCGGCTGTAGTGCCGACGCTGCGCGTGATACAGCAGCATCTCGCCGCTCGCCCAAAGTACGCCCTTGGGCGGACGCTTGCCAAAAGGCACATCGACCCGATGAGGCGGGAGTTTCGGCTTCATCTCCGACCTCCGGTTGTCCGCTGGAAGGTGAACACGAAATTTCCAGGGTGCCGCAGCGGGCGAAGCCACCCATCGGCTTGCAGCCGCTTGAGGTAGGCCGCACCCGTCTCACCAATCCACCGACGCGGGGCATTGTTTGCGGCGAGGCGTTCATAGGCATACCGTTCGCCAGATTCACCATTGCGCAGCTTCGACAGCATGCGGTCAGCAAACGTCGCACCTGATGGGGCCATCCAGAGCGTCCTGGCCGACGACCTGCCCTGATAGGCCGCGTTGCTGGCCTTGTAGATCGTGCCGATGTGGCCACGCTTGACCAGTTCGCCGCGCTCGTCCCGACGCTCGACTGGATCGCAGTAGGCCACGATCCCCCGCACTTCCGGCAGCGCAATGGCAAGCAATTTGCGCATGCGCGCCAAGGCCCAGGATTCAGCATTCGCTGCCAGCTCGTCCGACAGCACGAGCCTGCCGAGTTCGATGCCTTCATTGGGGGTCAATCCAGGGAAGTACCGTGGAACCACCCGCTGGTTCATCGGAACGGAGAAAACGCCCACCCCGGCAAGGCGTTCGCGGGCGAACCGATCCTTGATGAAGACGCCCGCACGGAATCGCGCAGCAGGGTAGGTGCCGGAGTA
>JACFMY010000030.1:0-7781 GCA_019455155.1 Caldilineaceae bacterium
CACACAGGCCCAGTGATTATAGCATATTCCCTTGGCCGGTCAAATCGCTAGCCGTTGGATTCACCAACAATTGTACTGCCTTTTGTCCAGCGTTTGACAGCCGTTTCCGGCCTGTGCTACAGTCCGCGCCAAGGTCATGCTTCCACCCCTTCCGTCGACTATATTAAATCAATTATCCGTTGGAGCTCATTCTTCCTTCTGCTAGCTGGCTGGCAACAAACGCGGATACGATTGAATATCCCGCCAGCGGCTGCAGCTCACACATCTTATTGGAGGCATCATGCGCAAGAATCTTGTCCGTGCTCGCTGGCAAGCTGGTGAGGCCGCCCTCAGCGCCTGGCTGTCAATCCCGAGTAGCTTTAGTGCCGAGCTACTTGCCCACTGCGGCTTCGATTGTCTGACCATTGATCTGCAGCACGGGCTTATCGACTACCAGAGCGCAGTCGGCATGCTGCAGGCCATTTCCACAACTGAGGCCACTCCCTTGGCCCGCGTACCTTGGAACGAACCGGGCATTATCATGAAGCTGTTGGATGCCGGTTGTTACGGCATCATTTGCCCCATGGTGAACAGCCGGGCTGAGGCCGAAGCATTTGCCGCCGCGTGCCGGTATCCGCCGGCCGGTATCCGGAGCCACGGTCCCCGCCGCGCCACCCTCTATGCTGGCGCCGACTACTCGGAAAAAGCGAACGAGACGATCCTGGCGATTGCCATGATCGAGACCGCGGAGGCTCTCGCCAACGTGGACGATATTGTGGCAACGCCCGGCATCGATGCGCTCTACATCGGCCCAGCGGACTTGAGCCTGTCACTTGGACGCCAACAGCGCGTGGACCAGACTGATCCGGTTATGGTGGAGGCATTGGACACAATTCTGGCGGCCGCACGCCGCCACGGCAAGATCGCCGGCCTGCACACCGGATCGGCGGCCTATGCTAGCCAGATGGTCGCGAAAGGCTTCCAGCTGGTCACCGTGCAGACGGACGCTGCCTTCCTGGAGGCAGAGGCGCGGCGGGTGGTAGCGGTCGTCCACGGCGCCACAGAGGGCGCCGCCCAGCGAGGACCGTACTGACTCCGTCTCCCTATCACCGTCGAAATTGATTGACCCAGGAGAGCCAATGGCCACACCACCCGAGCAAGGAATGTTATCAATCGACGATCTGGCGCGGCACGTGGAAGAGGGAGCGATCGACACCATTCTTGTCATGTTCACCGATCTGTACGGTCGCTTCATGGGCAAGCGTTTTGACGCCGAGTACTTTGTGAAAGACATTGCCGCGCACGGTACGCACGCGTGCAATTACCTGCTGACGGTGGACATGGAAATGGAGCCGGTGCCGGGCTACCGTTTCGCCAACTGGGAGCGGGGTTATGGGGACTTCCACCTGGTGCCGGACCTAAGCACCCTGCGCGTTGCCAGCTGGCTGGACCGGTCGGCGCTTGTTATCTGCGATGTGGAGGACGAAACCACCCAACAGCTGGTGGCGGTAGCTCCCCGCACGTTGCTGCGGCACCAGATCGAGCGGGCCCAGTCTATGGGCTATACGGTGATGGGCGCATCTGAGCTCGAATATTTCGTCTTTCGCGATACCTATCGCGACGCGTACCAGAAAGGCTATGTAGGGTTGGAACCGGCCGGCTACTACATCGAGGACTATCATATGCTGCAGGGGACCCGCGAAGAAGCCTATCACGGCGCGGTCCGGCGCCATCTGAAGGCCTCGGGTATCCCGGTCGAGACCTCAAAAGGCGAGTGGGGAGCGGGCCAGCACGAGCTGAACGTGCGCTATGCCGATATCCTGACCATGGCCGACCGGCATGCAATCTACAAACAGTGTCTGAAAGAGGTGGCCGACCAGATGGAGATGAGCGTCACCTTCATGGCCAAGTATGCCGCTGATGGCGCCGGCTCTAGCTGCCACATCCACCTGAGCCTCTGGCGGGGGAATGAGAACGCGTTTACCGGCGCCACCGAGGTCGGTCCTCTCCATGCGTCCAACGAGTTTCGCTGGTTTCTGGGCGGCTGGCTACAGCATTTACCGGACGTGATGGTCTTCTATGCGCCGACCATCAACTCCTATAAGCGCTACCAGGCCGGCTCGTGGGCGCCCACACGCATTGCGTGGAGCCACGATAATCGCACGGCAGGATTCCGGGTGGTGGGCCAAGGCAGCGGTCTGCGCATCGAATCGCGGGTGCCTGGCGCTGACTGCAATCCCTATCTGGCGTACGCCGCAGCCCTGGCTTCGGGCCTGGACGGCATTGTTCACGAGATCGAGCCACCGCCTATTTTCGACGGCGACGTCTACGCGGCCCAGCACCTGCCGCGGGTCCCCGGCACGTTGCGGGAGGCCACCGATCGATTTGCTGCCAGCGATTTTGCCCGGCGCACCTTCGGTGACGAAACGGTCGAGCACTTTACGCATTTCTTCCGCGTGGAGCAGGCTGCATTTGACCGGGCCGTCACGGATTGGGAACGCCGGCGATATTTCGAGCGCATCTGACAGCCGCTGCGCCAGGAGACGCGGCGGCTGGCGTCATATCTCAGGAGCATCACGTACGGGAGCATCCTATGCGATTGCAGGACAAAGTGGCATTGATCACAGGCGCCGGCAGCGGCATTGGGCGCGAGACCGCGCGGCTCTTTGCGCAGAACGGCGCGTCCGTCGTCGCGGTTGACATCAACGTACCGGCAGCACAGGAAACCGTCGAGCGCATTCGGGAAGCGGGTGGCACCGCTATTGCCTGCGCCGCCGACGTGGCCCGGGCCGCGGACTGTGAGCATATGGTGCAGGAGGCCGAACGCGCCTTTGGCAAGCTGAATATCCTGTTCAACAACGCCGGCATCATGCTGAGTGAGGACGACGATGCCGTGACGACCGACGAGTCCATCTGGGACAAAACGATGGCCGTCAACCTCAAAGGGGTCTTTCTGGGCTGCAAATACGGTATTCCCGCGTTGCGTCGCGCCGGAGGGGGCTCGATCATCAACACAGCTTCGTTTGTTGCGCTGCTGGGCGCGGCGACGCCGCAACTCGCCTACACTGCCAGCAAAGGGGGTGTGCTGGCCATGACGCGCGAGTTGGCCGTGGTGCATGCCCGTGAGAATATCCGCGTCAATGCCCTCTGTCCCGGGCCGCTGCGCACAGAGCTGCTCATGAAGTTCTTGGACAGCGAGGAAAAGCGGCAGCGCCGCCTGGTCCATATTCCCATGGGGCGGTTCGGAGAGGCCAGGGAGATGGCTTACGCCGCGCTCTACCTGGCGTCCGACGAAGCTGCCTTTGTTACGGGCACGGAATTTGTGGTAGATGGTGGCATCACCGCGGCGTATGTGACGCCGGAAGGATGATGAGAGAGCAGGCGCCTGATTCGGTTGATGCGTCGCGGCGCGCGAAGTTGTTCGATCCGCACAATAGCATCAACCGAATCATTGTCCCTCGTTGCAGACTCTAGCTCGCCAACTTACTCCTGGGGAATCAACAGCTCCTGGCCGACGTAGATGGTGTTCGGGTCGTCGATGCCGTTGAGGGCCATAATGGCTTCAACAGCGGCACCGTAGCGCTGGGCAATCTGCGAGAGGCTTTCGCCGGGCTGGACGGTGTGGCGGATGCCACGGGCTTCGATGGCCTGGCGCTGGGTCAGCCCCGGAATCAGGAGCGACTGGCCGACCCGGATCAGGTTGCGATTGGCCAGGTTGTTGGCAGCGGCCAGCTCCCCCGCATCCACGCCGTACTGGACAGCAATACTGTTCAAGCTCTCGCCAGGCTGGACGATATGGTATACGGGCTCGTTCCCGCCTGCGGTAGTGTCCGGGGCTGAAGAGAGGCTACCGCCTGTGCTTTGGCTGGCAGGCGCTGTATAGCCAGGAATCAACAGCTTGGTGCCCACGATCAGATTGTCGGGGTTCTCGATCTCGTTGATTTCGATGAGCGTGAGATAGTTGATGTCGTAATCCGCGGCAATGGAAAAGAGCGTCTCGCCTTCGGCGACGACATGTTGGAACGGTTCGGGCGTTGCCGTGGGGGCCCCCTCCGCCGTCATCCCCTCTATATAGGGCAAGGTCAGGATTTGACCGGCAAAGATGTTGTCATCTGGCAGGAAATTGAGCTCGCGAATAACCTGAACATCGACATTAAAGCGGCCGGCAATGCTGCTGATGGTATCGCCCTGCTTGACCGTGTATTGGAAGACCTCGCGTGCGGCAGGCTCAGGCGTGGCCGTGGTCGCGGCGGTCGCCTGGCCGGTTGGCTCGACAGTAGCAGCCGGGGTTGCATCCGTACGCTCGACAACCGGCTCAGCTTGCTCGGGCGTGCCCGTGGTCGCGGCGGCTGCCTGAGCAGCGACTGTAGGCGTCGTGTCCGGAGCTGGCCGCTCTCGCGTGCAGGCGGACAAGACCACGGCGACAGCGAGCAGAGGGAGCAATGAGACTAGCTTAATGCGCACGATGTTCCTCCTGGGATTGCAGCGAGCGAAACTGCAACAATTATAGCCGATCCCCTCGTGTCCAACAATCCATCATTCACCTGCGTTGCGCACCTGCGTCCAATCAACGCAGGATCTGGTAAGCGGCCACAATGGCGAGGACAGCAAAGAGCAACCCTTGCAGGCTGAAAACGGGGAAAAGGCCTCGGAAGAAGAGCGCGGTCAGTACGGCGCTGGCGAGCAGCCCAACGATGGTGCCGGCCAGGGCGAAATAGCGAATATAGCGCCCACGCCGGCGGCCTACGGAATTACGGATGATTTGGGCCAGGACCGCGCCCGCGCCGGAGCCAATTAGGGCGGCGATGATCCAGCCGAAGAAGCCGGTCACGACCAGCAGAAAGCCGACGATGGGCCACGCCACCATGGTAACAGCAGCCGCGACCACAAGGGCAATCCAGTTGTCCGTCACCATGGCCGTATAGAAGACGTTCTGTTGTTCTCGGATACACTCTTTGCAGCGATAGCCGACTTCAGTAAGTACTGCGCACTTCAGACAAATGGGCTTACCGCACTTGTTACAGCGCAGGTACGTTTCCGTGTCTGGATGATTGGCGCAGTACAGCACCTCGCTACCGGCGGCCTGCTCCTCTGCAGGCGGCTGCGGTGCGGCTGAAGGTTGAGAAGAGAGAGTCATAGAAAGATTGGTCCTCGTCCACCGGTCATACTCGTACCATGGATGCAGTGTCTTCCTGGTCGCAACCCGACTCCAATGCTGCGATTCACACCGTCCACTGCATCTTGTCCATCAAGGTTTGGTAGAAATAGCTACGATCGCGTACACGGACAAACCGTGCCAGGTGTGGGCTACCCACCACCACGACCTCGTCGCCTTCCTCAAGCTCGACCACAACCTGCCCATCCACGGTAAGCATCGGCGGATAGTCGCTATGGGCGCGGAGCCGGATGGTAGAGCCTTCTGAAAGTATCACAGCACGATCCATACTCAAATGGGGAGCTATTGGGATCACAAGAATATTGCGCAGCTCCGGCGGCATGACCGGGCCGCTGACGGCCAACGCGTAGCCCGTGCTACCTGTCGCCGTGCTGACGATCAAACCATCACAGGTGTAGGTAGTCAGGTACCCGCCATCCAGTTCGGCGCCTATCCGTACAACACGGGCCAGATTGCCGCGACTGAGGACGACGTCATTGAGCGCGTCATAGGAGCACAGGATTTGGCGCGCGCCGGTCTGCGGGTCAGTGCGCTCGACGTGTGCGCGCACCATGAGCCGTTCTTCAATCCAGAAGCGACCGTCCAGGATCGTGCGGAGGGGCTCGCGCCAGTCATTGGGCTGTATCTCAGCCAGAAAGCCCAGGCGGCCCATTTTGACGCCGAGCATGGGTACTGCGTAGGGAGCCCCGATGCGTGCCGCGCGCAATAGGGTGCCGTCACCACCCAGGGTGACCAACAGATCCACACGGGGCAAATGTGCTGCCGTTGCCTCCAGCTCCCAAGCCGATTCGTGCCAGATATCGCGAATGCCCTCAGCTTGTAAGAAGGCGCCAATTTCTCCTGCCAATTCGAGCGATTCCGGTTTCTTGGGGTGGTGGAGGATACCGATGTGGTCGAAGCGGGACGAGGCGCCTCTACTCATGGTCTGCTCTACTTGTGGCGTCGATTTGTTGATATTGGATGCAACCATAACATGAAGTCGCTTTCGATGTGAAATGGCATGATGAGGTCAACCTGGCGCGCCGGCGATGGTCGTCCGGCTACACCGCCGCAAAGGCTCCGCTTTGCCTTAGGCTGTGGTATGATGTCTGCAATATGCGTGTATTGATTATCTCCGATATTCACGCCAATCTCGTAGCCCTGGAAACTGTGCTGAGCGCCGCCGCTGGCCAGTATGACACAATCTGGTGCTTGGGCGATGTCGTTGGCTATGGACCAAAACCGAACGAGTGCATCGAGATTGTCCGCGAGCGAGCCGCGCTCTGTGTCATGGGCAATCACGACTGGGCCGTTCTAGGTAAGCCGGGTATCAACGTCGAAGACTTCAACCCCCAGGCAAGACAAGCGGTGCTCTGGACGCGGGAACAGCTCGCCGACGACAACCGGGAGTATCTGGACGCCCTGCCCCACGTACCTATCACGCCACCTGAAGCGCCGGATATCATCGTGACCCATGCGAGTCCGCGCGAGCCGGTGTGGGAATATATCCTGACCCCCACCATCGCGCTGGAAAATTTCCTGGCCTTTAACCAGGGCATCTGCCTGGTTGGGCATACGCACAAACCAGCCATCTATCGCTGGCATCTCTACGAGTCCTTTGCTGAGGGCACGAACGAACATGAGATGCATCACATGGCAACGGTCGACTACCTGCAGCCACGCACGGACTGTCCAGTCAAGCTAGAGACCTCACCGTCCCAGCGGCTGATCGTCAACCCCGGCAGTGTCGGCCAGCCACGCGACAATGATGCTCGGGCCGCCTATGCCATTCTGGATCTGGACGATATGACGTGGCAGTATGTACGCATCCCCTACCCGATTGAACTCACCCAGAATCAGATGCGGGCGGCAAAGTTGCCCAAACGCTTGATCGACCGGCTGAGTTTTGGCTGGTAATGGGGCGAGTCAGGGCTGCTGCGCAGGCCGGCGATTCTGCGCCGGTCGACCCTCTGGCGCTTCTGGCTCCAGCCGGTGGTACATCTCGAACCAGTCGGGCAGCTCCTGGGCGCGCTTGCGGGCGGCGTCGGTCTCCTGGCGGCGCCGGTACCGATCCATGCGGGTCAGGATTTCCTGCGCAACCGCCCGGGGATCCGGCACGGCGAAGAAGACAAACGCGCCGAGCTCAGCGGCCGTCTGGCAAGTAACATTGCCAAAGTTGAAGAGCCAGTGAATGGGCGTTGGGATGGACATGCTCACGTTCTGAATGTGGCCTAGCCCCGCACTTTTTCGATCTTCGGAAAGCCCCAATGGCATGCGGTCCACGTGCAGCAGCTCGTCGTCGCTGACCTCGTAGGTGTCGTTGCGCCAATCTGCTACCACCCACACTACACGAGCGAGAGCAACAAGGGTAGCCACGGCGACTGCGATGGTAATCCCGTGAACAATGGGGCGGTATTCGTCTGGCACGCCAAGAATCTCACCGGCAAAGGAGAGCGTGGCGAAGACTAGCAATACCATCAATGTGAGCAAGGGCCACCATAGCCTGGGTATCAACACCATCCAGTGCTTGCGCCAGACCACCCGGTTGTCGGCTTCATTGCGTAAGGGGCGGTTGAGGCTGTTGAAGAAGCGCGCCCTCCATCCCGTCGGGGGCGGCAACGGCACGACCTCGCCGTAGACGCGGCTG
>JACFMY010000030.1:7791-26814 GCA_019455155.1 Caldilineaceae bacterium
TAGACCCAGTCGCGCCTCCAACATGCGGTGGATCGTCATCTTGCTCTGGGCTGACGTATGCCGGCGCCGCTGCTCACGTTGGGCCATGATGATGTCGTAGAGCTCACGAAAATTCGCCGTATAATCAAAGGTGATCGTGCCGGCGGTGGCCGCCGTCTGGATGGACATGGTGCCATAATTCAGGAAACGCCCCAGCCAGGTTGTCTTGAAATCCACATTCTCGATCTGTTCCAGCGGCGCTTCCTTGCGCCACTCGTTGACAAAGAGCACTTTCTCCTGGTTCACCACGCGCCGATTTGTAATGACAAGCCAATCATTAAAGTAATCGACAAAGCTCCAGGTCAACGCGGCGCCAAAGATGACAAGGAGCAGGCCAATTAGCACGCGCAAGAGAATCTGTGGACCAGGAATTAGATAGGCGAGCAAAAAGACGACAGCCAGGAATATGAAGATCGCGATGGCAGGCAGGCTCTTGGAGAGGAACGCGAGCCAATGACGCCGGCTGAAGATGATCACGGTCTCCCCCGACCGCAGCCAGTCATAGCGGGGACGCACGTCACTGACGGCCGCCCGGACCGGCTTATTAGTGCGCACGTGGAGCAATGGGCGCAAGTTGCGACCTTCCAGCCGGTTCAAGGCCTCAAAATCGCGCCAGTGGAGGCGCAACCACTGGCTGCCCGGCTGCGCTTCTACGGTAGAATCCTGGGTCGCCTGCCCCAATAGTGCGATCTCGGCAAAATGGTTGGGGCTCGAGGCGGTGGCCCTGGGAAGCTGGCCGCCGCTGCCATCCAGCGCCAGAATTGCGGCCCGCCCATCCACCAGCATCCAGAAGCTGTCAGCCTCTTCTCCTTGCTGGATAAGCAGGTACATGAACGGGAAGTAGTAGTGGCTCACAAAACCGGCCAGACGCCGCCGCGTTTCCACTTCCAGGCCCGCGAATATGTCCAGTTCCATGATGTGCCGCTCGCGGATCTCCATGGTCTTTACTGCGACGGTGTCGAAATCCAGCCCGGTGATGCTCACAAACGTGCTGTACGGAACCGTGAGCAGTTTCGTCTGGGCTGTCGTCATTGCAGTGTGTATCATAACGCGATCGGCGCTGCCCATGGCCACAAAGCCGCCACTGCTTGCGGCTACGCCAAAGAAGGCGCCATTTCCCAAGAGGTGAGTGCTTTGGTCGGCTGCCTCTAACTGGACCTGTCCCTGATCAAGGAAGAAGACCCGATCCTCCAGATCGCCACGTTGGAAGATGGTCTGATTGGCATTCAGGGTTTCGGCTTTGATGCTTTCCGCCAGAAAGCCCAAGGCCATCAGGCGCAGGGGTTCCTCCATGGGGATGGAGGCGACGAAAGGAAAGGTGCGCAGGCGTGACAGGATCTTCTGGGGCACCATGCGCTCACGCACGTTGGGAAAGCGGTAGATGAGCCGGCTCAAGGCCTGCGCGTCGAAAGCCAGCAGCCGGCAGAAGCCACTGGCGCGAGCGTTCGTCCGGTATGCTTCGTCAAACAGCAACTCGTAATGACCTAAGAGCTGGCCAGGACCCACCACTCGGGTGAGATGCTGGATCCGTCGCCCCTGGACAGTTTCATACCGGAACTGGACAATCTCCCCTGAGTGCAACACATAGACGCGCGCCACGGGCTTGTCCTGCTCGTAGAGCAGCGCCCGTGGATTCAATTCCACCCAATAAACGGCGTTGGTCAGGATCTGCAGCAGGTCCTCCTGGTCCAGGCCGGCCAGGAAATTGAGCTGCAAGGCAATGACCTCTTCGGGTGGCAGAGGGGAGGGTGGAGGAGGCTGTGTGCTCATCCCAGACTCTCTTTGAGGGCTTCCGCCACCTTGCGGTTGATGCCGGGCACGGCCATAAGCTCCTCGAGCGTGGCGCGGCGTACGCGGTCGATATCGCCGCCGAAATAGGTGAGAATCGCCTTGCGGCGCTGGGGTCCAATGCCGGGAATGTCATCGAGCCGGGAGTGCGTCTGTTCTTTGCGCCGCAGGTTCCGATGATAAGAGATGCCAAAGCGGTGGGCCTCGTCGCGCACGCGCTGGACAAGGTGGAGGGCCTGGCTGCCACGCCGCAACCACACCGGGTCCGGCGCGCCGGGCCGATAGATCTCCTCTTCGCGCTTGGCCAACCCGACGACTGGAATCTGATTCTGGAGGCCGAACTCGGCCATCACCTCCATGGCGATCCCCAACTGTCCTTTGCCGCCGTCGACAATCACCAGGTCAGGCGCAATGCGCCAGCCGCCGTCGCTGCGCCCCCGTTTTCCAGGATCCGATTCGTCAGGCGCGGGTTCCACCAGGCGCCGGAAGCGGCGACGCAAGATCTCGCGCATGCTGGCAAAGTCATCAGGCGCGCCTTGGGCTCCTTTACCGCGAATACGAAAACGCTTGTAGTGTTGCTTTGCCGGCGCGCCCTTGACAAAGACCACCATGGAGCCAACGGTGTTCGTGCCTTGCAGCGTGCTGATGTCATAGCACTCAATGCGCGCGGGCGGTTTTTCCAGGTGCAGGACGGATTGCAGCTCAGCAACGGCTTCTATTTGGCGGTTCGTATCTGCGGCGCGCTCGGCCTGTTCGACGCGCAGGAACTCGGCCGCGTTCTCTTGGGCGAGCGCCATGAGCTTGCGCTTGTCCCCACGCTGGGGCAGGCGCAGCTCTACTTTCATACCACGGCGCTCGGCGAGCCATTGGGCCAGTACATCGTGATTGTCTGGCATGGCCTGTACAAGAATCAAACCCGGAAGATAGGCGGCATTGTCGTAGAATTGCTGAATGAAGGCGCCAATCAGCGCGCCCACATGGCTGGTGCCGGCCGGATCGCGCTCGAGCACATCGCCGTTGACGACCTGTTCCTGGGCCTCAAAGACCTCGGCGCCCTCCAGCATAAAGCTGTCGCGGCCCACCAGCCGGCCATGACGCACCATAAAGACCTGAACCGCCGTATCGCCGTTTCGCGCATCCTGCGCCAGCGCCACGTAATCGGCATCTTCCATGCTCGTGCTGACGATCTTCTGCTGTTCGGCGATACGTAGCGCAGCCTGCAGGCGGTCACGATAGAGCGCGGCAAGCTCGAACTGGAGATTCTCAGCAGCCCGCTCCATCTGCACCTGTAGCTGTTTGATCACCTGGTCGCTTTCGCCCTCCAGAAAAGCCATGAGCTGGCGGATGGTGTCGCGGTACTCCTCGCGCCCCTGTGCGCCGATGCAAGGTCCGCCGCAGAGCTTGATGTGGTAATAGAGACAGGGCCGCGCGTCCTTGCCCGTAATCACACGATCGCAATCCAGATAGGGAAAGACCCGGCGCAGGGCATCCAGCGTCTGGTAACAGGCCCGGCTGCTGGTGTAGGGGCCGAAATAGCGCGCGCCGTCTTTGCGCATGCGGCGCACCACACCCACGCGCGGGAAATCATCCTGCCAGTTGACCTTTATATAGGGAAAGGTCTTGTCGTCCTTGAGCCGGACGTTATACCGCGGTTTATAGCGCTTGATTAACTCGTTTTCGAGAATCAGCGCTTCCAGCTCCGTCTGGGTTACCCACCAGCTGATATCGGCGATCTCTTCAACCAGGGCCTGGGTGCGAGGGCTATGTTGCGCCGAGGCGTGGAAATAGCTACGCACGCGATTGCGCAGCACCACGGCCTTTCCGACGTAAATAACGCGCCCGTTGCCGTCCAACATCTGGTAGCAGCCTGGAGCCGAGGGCAACGTGTCAAGTTTCTGGGTGACCTTTTCTGACAACTGGCGACTCATGTGGCAAATTGTACCATGACTGGGAAACGCTTGGCATGTGGGATCCCATCCGCTGTTGCGTTTCCGGGCCAAAACATGGATAGGCCCTGGCAGCGGAGCAACAGCTCGGCGACCGGCCCGGACTCCCGCCTACACGGAGCGTAAGAAAGCCGCCATGATATAATTGGGTGTTCGCTCATTGTCCCAGCATGGATTCGCGATCCATAATCGAACGTGGTATGGTTAGCCATCCCGATGACTTGTGCCGATGCAATGCCAGCTTTGTTAGACAGGCAGGTTTGCGCATCATGCCCTTGTAACTTGCGCCTAGAGCCCTGGACCCAGCCCACTCTTCAGTGTTACCAATCCATCCAAAACTGTCTGACCAGGACTTATGGCTCACAAGACTACACGGTTTTTTGTTCTGTTCGTTGCAGCGTTTGTTGTCTACCTTGCTGTATTCACCTTGTATGGCAGTCCGGCCCCGGCAGGCGCCGTGCCTCTGGGTCAGGATGTTGGACCCGCGATCGTTGGTGGCGAAGAGGCGCCGCCAGGTGCCTATCCTTGGGTCGCAGCCCTGGTCAACGCCAGGGATCCCGATGCGTCCAGCGGGCAATTCTGTGGCGGTTCGCTGATCCATGCACAGTGGGTGCTGACCGCGGCCCACTGCGTTCTTACGAACGAAGGCAGCGTAGCGTCACCGGACAGTATCGATGTTGTCATCAACCGGCACCGCCTGAGTAGGAACGACGGCGTGCGCGTTGGGTTACAACGGATTCTGACCCATCCTCAGTACGATAGCGAAAACTCCTCTTACGACTTTGCTCTGCTGCAATTGGTAGCGCCAGTCAATGTGCCTCCAGTGCGCGTCATCGACCCGGCAGAGACGCAGCTGGTTGCGCCCGCAATGCTGGCTACAGTATTGGGTTGGGGGCTCACACAGGAAGGCGGTGAGCCAAGCGACGTCCTGCGCCAGGTTTCAGTACCGATTGTCGACCAGACCATCTGCCAGCTTAGCTATGGCCAGCTCGTGGGCCAGATAACTGACGCGATGCTCTGTGCAGGATATGCAAGCGGCGGCAAAGACGCATGCCAGGGGGACAGCGGCGGGCCGCTCGTTGTGTTTGATAGCCAAACCGGTCTGTGGAAGCAAGCAGGCATCGTGAGCTGGGGTTATGGCTGTGCCGAGCCGCTCTATTACGGCGTCTACGCGCGTGCATCGGCCGCGTCGACTTGGATCTCATCACAGATTCCCGCAATCGCTACACCTACCCCAACATCGACCCGTACCCCGACCCCGACGGCGCCGGCGACCCCAACTGCGAGTGGCACGCCGCCGTCACCAACGCCGACCAAGACGGCCACACCGACGCCGCCCCACCGCCTTTACCTGTCACATGTGCGCAGACAAGAGTATCTTCCTATCCAGAACCCGGGGTTCGAGAGTGGTCGGAATGGGAGCTGGCAGGAGTGGTCGGCAAGCAGTTATCTGCTGGTCTTGGACTCCGGCCAGCTGCCGATTCCGCCACATACAGGCAACTGGGCTGGCTGGCTGGGCGGCGCCAGTCCCGAAGTGTCTGTCCTCCAGCAACAGGCAACCGTGACAGAACAAGAGCCAGTGCTCCAATACTGGGCGCTCATTCAATCCGCAGACACCTGCGGACACGACCATGGCGGTGTGGTCGTTAACAACACAGTCGTGGCGGTCTTCGACCTCTGCCTCTCCACCAGCAAAGCGGCATGGCATCTGCGGACAGTCGATCTGTCAGCCTATGCCGGCCAGACCGTTACCCTGCAGATTCGAGCAGAGACCGATTCAAACGCCACAAGCAGCCTGTTCGTAGACGACATAAGTTTTGCACCAGTCGTTGCGAACGCTTCAGAAGTACCCGTGACGGACCTGTCCTATGTACCCACAAAGGCGGAGCTAGGACTTAGCAGGTACGGCGAGCACCAGGCAAACGCTGGCCAGGCCATCGAGCCGCTCTTGCCCGCGTCACCGCGTCCATAGACTCAGAGCGCACCGGCCAGATAGGCCACGAGAGGGGTGATCGACTGCATCACCCTCTCGTGGCCTATCCATTTGAGCAAACGTCGCACGGGTATGGCGAGCTGGCGACGGCAGCCTACGCGCGATCCGTACCATTGAACTTCGGCGCGGCAACCAGATTGGAGGTAGCTTTGACCAATCGCTCGCCGCTAGATGACTCCAGCCATCCTTCGATATTGATGATGCGCCGTCCCGCGCGGATCACCCGCGTGCGGCCAATGATCTCATCCCCTTCCCGCGCGCTGGCAAGATAGTCGATGGATAGATTGACGCTGGCGTAAAAATCGGCCTGGTTCAGGAGATAGACGGTGACACCCATGATCTCATCCAGCATGGCGGCCGCGGCGCCCCCATGTAGAATGCCCGCCGGATTGGTCATTTCCTTGCGTACGTCAAACGAAACCGTCAGCGCCCCTTCGTGGACATCCAACAGCTTGCCGGCGAGCCAGGTACCCATGGGCGAAAACCCGTTCACCATGCGCTGGCCGATATATTGCCGAAATAGCTCTAATCGTTGATTACTCATTGTCGGTTCCGCGTGCTCTCTGTTTTTCCACAAAGGCAATGGTGTCATCCAGCCACTGCAGGTACATTTGCTCGAAGGCCTTGCCGAACTCCAATGTGCGGGCCCAGAAACGGCTTTCTCTCCTTAATCATATTACCGGATGAACATTTCCTGGCAGAAACCCCAAATAGACCACTGGCAACCTTACGGTCTCGATAATGAGGTGCAGAATAGTGTGATTGTGCGTATAATGCCCGATGGAACAACAGACTGCGTCACGGCACGGCGTTGGCACACTTGCGTGCCGCACTCACCCACTCAGCCTGGCAGAGAATGCCTACTGAATAAACCAAAAATAAGGAGCCAGCTTCATGATCCCTCGAGCAAGTCTGTGCGTCTCTGTTCGCGGTCACCTGTGGCGGATATGTGCAGTTGTTCTACTTGCAATCGCATTGCTGCCGGCCAGCCCGGTACTGGCCCAAGACGGCGATGCACGGCCGGTAACGCCGGCGGCCCTCGCACAGCAATTGGCGCATGGGCCCCGTCTACGAACAGGCGCGGTGCCAGACGATCTTCGTCTGCCGCCAGGCGTAACGCGCGACCAGGTCGCGCAGATGCCCGACCGGACCCAATACGCGGTGATCGACTACAAGGTGGAAGGCGATTCTGTCCACGCCACTGTCCAATTGCGCGCGACGCAAGATGTGTTCATCTCTTCGGCTCAGCCGGACCGTAACTTTGCTGGCGACGCGGTCATGAACCTTGGTTGGGATCCTGGGCAGTACAACGCCATGCGCGCCCTGCTCCAGTTCGACCTAAGCCCACTGCCCGCCAACGCCCAGATCAACAGCGCCACGTTCTACGCCTACCAGACCTATATCAATCCCACGTACGACACCAGCCCTATGGCTTTCCGCGCGCAGTTCATGCAGCAGCCATGGAGCGAAGGATCCGTGACCTGGAACAATGCCAACTATCTGGGCGGAGCCGCGTTGCCGCTGGGCGACCTGCCGCCGGCCATTGGGTGGATTACGGGCGGCGCCACGGATGCAGTCAAGGCATGGGACCGGGGCCAGCCCAACTATGGCCTGATCATCACCGGCGATGAGACACCTTCGAACGGCCGTTGGCGCCAGCTCTACACACGGACAATCCCACAGTTTGCACCTTACATCCTCGTCAACTACACGGTCAATTGCGACACGCAGCCACCCATCGCATCCTTGGACACGCTCCCGAAATATGTCCCGTCAGAATTCAAAGTCACCTGGTCGGCCTACGACCCGGATCAGCCGGGCTGTAAAGCGAGCGGAGTCGCCAACTACGATGTGCAGTACCGGATCAATGGTGGCAACTGGACCGGCTGGAAAAACCAGAGCTCTGCTACATCCAACCATTTCAAGGGCTGGGCGCCCAACGCCGCCTATGTGGAGCTTCAGGCGCGCGCCACCGACAAGGCTGGCAATGTGGGCGCGTGGAGCCCCCCGGTGGCAACCACGGTGGACTCGGAGTCGCCGGTGGCCACGATCGATCCGCTCCCCCAATTCACACCTTATTCCACATTTACCGTCAGCTGGAGCGGCACCGACAACCTCTCGGGTATCGCCTACTACAATGTACAGTTTCGCAAGAATGATGGCGTGTGGACCAATCTGATAGTGGAGACAACGGAGAAGTCGTTTCAGATTACAGGAGGCCAGCAGGGGGACATCTATCGTTTTCGCGCCCAGGCCGCGGACAACGCTGGCAATGTCCAGGCATGGCCCACAGACGCGCAGGCGGTTACGACCATCTTTGACCACCCCGTTGGCTATCCTCTGCCCTTTAACCCGTTTATTATCAAGCCCACCGCGGCAGTTACAAATACGATCCCAGTCAAGTGGTCTGGCTTTACACCACCGAACACTACGATCGTTGAGTATAAGGTCTACTACCGCTACGAGCCTTTCGGTGGCACGCTGGGCAACTGGACGCTGTGGAATACCTATCCAGGCAGCCAGGAGACGGACAACTTCGACTACAAGAGTGCGGGCACTGGCAACGGCCTGTATGAATTCTATGTGACGGCCAAGAACAACCTGGATGAGGAACAGCCATTTGACCCGCAGCACGAGTTGACCGAGCCGGTGGTATTGGATCTGAACGACCAGTTGGAGATTTGGGCCTATTTGCCCATCATGAGCGAATACAACGAAAATCAATAGCTGGCCACGAGTGTGCCCACGTTGCGCGTGGGCACACTGTCACTAATCGGCTCCGTCTAGCCGGGCTTGGCTAGACGGAGTGTCCTCGCCCATCACACCTATGATGGCCGGGGGGAATTGGCTTTCCTGGGTTGTCCCCGGCCTTCAAAGAGGCTGCGCCCCATGGCCAGGCGATAGAATTGGCTGACAGCTGACACGGCCGAAACCGTGAAGAGAATGGCCACGACCAACTTGAATACAGGCTCCAGCGGCGGCCAGGCCGACAGGGGGCCGTCCAGCAACATGGCCAGCAGGATGGCCAATGTCACAAGAGAAAGGCCAATCTCGACCAAGCGGGTGCCGCCTTGCCACCGACCTCGGCTCAACACAAAGACACCCAAGCTGATTTCCGCGATCCACACGATCGACAGCCATGGTACAAAGGCCATGAATGTCTGCGACAACAGCGGGCGCGCCGTCACACTTCCACCAGAAATATTGAGGGCAACTATCCAGTCTGGATGTGCGGTGAAGACCCATAACAGCGCCAGGGCAATGCCAATATTGATGACCGTGTCGGCGACTTTCACGCGGTCGGGGGCTTGCACTGGAGGCAATGTGTGCGGATCCCACGGCTTCTCATCCTTGGTCACGACACCGCCCGTAAAGTATTCTACCAGGCCGAAGATCAGCACCAGGGTACCCAGTGACTGGAGCAGACCAGTGGCCAGACTGGCGATGAGGCTGATCGGGTTGTCCGCCGTGCCTCGGAACCCCAGCGCGACCGTGGCGCCGAAGAGCCAGAGCGCGGCGACAATGCTCAACACCACCGCGGCCACAGTACGAAATATCGGGTAGAGCGCGGGCCCGATAAGATAGCGTGGCTTGGTGTAGCGGGCGGCAAGCAGGTCGGGTTTCCCGAACTTTTGCAGGACAGCCAACGCAGTCTCCTCGTCCGTCTCGGTCAAATCGTAAGCGCCCGCATCTTCAAGCTCGTCTTGAATGAGCGAACGAATTTCCATCTCTACGTCGGCGCGCTCCCTCTCCGGCAACAAGCGGCCCACAGCGGCGACATAGCGATCAATCCATTCAGTGGCTTCCATGATTGCCATTCCCTCCAATGCCAAGCTGCCTAAGCACAGCTATGAGTCTTTTCCATTCAATATCTAGCTGGGCCAGCACCTCGGCCCCCAATGCACTCAATTTGTAATAACGGCGCGGCCGTTGATCGCCGATCAGCTGCCACTCGCTTTCCAGCAGCCCTTGACTCTCCAGACGGCGCAGGAGCGGGTAGAGCGTCCCCTCGCTCATATCCAGACCAGCTTCAGCCAATCGCTGCTTGAGCGAATAGCCATACTGAAGCTGGTGGCACTCTTGCAGGACGGCCAGTACCAGCACACCGCGCCGCAACTCGGACGCCAGGTTTTCGAACAGTTCTTGTAATGTATCGCCGTCTATCATGCGATACATTATACCATGTATTACACAGTATTGCAAGTAGCTGGGCGGTTGGTTTTCTTGGCAAAGATGCATGATGTACATGATAATCTGCTGCAGCCCGACCCGGCTCGTACGCCTCCGTAGCAGCGGGACTTGTGGCAGGGGCCAATACGCCCGTTATCGAAGAGGGAAGCGCACGCGACTTCTTCGCGTGCGAGTGGTGGCAGCATGAATGACAAAAGGCTATCCATGCATGATGCCGTCGCGCACTATGTGCACGACGGCAGCTCCGTGGCGATTGAGGGGTTCACATCGTTCATATGTTTTGCGGCCGGGCATGAGATCATGCGCCAGGGCAGGTGCGACCTGACCTTGATACGCATGACGCCGGATCTGATCTATGACCAGATGATTGCGGCTGGTGTGGCGCGCAAACTGGTTTTCAGTTACCTGGGCAATCCAGGTGTGGGATCACTACACTGTATCCGGCGAGCGGTGGAAAAGGGCATACCGCGCTCCCTGGAGTTGGAAGAGTATTCGCACTATGGCATGGTTGGGCGCTACATAGCCGGCGCCAGTCACCTTCCCTTCTACCCTCTGCGCAGTTATACGGGCACGGATCTGCCCGCGGTCAATCCCCAAATCCGCTGGATCGACGATCCCTATGGTAGCGGCCCCATTGCAGTCGTGCCGCCGTTGCATCCTGATGTTGCCATCCTCCACGCGCAGCGCGCGGATGTCGAGGGCAACACGCAGCTATGGGGCTTGCTGGGGATGCAGAAGGAAGTCGCGTTTGCCGCCAGCCGCGTGATCGTGGTCGTGGAAGAAATCGTGCCCGAGCTGATCATCCGTGCTGACCCGAACCGGACCTTGATACCCGGTCTGATTGTCGATGCCGTCGTCCATGAACCCTGGGGCGCGCACCCATCATACGTTCAGGGTTACTATGATCGGGACAACGGGGCCTATCTCGAGTGGGACAGGCTTTCCCAGGATGAAGCCGCCACGGCAGCGTGGCTGGATGAGTGGGTCTATGGCGTAGCCGACCGGGCCGCGTATGTGGAAAAGCTGGGGACGGCAAGGCTGAATGGGCTGGCGGCCGGCGAACAATTGGCCGCGCCGGTCAACTACGGTCTGTACCAGTAGCAGGTTACGGGGACGGGAGCCATGAGCCACGGGCAGAGCCACAGCCCAGAGGGATACAGCCCAGCGGAAATGATGATCACGGTCGCCGCGCGCAGACTGGCCGCAGTACGCACGGTATTTGTGGGGGTCGGTTTACCTAACATTGCCTGTAATCTCGCGCGCCTGACGGTGGCGCCCAATCTAGAGCTGATCTACGAGTCGGGTGTATATGGTGCGCGGCCGGCGCGACTGCCCCTCTCCATTGGCGACCCCACGTTGGTCACCGGTGCCCTCTCTGTCATCTCCATGGCCGACCTCTTTGGCCTTTACCTCCAGCGTGGTTTGGTGGAGATCGCACTGTTGGGCGGCGCGCAGATTGACCGCCACGGGAATCTCAACACAACCGTTATTGGTGACTACGCGAAGCCTATCGTACGGCTACCAGGCAGCGGCGGCGCCTGCGAGATCGCCATCAACGCCCGGCGCGTACACATGATCATGCGCCTAAAACGCCGGGCCTTCGTCCCCCGTCTCGACTTCATTACCAGCCCTGGACATGCTGGCGACCAACCTGGACACCCGGCGCACTCTTTCCCGGGCGCGGGCCCGGCCCTCGTCATTACAGACAAGGCGCTCTTTGATTTCCATGGCCTCTACCATGAGATGCGCCTGGTCGAGCTCTATCCCGGGGTGACACGGGAAGAGGTTCAGGCCGAAGTAGGCTGGCCCTTACAGTGCGCGGCCACAGTGGACGAGACGCCGCCACCCACGCGTGACGAGCTGCACTTGCTGCGTGAGACCCTAGACCCAGGCGGCCTCTACCGGTAATCTGGCGTACTGGCCCCTCAGGAGCCAACGTAACCATTCGACATCAAACGAGTGTATGTTAGAATCGAGACGCGTGGGCTGACCCACAAAGTCGTTTGCCTTTTCACCGTGCCACACCTGTTCGCCGTTGCGACGGCCATAGGGAGAGCGTAATATGAGCATTACAGGGCTTCACCACATCACGATCGTGGCCAATCACGCACAGCGCACAATTGATTTCTACTGCGGTGTGTTAGGATTGCGCCTGGTCAAAAAGACTGTGAACTTCGACGCCCCCGATAGCTACCATCTCTATTTTGGCGACGCAACCGGCCGGCCCGGTACGGCAATCACCTTCTTTGAGTGGCAAGGCGCGCCCAAGGGTATGCCAGGGATCGGTGGCACACACCACTTTGCCCTACGGGTGTCGACGAGGGAGGCCTTGCTCAAGTGGAAGCGGCGGCTTTCAGACCTGGGATTGGTCGTCGATGGGCCCCTGGATCGCCATTACTTTACCTCCATCTACTTCAAAGACCCTGACGGCACAATCGTGGAGATCGCCACAGATGGTCCGGGCTGGGCCGTGGACGAGCCTGCCGACCGTCTGGGCATGACCTATCTGGCGCCCCCTCCGGAGATGGTGGTGTCGAATCGCGATCGGGCGCGCATCCAGGCGGAGACGTGGCCCGAGCCCATCCCAGCAATCAGCGCGGACATGGCTCTGCTGCAAGGTATGCACCATATCACTGCCATCGGCAGCGACATAGAGCGCACGCACGCGTTTCTCAGCGACATCTTGGGCATGCGCCGGGTCAAGATGACCTCCAATTTCGACGACCCGGACTCAGCGCACTGGTATTGGGGCGCCGGTGACGGCGGGCCTGGCACGCTAATCACCTATTTCGAGCGTGATCCGCAGAAGACGCGCTATGTGCACATGGGCGCCGGACAGACGCACCACTATGCGTTGGCGGTGCCGGATGAAAGGGTGCAACTGGCGTTTCGCGAGCGGCTGTTGCAGGCCGGCTTTCAGGTCTCCCCGGTGATGGACCGGATCTATTTTAAGAGCATCTACACAAGCGACCCCGATGGCCACATCGTCGAGCTGGCCACGGCCGGCCCAGGATTTGCTGTTGACGAGCCTGAAGCCGAGTTCGGCAAGCGTCTGATGTTGCCGCCCTGGCTTGAACAGCGCCGCGGCGCGATTGAAGCGAAACTGATGCCGGTTACGGCGCCGGATTGGAAATCTGCAAAGAATTCCCCGGACATTTGACCAATCTGACAGATCAGGGCAGATTTGTGTCTACGTCACATTCCCATCTTTGTATCTGAGGGACACTAATGACCATCTACGCCATTGACCATGTGCAGATTGCCATGCCGCCGGGCGAAGAAGATCGTGCGCGGGCCTTTTACTCGGGTGTTCTCGGGCTCAGGGAGGTCCCCAAGCCCGCAAGCCTTGCAGGACGCGGCGGAGCATGGTTCGCATCTGGCAACGTGCAGATCCATCTGGGTGTCGAACAGGACTTCCGGCCGGCGCGCAAAGCACATCCTGCCCTGTTGGTGGATGATCTGGACAGCGTCGTGGCGCAGTTGGCGGCGACAGGTTATGCGCCAGCAGCCAGCGAACCGGCCCTTGACGGTTACCGCCGCATCCACCTCTACGACCCGTTCGGCAACCGGCTGGAATTGATGCAGCGGCTTGAGACACCCATAGAGTGAGGGAACAATGCATATGCCAGCTCCACAGCTCCACGAGAGAATGCCCATACGCAGGGCCGGCGCGGCGCTCGAGCGGGCGCACGCGGCCATGATTATGCTCCATGGCCGCGGCGCTTCGGCGGAAGACATCCTGGGGTTGGCCTATGCCCTGAACGCGCCAGATGTCGCCTTTCTCGCCCCCCAGGCGGCCCAGTCAGCGTGGTATCCGAATCGCTTTATAGCGCCCGTCGCATCCAACGAGCCCTGGCTCTCTTCCGCGCTCGCAGTCGTGAACGGGTTGCTGGAAACCGTTCTGGCTGCGGGTATCAAGGCTGAACAGACGCTCATCCTTGGCTTCTCCCAGGGTGGTTGCCTGGCGCTTGAATATGCTGCGCGGCATGCGCGACGGTACGGGGGCGTCGTTGGTCTGAGCGCCGGTCTGATCGAAAACGGCGACCAGCCGCGCGCCTACGATGGAACCCTCTCGGGCACACCGGTACTCCTGGGCTGTAGCGACGTGGATCAGCATATTTCGTTGGCGCGAGTTGACCGAACTGCTCAAGTTCTTGCGGATTTGGGTGCGGTAGTAGACAAACGCATCTACCCCGGCATGGGACACACCGTCAATCAGGATGAGGTTGATGGGGTCCAGGCCATCCTAAACGGTCTGCAATAACGAAGGGTTGGCTCTGGCGCGGCCAGGCGCCGCCAGGACACGATGACCAGACCAGTTGGCAGCGCCTGAACAGCAGCAGCTAGTCAGTCCAAGATCGGAATCAGGAGCAAAGCATGAGGTATTTTCTCACTGGCGCAACGGGTTTTGTGGGTGGGCGTGTCGCCTACCAACTCCGTGAACAAGGTCATGAGGTCGTGGCGGTCGTGCGCACGCCCGAGCGAGCGGACGCCCTTGTGGAGTTGGGCGTTGAGCTGGTCAAGGGCGACGTGACCGACAAAGAGAGCATGCGTGAGGCTATGGCAGGCACGGACGGCGTCTTCCATATCGCGGGCTGGTACAAGATCGGCACGCGCGATAAATCGGCCGGCCAGCGCATCAACGTGGACGGCACGCGCAATGTGCTGGAGCTGATGCAGGAGCTAGCCGTCCCAAAGGGTGTCTACACGAGCACGCTCGCCGTCAACTCCCATACACACGGGCGAATCGTGGACGAGTCTTACGTGTTCCATGGCACGCATCTCAGCGAATACGATCGCACCAAGGCGGAGGCTCACAAGGTAGCAGAAGCGTTCATCGCCCAGGGTCTACCGCTGGTGATTGTGATGCCGGGGCTTATCTATGGTCCCGGCGACACCAGCACGCTACGCACTACGTTGACCCAGTATCTCCAGCGGAGGCTGCCTGTGATTCCCCGGCAGACTGCCTTTTCTTGGGCTCATGTAGACGACATTGCCTGGGCGCATATTGCGGCCATGGAGCGTGGCGAGGTAGGTGAGCAGTACATCATAGCCGGTCCAACTCACACGCTGGCCGAGGCATTGCAAATCGCGCAAGAGCTAACCGGCGTACCGGCGCCCCGGGCGGTGCCGCCCCAGTTGCTCAGCGGCATGGCGCCGCTTATGGGGATATTGGAGAAGATTCTCCCACTGCCCAGCGATTATACGGCGGAAGGGCTGCGGGTGACGGGCGGCACCACCTACATTGGTGACAACAGCAAGGCACGTCGAGTCCTTGGCTACAATCCCCGCCCCTTGCAAGAAGGGTTGGCCGAGACACTGAAACACGAAATGCAGCTCATGGGCATGAGCCGGTAAGCACAGCCCAGAAACAGACAGCAAAAGATCATTGCGCTGGCGGCGCGTCAGGGTCACACGGTTGTGAGGAACTGGGTACGGCGGTTGTCGGCCGCGCGCAGGATTGCTTCGATCACTTCAAGGTCGCGCAGCCCCTCATCAGGCGTGTTGCGGTGTGGCTCGCCATGTCGCACTGCGTCAGCAAAGGCAGCCAGCTCACGGCGCACGCCGTTCAGGCGTTCGCACTCGATGGTCTCCATGACGCCGCCGCGCAGGATGTCGATCCGCCCGCGCTGCACGCGCAGGCTCCCGCGTTCGCCCACGATGGTCAGGGGCGTATCCCACGCAGAGCCGGCTCCAAAGCTGAGAAAATAGGCGCCCAAGGTGCCGTCGGCAAACCGCATCGCGGCGCACATGGTATCTGCCGGAGGCAGGTCTGGCGAGATCTGGTCCACCATCCCCGTCACTGACTCAATATCCCCCAAAAGCAGGCGCAGTGCAGCGATATGGTGCACCCCTACATCGAGTAAGAAGCCGCCAGGAAAGGATCCAGAACGGCGCCACGCCGTCTGGTAATATTTGTGATCCGGGGTCAAGCGGGCAAAGTTGGTCCACTGCACGGCAATGTGGCGGCCGATCGCGCCCTCAGCAAGTAACTCGGCCGCGCGCTCGAATGCTTCCTCATAGCGCCAGTTCTCGGCCACCATCCACACCTGTCCGATATGCTGATCGTGAATCTTCATCAGATGGTAAGCAGCTTCAGACGTAGGTGCGATGGGCTTCTCGCTCATCACGTGTTTGCCGCTGCGGAGTGCCGCTTCGACAATGGCTGGTTGGACGGGGATGGGCAGCACAATATCGACGGCTTCGATGTCGGAACGGGCGAGCAACTCCTCCGGGTTGGTGTAGACATCCACGGTGCCGCCGATCTGCTGGGCCAGTGCGGCCGCCGAAGCCTTGGTCCGGCTATAGACGGCTACGATCTCAAAGCGGTCACATAGCTGAAACAGGGAGGGAACGTGCGCGTCGCGAGCATAGATACCCGCACCCGCGATGGCGATACGGATTGGGTTCGCGGGGCTCTGGTCAGCCATGATAGAATTAATCCTTCCAAATATTTTAGATTCATCTAATTCATCATTATTCTTCTTGTCATGCGAAAGTTATCTCGGCTCTTTCCCTGGCTCAAGCCAACCGGAACCGCGCAAATTGTACCACGTGAGCTGCGCTCCCGCTTTCACCATCTATATGGAGACATTGCCTGGTACGGGCTGACGGCCGGCACAACGTTGGCTTTTCTTAGCGTCTATGCGGCGCGCATCGGGGCCACGGCTCTTGAGATTGGCCTGCTGACCGCTGGGCCAACCTGGTATTTACGCGTCCGGTCGGCCGCTATCTACAATCACGCCCAATTGGCCGTTCGGTCTTCTGGTCAGCGGTTGTCTTCCGCTTTCTGTTTCTCATCTATGCGCTGCTGCCAATGCTGCTGGCGCAGCAGTTCCAGATCCAGGTATTGATCTGGGCCACATTGATCATGACGATTCCCGGCACGGCGCTGGCCATCGGCTTCAACGCGCTCTTTGCTGCCGCCGTGCCCCAGGAGTGGCGTGGTTACGTGGTGGGACGGCGCAACGCGGTGCTCTCCATCGTCTTTGTGCTCATATCTCTGCTCAGCGGCTATGTCCTGAGACAGACGTCGCTAGAGATCGGCTACACGATCGTTTTTGGCGTCGGCCTGATCGGCGCGGTGATGAGCACCTTTCACCTGAGCTTCCTGCGGGATGTGATGGACATGCCGGGCGACGAACCGCGGGTGATCCGCGAGGTTATTGGCGATTTTGCCCGGCCTGGCTATGAGCGGGGTGGGCAGGGCGTCGGACAACGCATCAGTATAGCGCTGCGTGCGTTCACGCGCGGCGATCAGTTGATGCAATTCGGCGTGTTGCGCGGGGGCTATGGCGTTGTGATCCTGGCCTTGTTTTCATTTCACCTGGCCCAATTTATGCCCGCGCCTCTCTTCCCGCTGCGCTGGGTTGGCCAACTCAAATTCGATGATGGACAGATCGCCATCGGTACCGCGTTCTTTCACAGCAGCGTCTTGATTGGGTCTCTGTTTTTCGACCGGTTCACACGGCGGTTTGGCAACCATCTGGTGACGGTAGCGGGCGCCGGGCTGCTGAGTCTGTATCCGCTGCTGACCGCGATCATGCCGGACCTGCTTTTTTACATCGTGACGTCAGTGGTCGGCGGTTTTGGCTGGGCATTGGTGGGCGGCGCACTGGGCAATTATTTGCTAGAAAAGGTGCCCACGCATGACCGCCCTGCGTACCTTGCGTGGTACAACATGGCGCTCAACGCGGCGATCTTGCTGGGCGCCCTCTTGGGGCCGTTACTGGCCGGCTGGTTGAACATCCAGCTGGCGCTGGCGTTGATCTTCGTCTTTCGTTTGAGTAGCGCCCTGTTCATTTATCTGGCGGAGCGGTACGTTCGGCAGCATGTCACCCCGACCCCTTGACAGAGAGCCGCGTGCTCCGGCTGCCCGCCAGCAGATCACGGCGTTGCAGCACGGAGCGGGCCAGATGGTCCTTTTTGCGATCGTGGGCAATCAATGCTATGGTTTCATTCACTGGTCGCAGCCTTATTCTGTAGGTGGATAAGGAGCTGGTGCCAGCTGGCTGTGGTTGACGCTACGGATAGATGGACCTGCCTGGCAGCATCAGCCTGCCCTACCGATGCTGCATACGCCACTTGAACGCATCGAAACCCAAAAAACCGCCTGTATGCTGACAGCGAACCTTCTTATTCTTGTGGCTGTGCTGCTGCCACCCAGTGCTTTGGACCTATTAGGTGAGGTGGTAGACGAGCGGACATATCTCACACCATACGGCGAAGCCGGTCCGGTTGCACTCCGCAAGCTGAATGAGGATCTGGCCGTATGGGTACAGCCCTACACAGGACTGCCCACACGTACGGACCCGCGCGCCACGATCTTCGCTGCGCGCCAGCTTGGTGTAGAACGCATCCTCAACTGGGACATGGGCATTGCCATCAACCCGGTCTTACAGCGCGGCCAGCCGGTTCTGGTTGCCGACTACATATCCTGGATCAACCACCAGGCCGATACATTCTTCGGCGACGCCCATACGGGGCTCGACATCAATCTAGGCAGCGTACGCCAGCCATTTTGTCCGGAGATGGGCGCGGCGGTACAGCAGTTGTTGCCTGGCATACCTGAGGCCGTTTGTGTAGGCGTTGATTTTCTGCGCCGGGAAACGCGCGCCGAAGCGCGCATGTTCCGGGGCTGGGGCGCCGACGTTTTGAGTTATAACCTGGCTCCCGAGGTTGCGCTCGCCCAGGAAATGAGGCTCTGCTATGCAGGTCTGGTCACCGTGAGCGGGTATGCAGCCGATCGGGTGCAGCATGAGCCAATGGGCGAAGTGCGGGCCAGCCTGAGTACCACAGTAGAGATGTTGCCAAGCTTTGTCGAGATGGTGGCCCAACCTCGCCGCTGTGCCTGTAGCAGTTAGTGACCGGTCGGGGGATTGACTCTGGTCTTAGGCTTACTGCCGTTTTCCATGTGCCTTTCTACAATTGAGGCGATTCGTCACAATAGCCAGACATCGGGTACAAGGCCCGGTGCACTCATTGATCCCCCGTTTGATGCGAAATAGAAAGAGCGCAACGATGACCAACGATATCATTCACGGCTTTGAACTGGTGCGCGATGAG
>JACFMY010000031.1 GCA_019455155.1 Caldilineaceae bacterium
CTGAGAAGATTCCCCAGGCGGAGGGCAGGAAGTCGCGATGCAGGCCGCCCACGATGATGACATAGCGTTCGATCCACATGCCGATGTTGACCGCAATGGCCACAAGGAAGAGCAGAAGCGGATTCGAGCGCACCCGGCCAGACCAAAGAGCCTGGGGAATAACCACGTTGCATAGCATGAGACCCCAGAAGGCCCACCAATAGGGACCGAAGGTACGGTTGGTAAGCCAGAAGCGCTCAACTGGATTGCCTGAATACCATGCCGTAAAGGCTTCGGTGAGATAGCCATAGATGACAAACAGGCCGGTGGCCAGCATTACTTTGGCCATATTGTCCAGGTGACGCGCGGTCACGAAATCTTCCAGGTGGTAGATGGCACGCAGAGGGATCAGGAGCGTCAGCACCATGGCAAAGCCGGAGAAGATCGCGCCAGCTACGAAATAAGGAGGAAAGACGGTTGTGTGCCAGCCGGCCAAAACCCCGACAGCGAAATCGAAACTGACAACGGAGTGAACCGACACCACTAAAGCTGTGGCCAGGGCGGCCAGGAGCATATACGCGGCTTCATAGCGCTGCCAGTGATCGGCCGCCCCGCGCCAGCCCATGGCCAACATCCCATAGAAGTAGCGTACCCACCGGTTCTTTGCCCGGTCACGCATGGTGGCCAGATCTGGTATCAGACCAATAAACCAGAACATGGAGGAGACAATGGCGTAGGTGCCAATGGCGAACGCGTCCCAAACCAATGGGCTGCGGAATTGGGGCCAGACGCCGAGTGTATTCGGAATGGGAAAGATCCAGTAGGCCAGCCAGGGACGCCCCACATGGATGAGGGGATAGAGGCTGGCGCAGAGGATGGCGAAGAGGGTCATGGCCTCGGCAAAGCGATTGATGGAGGTGCGCCACTCCTGGCGAAACAGGAGGAGAATCGCGGAGATCAGCGTCCCGGCATGGGCGATCCCGATCCACCACACCATCGTCGTAATGTCGAAGCCCCATCCGACTGGCACGTTGTTGCCCCAAATGCCTACCCCTGTGGTCAGCAAGTTGGTCACGGCGTAGAGAAAAAGCGCAAGCAGCGCAAGGGCAAGCGCAAACCCGGCGAACCAGAGTCTTGGCGTCGCGCGAGTGAGTACCATGCCCGTGATTCGTGCCGTGAGTGATCGATAGGTGTGTTCTAGGCCGGCCAAATCGCTCATTTGCTCTCTGTGTAGTTCAGCCATCAATCGCTTCCCCCAACATGGTCCGGCGCCTCAAGCTCAGGATTGGGATTACGCAGTTTCGCCAGGTAGGTGGTGCGGGGCTGGGTATTCAGCTCGGTCAGCAGCCCGTAGCTGAGCGGCGACGCCTTGCGTTTCGCCACCTGGCTCTCAGGATCGTTGATGTTGCCAAAGACGATTGCCTGCGTGGGACAGGCAGCCTGGCAAGCAGTGACGACTTCGCCATCTTGAATCTGGCGTCCTTCTACCTTGGACGCGATGCGCGCCGCGCTGATGCGCTGCACACAGTAGGTACATTTCTCCATGACTCCCCGGGCGCGTACCGTCACATTGGGGTTGCGCTGGAGCTTCAGGCTCTCTGTGGTGAAATCTGTGTATTCCAGAAAGTTGAAACGTCTCACTTTGTAGGGACAGTTATTGGAACAGTAACGGGTGCCAATACAGCGGTTGTAGACCATCGTGTTCAGCCCCTCCTCATCGTGTAAGGTGGCGCCCACCGGGCAGACTACCTCACACGGAGCCTGTTCACAGTGCATGCACATCACGGGCTGGTGATAGGTTTCCGGATTGGCCAGATCGCCCTGGTAATAGCGATCCAGGCGAATCCAGTGCATCTCACGCCCCCTCGCCACCTGATCTTTCCCGACAATGGGGATGTTGTTCTCTGCCTGGCAGGCGATGACGCAGGCATTGCATCCGTTGCAGGCATTCAGATCGATGGACATTCCCCACGCGTTGCCGTCGTGCTCGACTTTCGGGTAGAGCGAGATAACGTCCCCGTGCCCGTCCATCTCCTGCGCGAAGTCTGGCTCGCGCTCAAACTGAGCTACCGTGCCTACCCGGATCAGATCGCGCCCCTCCATGGTGTGATGAAGCTGCGTGGTGGCGAAACGGTAGCCTTCTCCTACCTTCTGGACGGTCAACCCAACGTCAAACCAGGGCGCATCGGCTGTGCGCAGGGCATAGGCGCTGAAGCCGGCGCCGTTGCCAACGTGCCCAGCGTGAGTGCGGCCATACCCCAGGTAAACAGTGACCGATCCTTCACAATGGCCAGGCAGTAGCCAAAGGGGAGCCTGGACCACCCGCCCGCGGTAGACAAGCTCAACCACGTCGCCATGGGTAAGCCCGAGCGCAGCGGCCGTCACCGGGCTTATGAGGGCGGCATTCTCCCAGGTGAGCTTGGTCAGTGGCCTGGGGAGTTCCTGCAACCACCCATTGTTGGCGTAGCGGCCATCCCAAATAGCAGGGTCTGGGCGAAAGTTGATCTCCAGTTCGTCCGCTGAGGTGCTGGCCGGCGGCGTTGTGCTGAGCTCACCGGCCGCTGCAGGCTGCACGGCGACCGCGACGGCTGGCGGGGCTGTTTCGAGCACAACGCCGTCGTGCAGGGCCGTGCGCCAAAATGCCTCGAAGTCTGTCTCCCCGTGCTGTTCAGCCCAATAGGCCCGGACCAGCTCGTAATCTGAACGCGGCTCTTCGCCGAGCAGTGCATGCAATAGCTCGTGCGCCGAACGGCTCGCGTACAAGGGTTCGATCAATGGCTGTTGGATCGTAACCACGCCATCATGGCCACGGGCATCGCTCCAGGCTTCCAGATAATGCGCTTCTGGAATCTGCCAGTGGCACTGCAGGCCGGTCTCGTCCGCGTACAACCCCAGATGAACCCGGAAAGGGACCTGAGCCAGGTGAGCGGCAAAATCGAGGTCTGCCGGCACATAGTAGACCGGGTTGCCACTCAAAACCAGGAGCATCTCCACCTGGCCGGCTGCCATGGCTGCGACCAGTTCGCGCAATGATTCAGCCTGGTTCACCGGATTCGCCACAACCGGGGCGGTGTAGAATACCGTCTGTCCAGCATTGCCTAGATGGTCATTCATCAGGTGGGCCAGAGCATGCACCGCCGGCGGCTGGTGATCGCCGGCAAGTACCAGCGTGGTTCCAGGATGTGCCTGCAGATCCCGGGCGATCGCGCGCACCCAGCCGGCCGGAATGGCACCGTCGTCTGTCTCACCATCCCGCAAGTTCGTCACGCCAAGCTCTGTCGCCAACGCCCTGGCAAAGACTTCGACCTGGTTCGCCCGCAGCGGCAGACGATGGTCAGCCATGGCGCCAACCAGCGTCGGTGTGCTCTCGATGGCATAGAGCCGGTTAGGGTTGCTCGCGCCGGGGATATCTGCCCGCCGCCGCGCCGCAAAATCCCGCGCATAGCGCACGCGTCCGGGCGACGTCTGCACAAAATCAGCGTCCAGGCTCACGATGACATCAGCCTGATCAAACCGATAAATGGGTTCCACCGCAGCCCCAAAGGCCACTTGGGCGCCCGCGTAGACATTGTCCCGGTTCACCGGCTCATATTGGTGCCAGGTCGCATTGGGGAACTGGGACAGGACTGCCTGTAACTGGTGAAACAAGGTAGGTGACGTGACGGTTTCGGTCAAGATGCGCAAGCCGGCGCCGCCGCTGGCGCGCTGCTGGGCCAGCCGTGGCTGCAGATCGTCCAGGAAAGCTTCCCAGTTGCTGGCCGCACCCTCATGCGTAACCTCTTTGGCCCGGTCCGGGTCATAGAGGGTCAAGATCGATGCCTGGGCGACACAGTCCGTCGCGCCCAGGCTGGAGGGATGGTCGGGATTGCCTTCGACCTTGGTGGGACGGTACAGCTGGCTCTGCGCCAGGAGGCCCAACGCATACCCCCCTAACTGCATGGCGGTGGCAAATAAGAGGGGCTGGCCCGGCACGCTTTCTTCCGGAGCCTGTACATAGGGCACGATCTTCTCAGAAGATTGGCTCGTGCAGCCCGCCAACCCGGCCAGCGCCAACGACGCTCCCATAAGCTGCAGGAAATGGCGGCGGCTCATAGCAGGAACCCATTCGGACGCCTGCTGTGGGAACTCGCGGTACAAGAATTCTCTGAATGCGTCCGTCTCAGCCAATTCTTCCAGACTGCGCCAGAAATGGCGGCCCGGCGCGTTTGCCAGCTGCGCCTGAATTGCTGTTAGATCGAGACGGGTTTCGGTCATGGCGTGGCTCCTTTGGAATCCACGTGGACAACAAGTTGCCAGGGACACCCTTCAGAATGCTTCCCCTGCGGATCGCACAGTGCCGGGAGCCGCTAGCGGTGACAGACGGAACAGTCGGTCAGGCGGTCAACCTGGATCCCGTATTCAGCCACTAACTGCGGTCCCAGGATCGACTGGTCAGCTGGTGGTACCCACCCCATGGTGAAGACGTCGCTGCGCGGTCTGACATACCTCTCCGGGTGGCGGTGGCAGTCCAGGCACCAGCTCATCTGCAGGGAGTGTGTCTTGGCCACGACCGGCATCTGGTCAATCCGGCCATGGCAGCTTTCACAGCCGATCCCCTGCGTGACGTGGATCGCGTGATTGAAATAGACGTAGTCTGGAAGACTGTGGACGCGATTCCAGGCAAGGGGCTGGCCTTCCTCGTAGCTCTTGCGCACCAGCTCTAGCGCGGGAGAGTCAGGTGTCACCTGGGCGTGACAGCCCATGCAGGTCTCGGTAGGGGGAATCCCGGCCGTGTTGCTTGCTTCGACCGCGGTGTGGCAGTAGCGGCAATCAAGGCCAAGCCCACCTACATGTTGCTGGTGGCTGTAGGGAACCGGCTGCGGTATTGCCACACCGACGCCGGTCAGCAGCGGTGAGCCCACCGCGTAGTAGCCAAGCGATGCCAATCCAGCCACCAGCAATATGATCGCCAGCAAAGAAAGCCTGGCAATGATGTTCATGCTGGGGGGAAATAGCTGGGCCATGGATACGCATCCCTACTGGCTGTCTGGTGAAACCGGCACACGGACCTGTCGTTATGGACAGTTGGTCTCGACTGGCTATGCCAATGTGTGTCTTGATGATCTCTGAATAGGGGGTGGCAACTCCGCTGGGATATTTTCCTCAGAAGTTTTGCTCACGGCAAATGACAAAAAAAGGAGATATAAGATCTGATGAATGCGAAAGTCTGCACGCCGGACGAATCGCTGGGCCGTTTCCGTAAGGCCCGCAGATTTGCTGCGGTTCCAGGAAGCAAAGCACACACCTGATACGCTACGCGCGGCGCGATGCACACACCTATAGAATAACGTGAGATTGAGCGGCGGTGGATTGGAACCGGCAGTGGGCGCCGCCGGTCAATTCACAGGCGACGCGAAGTTGAGCGCGTCTCTGGACAATGCCACCAGCCCCGCCGATAATAGAAAGGGGGGACGATGGCCTTCACAATGTCACGCGGCCGGATAGCCATGTCCGTAGGGGCGCTCGCAGCAGCGATTCTGCTGCTGGAAGGGGTATTGCTGCGCCTGCTGGCCATTGCCCAGTTCTACCACTTTGCCTTTCTGGTAGTGAGCCTGGCGTTGTTGGGCTTTGGCGCCAGCGGCACCCTCCTCAGTGTCTCGCCGCGCCTGCGGGCGACGCCCATCGAGCGTCTGCTAGCCTGGGTAGGCGCGCTCTTCAGCGTCAGCGTCGGCCTGACCTATGTGGCCGTGAACTATTTGCCCTTCGACAGCTATAGCATCGCCTGGGATCGCAGGCAGCTGTTCTACTTCGTCCTGTACTACCTGGCGCTCACCGTGCCGTTCCTGATCGGCGGTCTGGGGATCGGCGCCGCGCTGGCCGCCCGCGAGCTACAGAGCCATCGCGTCTACGCCGCCAATCTGGCAGGTTCTGCGGTGGGCGCCTTGCTTGCGCCCGTGACGCTTGCAGCAGCTGGCGTACCGGGCGCGCTCGTAGCCTGCGCCGCCATCGCCCTGTTGCCACTCTGGCAAGCCCGCCTGCGTGCACCGGTAGCAATCCTATTGGGCCTGGCCGGTCTTGTGTTTGGCGGCTTGTGGCTACTCAATGTGCAGGGAACGGCGCCGCTGGGCATCACCATCTCACCCTATAAGGGCCTGGCTCACGCGCTGCGCTACCCGGGCTCGGAACGCCGGTTTGGAGGGTGGAGCGCCATCGCGCGGGTGGATGTCGTCGCCAACGCGGGCACCCGCCAGCTCCCCGGCTTGAGTTATGCCTATAGAGGAACCCTGCCGGTGCAGCTGGGCGTGGCCGTCGACGCCGGCGACCTGCAGCCGGTCACGTTGACAGAACCCGAACAGTTCGAGGCCGCCGCCTATATGCCGGAGGCAATTGCCTTTGCGCTGCGCCCGGGCGCGCGGATTTTGGTGCTAGAGCCAGCGGCAGGGCTCGGCGTCTTGCAGGCGCTGGCAGGCGACGCCGCCGAGGTCACGGCTGTGGTCGACAACCGGCTGGAGCGACTGGCCGTGACCCGCGTGGCGGGCGCACAGGATGTGTACGCGGGTCCTCATGTGCGCGTCCAATTCGAGACTGCCCGGGTCTTTACGCAGCGCGACAACGAGCAATATGGCATTGTCTTTCTACCCCTGACCGGCGCGTACCAGCCCGTTACCAGCGGCGCCTATAGCCTGGCGGAGAGCTACAATCTGACCGTGGAGGCGTTTGTCGACAACCTGGATCGGCTCGCTCCCGGGGGCATTCTGGTCACAACACGCTGGCTCCAGACGCCGCCCAGTGAGGAGATCCGCCTGGTGGCAACCCTGGTAGAAGCCCTGAAGCGCACGGGCATCCGTGAACCAGCAGAGAGGCTGGTCGCGCTGCGGGGCATCCAGACCATCACCGCCCTGGTGCAGAAAGATGGCTGGACGCGTGCCGAACTGGACGTGATCCGGACCTTCGCCGCGGAGAGGCGCCTGGACCTGGTATGGGCGCCCGGCATTGAGGCCAGTGAGGTCAATCGCTTCAACCGGTTGCCAGAGCCCGTATACTATGAGACAGTCCGCAGACTGTTCGCCGCCAGCCAACCGGCCGGTTTTTTCGAGACCTATCCGTTTGACGTCGCGCCTGCCACGGACGATCACCCCTTCTTTTTTCATTTCTTCAAGTGGGCACAGACGCCGGAGGTGCTGGCCACGTTGGGCCGTACCTGGCAGCCGTTCGGCGGGAGCGGCTATTTTCTGCTGCTGGCCATGCTGGCGCTTGTTCTCTTCTTGAGCCTGGTTTTGATCATGGCGCCGCTGCTCTTGCCCAAACGGGCGCATCTACCGGACCAGCCGGCCAGACCGGCGCCGCGGGGCCGTGTCCTCCTCTATTTCGGCTTACTGGGGCTGGCGTTTCTCTTTGTTGAGATCCCCCTGATCCAGCGCTGGATCCTGTTGGTCGGTCATCCCACCTACGCGTTTGCCGCGGTGGTGGTGACCCTGCTGCTATTTTCCAGCCTGGGGAGTTTGGCGGCCCGGAGCGCGTGGCTGCCGGCACGGGCCGCGCTGGCTCTTCTGGTCGCGCTGGCCGTGCTCACCCCCTTCGTATTGACCTGGATGACACAGATCTCTTTGGGTTGGGCCGCGCCGGCTCGCATCGCGGCCGCGGCATTGTGCCTGGCGCCCCTGGCCTTTCTCATGGGCATGCCTTTTCCGCTTGGTCTGGCCTGGATCGAGCGCGCTTATTCCTCGTTGACCCCATGGGTTTGGGCCGTCAATGGCTGCGCTTCGGTGATATCAGGAGTATTGGCCGCCATTCTCGCCTTGAGCTACGGCTTTACCCTGGTGCAACTGGTGGGCGCCGGCTGTTATGGCGCCGCCTGGCTAACCATGTATGTCTGGGCGCGCGACGTCTAACAGCATGGCTGGCTGCTCCTGATATTGGCCACCAGGGGCAGAGTGCGCGAGGCGCGCCGGCCTATTGCCCGCCCGCGCCAGTAAACGGCACGAAGCTGACCCCACCCAGGTTCGTGGCCGAGAGATCATCGCCATGGCGCTCAAAGAGCCACAGTGTCTGGTAGCTGCCAGCGGGGCCAATGGGGATGACAAGACGGCCACCTTCGGCGAGCTGGTTCGCCAACGGCTGCGGCAGGTGGTCCGGCGCGGCAGTGACAATGATGGCATCGTAGGGAGCGTGATCGGTCCAGCCGAAATAGCCGTCAGCCTGGAGCACCTGGACCTGATCGTAGCCCAGCGTCTGTAGCCGCTCCTCAGCCTGTTGGGCCAACTCTGGAATGATCTCGACTGAATAGGTCTCGATACCCAGTTGAGCCAACACGGCAGCCTGATAGCCGCTGCCGGTGCCGATCTCCAACACCCTCAGGCCGGGCGCGGGCTGGAGCGCCTCGGTCATCAAGGCGACGATATAGGGCTGGGAAATGGTCTGCCCGTAGCCAATGGGCAGTGGATGGTCGGCGTACGCCTGATCGATGAAATCTTCTGGGACAAACCTGTGGCGCGGCACCGTGCGCATGGCCTCCAACACCGAGGCATCTTCCACCCCGCGCGCCTCGATCTGTACAGTCACCATGGCGTTGCGCTCTTCAGCGTATGCGTCTGCTGCGGCTGGCGTAGCCGTGGGAGCAGCGACTGGCGCCGTCTGGCAAGCAGCCACTAACAGGGCGAGCAGCAAGCTGGCGATTGTCCTTAGCATGTCTGCCTCCTTTGCCGGCTGGCTCCAGCAGGCCGCACCGATTCGGGCAGCCTGCGGCCATTCTCCCTTCCTAGTATCGCGCAGCAAGCCAGTGCTTGCATCCATAGTGTGATCCGCCAATGGCGGTTGGGGCCTATATCGCGGTTGGCATGGCGCGACATGCCTGCAAGCTGTACCGGATTGCCTGGCCGCGCTAGAATGGTGACCTGAGCGGCGCCCGGTTTCGCCGGCGAGCTAGTTACCTGTGGTCCGGCCAGCACAGGACGCCGTCTACACCACGTGACCCTGCAGACTAGAGAAGGCCATATGCTGGGGAGGTATCCAATGGCCCAAGATGATGGCTATACGCAGCTGGAAATGGTCTGGCCGGCGCGTCTGCTGAATACTCCGCCCGTCGTGAAGCTGCCTGAAGGCTATGCGCTGCGCACCTATCGCCCGGGGGACGAAGCGCGTTTTTACCGGGTCATGAAGCTGGCCGGGTGGCCGGAGTGGGACAACGAAACGCTCCAGCCGTGGTTGGCAAGGATTCTTCCCGCAGGCTGGTTCATGGCCATTCATGTGGCAAGCGGAGACATCGTGGCAACCGCCATGGCGCTGCACAGCCATGCCGAGCTACATCCCTTTGGCGGCGAGTTGGGCTGGGTATCCGGTGATCCGGCTCACGCCGGCAAGGGATTGGGTTTGGCCGTGTGCGCCGCGGTCACAGCCCGCTTCATCGCCGCGGGATACGACAATATCCATCTGTATACCGAGGACTGGCGGTTGGCAGCACTCAAGACGTACCTGAAGCTGGGATATGTCCCGTTCCTGTGCGCACCCGACATGGTGAAGCGCTGGCAGAACATCTGTCGCCAGCTAGAGTGGCCATTCATGCCTGAGAGCTGGAAATCGGTTGGCTAGTCTGCCGCGCGGTGATTTTTGGCGTACGAAAGGCCGTCGATTCCCGGCTGCTGGTTACGCACCTGTAAAAAAGGGGGCGGGCTGCGACCTCGAAGAGTAAGGTCGCAGCCGGCCCCCGTTGATTGGTCCCCACTCTATTTGCCGGCGGGCTGGCGCACACCAGCCAGGTCCTGGAGCAGGCGCCAGTTGGCCAGGCGTTCGGCCTTGGCTGAAAGCAGCATCTCGCTGGGATTGCCGTCCTTGTCGAAGTGCTTGGCAAAGCGGCCTTCGCCGCGGGCAAAGTCGATGAAGGTAAACGGTTCCTTGGTCTTCGGGTTGATATACCAGTCTTCCTGCACGCTTGGGTTGCCCTTGAGATCAAGCCGCTCGCGGAAGGTGTCGCCCTTGCGCGGATCGTGGATGAGCAACGGGAAGGCGCGGCTATCAACCGCTGCGCGGGCGCGCTGCATGGACTCGTTGTCCCCGACGCCATGTTCTGGTTGGCAGGTGGTATAGGCGCTAATCAGGGCAGGGCCATCATACGCGTTGGCCTCTAGCACGGCACGGTAGAAGTGGTTCATGTGCGCGGCCGTGGTCTGTGCCACATAGACGTTGGGATGCATCATCGCGATGTTGGCCACTTCTTTGCGCGCTTCGCTCTTGCCCCATTCCACCTTGCCAAACGGGCTCATCTTTGTACCCTGGCCCCGGAAGGTGCCGGTTGACGACTGCCCCCCCGTGTTGGAGTAGACCTGCGTGTCCAGGACAAGCACCTTGATATTCATACCGCTGGAGAGCATACGGCTCAGGCTGGCGAATCCAATGTCGAGCATTGCGCCGTCGCCACCGATCACCCACAGCCGTTTGTCCTGCCAGCCCATCTGGTCCCAACGGGCGCGGACGCCCATCGCGTCGGTGGGTCCATTCTCGAAGAGGGAATTCGTCCACGATACGGCCCACGGGTTATAGGGATAGGTACTGGCGTACACGGTGGAGCAGCCAGTTGAGTTGACGATACCAATGTTGTCGCGGCCATACGCAAAGGCGGTGGCTGCGATCCACATGCGCAGGACGGTGGCTTCGCCACAGCCGGCGCAGGAGCCAGCGCCCCCCACGTAAAGCAGGCTGCGGTCGGCCAACATCATATCGACAAGCACACGGTCGGAGATGAAGCGCTCGGGCGTGGGCGGCAGCTTGCGGAAGAAGTCAAAGCCGGTCTTGTAGCGCGGAATGGTATCTTCCTGCTTCTCGATCATCTTCAGTGCGTTATAGCCCAGGTCCGCGCACACCTGCACACACTCGGCACAGCCCTTGCACTTGGTGGGATCGATGAAGATGCCAAACTTCCCCCCGCTGCCGGCATCCTTCTTTTCCGGCACCGTATAGAACTTGGTGGTCGTGGCCCATTGCTCGCCAAGCCACGCGCGCTGATCATCTGGCGCTTCGGCCAGCGCCAGCTCCAGGACGCCGGGTTCCGCCACCTTGCCCAGGATCGCGGTATCGGGACATTCCGTCACACAGGTCATGCAACCCACACATTGGTTGTGGTCGAACTCTGGAATCTCCGGCGCGATGTACGAGAAATCACGCAGGACACCTGTGCCAGCCGGGACCAACGAGCGCGCCACGCCCAGGTCGGCAGGCAAATCATCGTCCGCGCCCGAGTTGTAGGCGCCGATGATGCGCTCGTTGAAATCTTCGACATAGCCTTCCAGGTCGATCTCAAAAATCGTATTCTCGATACCGACCGCGTGCGTCTCCTTGCTGGAGCCGGCTTCCTTGATCAGCGTACCCAGCCCCTCGGCCGCGCTGCTGCGGGAGTGAATCTTAGCCTGGGGAGCTGGTACATCGTCATCTATCAAATAAAGGGGAGATGTGCTTGCCATAGTTGGTTCCTCTCTGCACTCGGTACACAACAGGTTCCCTAGCTGCGGATCGGCAGCTGCGCCAGGTCTGTGACGGATAGAATACCGACCGGACGTTGATGGCCGTTCTCTGGCTGTACCACCACAAGCCGGTGGATGCGGTTCTCAATCAGTTTGTTCACAGCGTCGGAGAGTGGCTCGCCCGGTGTGGTGGTGATCACCTGCCGCGTCATGATATGTTCGGGCAGGATGTTGGGCAGCGTCTTGAACTCGCGACTGCTGGCCTCGGCCTTCACCAGGTCCGTCGAACTCACGAGCCCTTCCAGGTAGCCGTTCTTGTCAACAACCACGACCGCACCGATTCCTTGATCGGCCATGGCTTTGACCAGTTTGTCGAGCGGGGTATCGGTGTGGCAGGCGACGACACCGCTGTGCATGACGTCGCGTACCAGCATCCCCTGCGTCTCGACCGTAATCGCCTCCTCTTGCTCGATCACGGACCGCGGGATCTCCAATACTTCAAAGTAGCCGCGACGTACCGCAGTCAGGTTATCCTGCACCACCTGCTCGCCGCGCTTGCCGAAATATTTGCGCAGGCTCTTCTCCACGCCCGCCATCAGCTCTTCTTCGCTGATGGCGCGCTCCTTCAGGAATGGCGTTGCCCGCAGGAACACGCCCAACAGCACGATGCCCTGCATGCGCACCTGTAGATCAGGCGCGGACGCTACCTCGCGGGCAATGGCTGCGGCATCCAGGTAGAGTACCCGGATCTTGTTGCGACGGATGATGCGCCGCGCATATTCTGGGATGTTCGCCCATACGTCGCTGGGGTTTTGATGTCTGGACTGGACAAAGGTCACGCCGCCGGGCTGCAGGCCTTTGAGCGGGTTGCCCAGATTGAACGCATTGACATCGTTGAGCGGGACAAACTCCACGAAATTGAGCTCGCAGTGGGTGCGAATGGGCTCCGTGGCCGCAGTGAGGTAATAGGTAGTCGGCAGACCTTTCTTCTCCGATCCGTACTTGGGATAGGCCTGCACATACAGGTCGAAGAGGTCGCCAACGATGGTAGCGATGACCTTGTTGGTGGTTACGGATCCATAGCCTCCAACGGAATGGCCGCGCATGGAGAAGGCACTCTTCGGCCGCACGTCGGGATCAAAGGTGCTTTCCAACGCCAGTTCGTGTTTGATCCCCAGCACAAAGTAGCGCTGCCGGCCCTCCACCATGTTCTTGACCAGCGCGATGAAGTCACCAGGGCGCACATCCCGGCTACCCAGGCCTGCGGAGCCCGAGTAGATGACCGGCATGCGATGTACACGGGGATAACCAGGTGTATCGATCAAAGCATCAGCAAAGGCGGCCTTGATCTCCGCTGTCAGCGGGTTGCTCTGTCCCATGGGATTGTCCATGCGCTCGAGAACTGTGACCGCGCGCAGATGTTTCAACGCGTCAACCAGTTCAGGTCCCGGGAACGGCCGGAAAACGGTGACGTGCAGGACGCCTACCTTGACGCCCGTGTGCTCGCGCAGATAGTCACAAGTGACGGCTGCCGTCTCGGCCATGCTGCCCATACAGACAATGGCATATTCGGCGTCGTCCATGCGGTAGGGCTCAACCATGTTGTAGCGCCGGCCGGTGAAATCGTAGTACTCGTCCATCGCGTGCTGCAGCACCGGCTTCACGCGATCATAGAAGTAGCGCTGGGCGATCTTACCCTTCATATAGCTATCCTGATTCTGAACCACACCCGACATGAGTGGCTGGGTTGGGTCCATCAGGTTGCGCAGCTTCTCCTTGGGATCACCGATGAATTCCTTCATCAGCTCCGGTTCCGGAAGCAGGACGTTCTCAATGGTGTGAGTGGTCAGGAAGCCATCCTGAACGTTCAAAAATGGCGTCTCACTGTCTTCAGCCGCCCGCCGGCAGATCAGCGCGAGATCGGCCGCACCTTGGGCATCCCTAGCCATGACAATACCCCAACCCGTGTCGGCCACGCCCATAATATCGTCGTGACCGGCGTGGACGTTGAGGCTATGGCTGGTAAGCGCGCGGGCGCCGATGTGGAAGACAACAGGGAGACGCTTGCCGGAAATCACATACAGCACCTCCTTCATCAGGATCAGGCCCTGGCCAGAGGTGAAGTTGGTCACGCGGCCGCCGGCGACGGCAAATCCCTCCGCGGCCGACGCGGATGAGTGTTCGCTCTCCGGCTCCATAAACATGAGCGTATCGCCCCAAAGATTCTTCTGACCATTGGCCACTGCCTGCGCGTAGTTCGCTCCCATCACCGTGGATGAAGTGATGGGGTACGCACAAGCGGCCTGTGTGATATGCGTTTCCACCCAGCTAATCGCGCCGCTACCGTCGGTTGTCGTTGGGAGACCTGGATAGCGGATGGTGTTAGACGCCTGTTCGTCTATCTTCATACTTGGTTCCTCCAATACCGCTGCGTCCTGAGTTGCAAGAGACATCGCATTGCCAGAGGCGTTCTCAACGAGGACTGTGCATCACCTCTTGGCAGCGTGGATACTTGCCGAGGGGAGCGATGCAAATGAATCATCAGTGTCAGCATTATACATCATTTCCGCGCGCACACGAATCGAAATGCCGGGACATCATCAGGGAATTAAGGGGGAATTAATTGGATAAACAGTTGTTGAAATTAGCGCGATAATAGAGACGTTGTGTGAGTTTGAGGCTTGACAATGGTGAACTGCCGGCTGTGAAAGGAGAGCAGCGAATGAGTTTCTTCACAAGATGGTTTGGCCCAAGATATGATGACGAGAAATTGGTGTCCCGCGCCAAAGCGGCTCTCGCCGCCGACCCCATAATCAGCGACGCTGAGGCGCTGATTGTGTCCAGCAAGGGAGGCGTGATCACGTTGCGCGGTGTGGTGCTCAAGAGCAAAGAAAAGGATCGCATCGAAGGCGTGGTTCGCACCGCGCTTACGAGTGCAGGACTCAAGCACGAGCGTCTCATCAACGAGCTAAAAGTATCAGAAGGAGCCCGTTAGCACGCGCCAGATTGCGCCTGTAGACGTTTCCGTTCTGGTACAAGCCGCCGGCACGTGCGCGTGCCGGCGTGAATCACCGGGCCGAACCGGATTGTTCAAGATTGCCCGTGCCTGAACACAAACAGCGCGCGACGAGAGCTATCTACCCCCAAAGCTTGCGACGGCTACATTGATCGCTGGACGCAAGCCTGACCTGACGAGGCGGCACACTGTCTGGGGAACATTCGCCCCCAAAGGGCAATGCAGCCGGACGTGTGTCTGGCGCTAGCTTATCATGCGACTGTCGCAAGCGCAGCATCCCGACAGCGCGTTGGGCAGGCACCGGGAAAGCGCTTTCCTGCCGGCATGTGGCTGGCGGCTCTGCTGCCGGCATGTGGCTGGCGGCTCTGCTGCCGGCTTGTGATGATTTTGTCTCTTCACGGCGCACTCCGGCAAGCCGGGCACATAACGCCAGCTGGATCCTGGCATTGCCCCCTATGGCCCGCTCGCGGCCTCCAGCCTACCTAACGGCGCCTGCGGAGCTGCTTGTCCAATCCGCCGCAGCACGCGCCTGTCTCGCCCCGCGTCATCTCCCCGTGCTTCAAATGCTTCATGGGTTCGACCCTTTCCCCGCTGGCTTTGGCGAGCGGCCTGTAGGTCATCCTGAGCACTCCCGGCGATCGCCTTCCCGATCTGCCCGTGTATTGGCGTTGCGCCGTCGCAAATCAAACTCCACCGGCAACTGTTGCGCACACCCAATGCCGGACGCTGTTTCGAAAATGGGCGTTCAAGGGTATAATTGCCCATTGCAGTGACCAACATGGACAATAGGACGAAACGAAAGCACTAGATGATGGACTTTTCTGGCCGGGTGGCATTGGTGACGGGAAGCAGCAGCGGAATTGGCGCCGCAATTGCCGTCGAGTTGGCTGCAGGTGGTGCAAAGGTGGCCGTACACTATCGCGGTAATGCAGAGGGCGCCCAGACCATTGCGGAACGCATCAACCAAAACGGCGGAACCTGCTGCACCGTTCAGGCCGACGTCAGCGATGTAGATCAGGCTGCTGCCCTTGTGAAACAGGTCCAGAGCGATCTGGGCGGGCTTGATATTTTGGTCAATAATGCTGGTGTCACCCGTGACACACTGTTGATGACCATGAAAGAAGAAGATTGGGACACGGTTATCAATACGAATCTGCGCAGCGTCTACGCGGTGACAAAGGCTGCGTTGCGCGGTATGATTCGCCAACGTTGGGGACGCATCATCAATATTACAAGTGTGGTTGGCATCACAGGCCAGGCGGGCCAATCGAACTACGCTGCTAGCAAGGCAGGTATCATTGGTTTCACCAAGAGCCTGGCGCGCGAGGTGGCAAGCCGGAACATCACCGTCAATGCGGTGGCGCCCGGCTTCATTCCGACCGCGCTGACCGATGTGTTAAGCGATGAACAGAAAAACTCGATTCTTGCGGCCACGCCATTGGGCCGTATGGGTACACCCGATGAGGTGGCCTGGGCGGTAGCGTTCCTGGCGTCAGCACACGCCGGTTTCATCACTGGCCATGTGCTGACCGTTGACGGTGGCTTAGCTATGGCGTAGACAGCATGAGCACGTTTGTAAAACGGCAGAGGCCCGTACTATGACAGGCACGGCGCGCAACGGGGATCAGGTCCCTGCCGGTGCACGGCGACAGCGGACCTCCGAGTCTGCTCACCTTCACCGAATTCGGCAGCGCCAGTTGGCGCGGCGGATGGCAGTTCAGGCGCTGTTCGAGGTAGACAGTGTCGGTCACAAACCTGGCGATGTGGTTGATGCCAGGCTGGAGAATCCAGATCCGAGCGAAACAGGCAACGATCCAGTTGTTGCCGTGAGTATGGAAACAGCCACCTTCTTACGCTGGCTGGTGACAGGAGTCATCAAAAACCGGGTCAAATTGGACGAGATCATCGCCAAATATGCGCCCGAGTGGCCGGTGGACCAGATGGCGATTATTGACCGGAATGTGTTGCGTCTGGCCCTGTTCGAATTGGGCTGCCAGGAATCAGACACACCGCCCAAAGTAGTCATCAACGAGGCCGTTGAGCTGGCCAAGAAGTTTGGCAGCGACAACAGTGCCCGCTTTGTCAACGGTGTGCTAGGTTCGGCGCTCGATGAGGTTCAACGGAAACCTTTCTAATTATGGATAGCTTTTTTGGCATCGGACTTCCGGAGCTTGTTCTGATCGCGATCGTGGCGCTGATCGTTTTGGGCCCAGAACGTCTACCGGGCGCCATGCGCGAGATCGCCAGGTTTATCGGTAAGCTTCGGGATCTGACAGCAGAGGTTCAGTCGCAGTTCAGCGAAGAGCTTAAGGTGCTGGACGAAATGAACCCGCGACGCCTGTTGGACGATGCAACGAAGCCGGCCCAGCAAAAGCCGCCGGCGCAACAGCGGCCGGCGGCCTTCAGCCACCAGCCGGCCGCCGGCCGAGCAAAAAAGCAAGGCAGCTCCGCCCAAAGACGAAGAGCCACAAAACAGTATTCTGCCGCCAAAACCCGCGCCGGCGCAGAACACGCTCCCTGCCTCTGCACAAGGCGCTGACCACGCCGAGTCTGCAAACGGCGCGGCATCTGAATCCGTACCCGTCTCTGATCAAACTGCCGGCACATCGGCGGAGGACCGCCAGTGACCGAAGGCCGGCCCCAGCAGAAGGCGCTGGAAGATAACACAATGACGCTCCTGGATCATCTCCGGGAGTTGCGGACGCGCCTCATCTGGATCGTCGGCGCCGTGGTTATCGGTACAAGCCTCTCCATGCTGTTCATCGATCCACTGTTGCGCTTTGTCCTGGCACCCTTGACCGCGACGGGCGCGACAGCCATGGCCATCGGCCCCACGGACACGATCACCATCTTTTTCAAAGTGAGTCTGACGGCTGGCGCCATTGTGGCCATGCCCGTGATCGTTTACCAGATCATTGCTTTTGTAACGCCCGGCCTCTACGCCCACGAAAAACGCGTTCTGCTCCTCTTGTTGCCGGGTATCATGTTCCTGTTCGCCGTCGGCGCGGCCTTTTCGTACTACCTCCTGCTGCCCACCGCGGTCACTTTTCTCCAGAGCTTCTTGGGCGATCTGATTTCTCAAGAGTGGACCATTGACCGGTATGTGGGGTTTGCAACGCGCCTGGTATTTTGGATCGGCGTCGCGTTTGAAGCGCCGCTGATCGTGGCCTTTCTGGCGCGGATGGGCATTGTCAGCGGCCCCCAGCTGTTGGGCTATTGGCGCCATGCGATCGTAGTGATCGCGATCGCCGCCGCGGCCATTACACCGACTGTGGATCCGGTGAACATGACGCTGGTCATGGCGCCGCTGATTCTGCTCTATTTTGGCAGCGTGGGGATTGCCTATCTCCTGTACAGACCCCGCAAGCCCCGCGACTTCTCAAGCGAGGACTTCATCCCGCCTGAGTACAGAGAGTAGACACGCTGGACCCGTGCCCATGGATCGCGCCGCCCTAATCGCCCGCAAAAACGAGGTGCGCCGCCAGATTGAACGGTTGCGGCGCAGGCTTGAGCAGGAACTCGCGGTGGTCGAAGAAAAGCGCAACCGCCGGCGCATTGGCCAGCTGGAGCGACAGCTCGAGCAGCTCATGGCGGAAGAATACAACCTGCGCCTGCGCATCGATCAAGCCGACAATCGCTAACGTCCTTCCCCAATCAGCCCAAAAAACATGCGCGGCACCGGTCAGGTGCTGCGCATGTGATATCAGCGCCGTTGGCTCTGACGGTTGACAATCAGCTGCTTTGGCCGTCCTCAACTTGAGCCAGCTTGGCCTTCTCTTCCTCCACCAACATCCGGCGCAACACCTTGCCAACCTGTGTCTTCGGCAGCTCCGCCCGGAACTCTACCAGAGTCGGCACCTTGTAGGGCGCAAGGTTTTCTTTGCAGAAGTTGCGCACTTCTTCCACCGTGGCCGTCTGGCCCTCACGCAGCACGACGAAGGCCTTAACCGTCTCGCCACGTTTCGGGTCGGGCACGCCCACCACCGCGGCCTCTACGACCTTGGGATGCATAAAGAGCACTTCTTCCACCTCGCGCGGCACGATGTTGTAGCCACTGGCAATGATCAGATCCTTCTTGCGGTCGACAATATAGAAATAGCCGTCCTCGTCCGTGCGAGCAATATCGCCGGTGTGCAGCCAGCCATCGGCATCGATGGTTTTTTGGGTCTCTTCAGGATTGTTGAAGTAACCTTTCATGACCTGGGGACCGCGCGCCACCAGCTCACCCTCTTCGCCCGTCCCCAGGAACTTATACTTGCCGTCTTCATCAGGTTCGAGGGAGACAACGGCAAGCTCCGTGCTGCTGATGGGCACCCCGATCGAGCCGACCTTGGTGCGGCCAAATATGGGGTTGGCCGCGGTGACTGGGGAAGACTCGGACATGCCGTAGCCCTCAACCAGCTTGCCGCCGGTAATCTCTTCAAATTTCTGGGCCACTTCCACGGGTAAGGCCGAACCGCCGCTCAGGCAAGCCTTGATGGAGCGCAGGTTGTACTCGGCCACGCGCGGGTGGTTGATGATCGCAATGTACATGGCGGGAACGCCGGGATAGAGTGTGATGTTCTCCCGCGCGATGGTTTCCAGAATGTGGTTGGTATCGCGCGGGTCAGGCACCAACACCAGCTCTCCACCAACACTGAAATTGAGGAGCATCCCAACTGTCATCCCGTACACATGGAAGGACGGCAGGGCCAGGAGCATCTTTTCCGCGCCGGCCACCAGTGACGGCATCCACGCATTTATCTGTTGAGTGTTCGCGACCAGGTTGCGGTGGGTCAGCTCGGCTGCCTTGGGCAGACCGGTCGTGCCCCCCGTAAACTGGAAGACAGCCGTGTCCGTCGCCGGATCCAGATCGACAGCCGGAGCTTTGGCGGGATGGCGCCCCAACAGCTCCTTGAAATGGTGGACATTTGGCGCTGGCGCCACCTCTTTGTAGAGTCCCTTGGCCGCCAGCTGCTTATTGACTGTATTGCGGAAGAGCCACGTAATATAGTCCGAAAGATCGGTGAGAACGATCTGCTTGATCGAAGTCTTTGGCTGGATCTGTTTGACGCGGTCGTACAGGCCGGTCAGCGTAACAATCACATCGACGCCGTTGCTGCGCATGAGCGGTTCCAGCTCGTTGGCCGGGTAAGTCGGGTTGGTGTTGACCACAATCGCCCCAGCTTTGAGCACGCCAAAGTACGCCACCACCTGCTGCGGGCAGTTGGGCAGCATGACCGAGACACGGGTCCCCTTGACTACACCCATGGCAGCAAGCGCTGCCGCAAAGCGATCAGATAGCTCATCGAGCTCGCGATAGGTCAACTTCGCCTGAACTGCCAACCCGAGCGGCAGATACCGCAACACCATCCGCACAGCAGTCTTGTTGGGGTATTTGCGCGCGGTGTCAATGAGAAACTGCTGCACCGTTACGTTGGGCACCTCAATATTGGCCGGCACACCTTGCTCGTAGGCTTGTAGCCAAGGAAAGGAGGAAGACATAGTTGCTCCTTATGTTAATTGGCATATGTACAGCTTGTTGTGGGATTCATCATGGTGGCTGCCCGTAATTATACCACAGTTGCTTTGACATCTACATGCTGCGATCATATACTCTGACGAATACCGCTCAGGCGGTAACTGGCACCAAAAGTGAATTGGATAACCTGTATGGCAACTACACGCGTCAAGTGGATCGAAGAGAGGACCTTTCTTGGCATAGGCGAGAATGGCCGGAGCGCGGTGATGAGCTCGGGAGAAGGGCCCGGCGTAAGCCCCATGCAAATGTTGCTGCTAGGGCTGGGCGGGTGTAGCGGCGTGGATATTGTGGATATCTTGCGCAAACAGCACCAGCCGCTCACCGATCTCCAGATCGAGATTAGCGGTGAGCGCGGCTCCGAGTACCCTAAGCCATGGGAACGCATTCATATCCACTACATCGTGGTGGGCGCGGGCCTTGATCCACACAAGGTAGAGCGCGCCATCAATCTGAGTGTCGAGAAATATTGTGGCGCCCACGCCACGCTGGCAGGCGTCGCCAAGATTACCCACGATCACGAAATCCGTGCGTGGGAGACAGCTGGCGCGGTCTCCCACGCGGAGAAGACCAACAGCTGAGTACGCAACCATGGCGATCGACCCCTCCGTGCTAAAGAGCATCGTTGACCAGGCCGTACGCGCGCTGCCCGCGGCTGATCTCAAATCGGCTGCCGCCCGTGTCGAAGCAGCGCGCACCGCGCATCCCGAGCTGGGGATCGATGCTCTGGTCGAGCACCTGATCAAGCAGAAGGCAATCCACGCGGGCATGGTGGGAGCGACCACCTCGGCAGCCGGCTTGGTCCCGGGCCTGGGTACCCTTGCGTCCTTTACGGTGGGCGCAGCCGCGGATGTTGGCTTGACACTGCGCCTGCAGTCCGAACTGGTGCTGGAGATTGCGGCTGCCCACAACTATAAGTTGTCACCCCAGGAGGACCGCAATGCGTTGCTCCTCGTGACCGGTGTGAACATGGGCGCCGAACGGTTGGTCGCTGAGACGGGCCGGCAGTTGGCCGAGGAAGCCGTAGAACGGTTGGCGGGCCGCGCCTTTGTTAAGGCAATTCCTTTCTTTGGCATTGCCATTGCCGCGGGCGCCAACCTTGTGACAATATATGTGATTGGACGCCGCGCCGACGCGTACTTCCGGCTTGGCCCCAAAGCCGTGGGCAGTTGGGGCGACAGCCTACGCGCGATTACGGGCGTAGACGAACGGAAACTCACTGGCTGGCTCGTCGATATCATGTCTACGCTTGGCAACGGAATATCTAGGTTTGGCAACGGTCTGGTGAAGAACACCACGCGCGCAGCCCAAGCGAGCGGGCAATGGTTGCGGCAAACCGGTAATGCTGTGCGGTCCCGTTTCCCCCGTCGCCGGCAGGATGGTCTCACCGCCTGAGTCGCGAGGCCTCATGCCTGTGTACCGCTAAGGCGAGGCATTGATTCGGTACAGATACCCGGCACGACGCGCATTCCTGCCGGAGGGGAATGGCCATGTTCAAGAAACTCTTTCAAGCTCTCCGTTCTGACTCGGTACGCCCGGCGCCGGCCGAAGACCCACCGGCAAAGGCGGCTACGGCCGTGCTCGATGTGTCAGATAGCAATTTCGACGAGCAGGTGCTGGCGGCCGGCCAGCTCGTGGTGGTTGATTTTTGGGCCGACTGGTGCGCGCCCTGCCAGATCATCTCTGCGTACGTTGAGTTTCTGGCCAACGAGTACGCGGATCGGCTGCGGATCGCAGCGCTCGACGTAGACGAGAACCCAGAGACGGCGTCGCGCTACAATGTGATGGGGTTGCCGACGCTGCTCCTTTTCCGGGCGGGCCGGGAAGTCGATAGAATCGTAGGCGTGGAATCTTACGCGGCGATCAAAGCGCGCGTCGAACGGCAATTGTCTGCCTAGATACCTGCCTAAACATCTGCCATATAAGTATCGGAGCGATTCTCCATGCGAATGTCCAAGCTGTTCTTTCAAACCTTGCGTGAGGTACCCGCTGATGCGGACATTGCCAGCCATCAGCTTATGCTGCGCGCTGGCCTAATTCATCAAATTGCGGCAGGCATCTTCGATTTCCTGCCCATGGCGCTGCGCACCAAACATAAAATCGAGACGATTCTGCGCGAAGAAATGGATGCCATCGGCGGCCAGGAGGTAAGCCTGCCTATCGTCCACCCGGCCGAGCTCTGGCAGAAAAGCGGACGCTGGCAGGCAATCGGCAGCGACATGGCCCGGCTCAAGGATCGCAATGGCCGCGACATGTGCCTGGGCATGACCCATGAAGAAGTCATGGCCGACCTGGCCAAACGCTTCGTGAGCAGCTACCGCCAGTTGCCAGTGATGCTCTATCAGATCCAGACCAAGTTCCGCGATGAGCCGCGCCCTCGCGCCGGTCTCATCCGTGTACGCGAGTTTACGATGAAAGATGCGTACACTTTTGACCGCGATCAGGCCGGGCTGGATGCCTACTATCCTCACCTGTACCAGGCGTATTACAACATCTTTCACCGCTGTGATCTGGACGTGGTGGCTGTCAAGAGTGACACGGGCATGATGGGGGGCACCATGGCCCACGAATTCATGGCACTCACCCCTATTGGCGAAGATACACTGGTGCTCTGCGACAACTGTGGTTACAGCGCCAATCGCCAGATTGCCACCTTCCGTAAGCCTGAACCGCCTGTCGCCGATCCCCTACCATTGGAGGAGGTAGCGACTCCCGGTGTTGAGACTATTGCCGGGCTGGCAGACTTTCTCGGGATCCCCCAGAGCGATACCGCGAAGGCAGTCTTCTTAATCGCCGATCTGGAGCAACCAGATGGGACGATCAAGGAACATTTCGTCTTCTGTGTTGTGCGCGGCGACATGGAGCTGAACGAGACCAAACTTACCAACGCCATCAAGGCCCGACGTCTGCGCCCGGCCACAGCTGATGAGATCCGCGCCATCGGCGCAGAACCGGGCTATGGCTCGCCTTTGGGCATTGCCCGGGACAACGTGCTATTGGTGGTAGATGACCTGGTGGCACGCAGCCCGAACCTGGTGGCTGGCGCCAACCGCGAAGGCTTCCATCTGCGCAACACCAACCATGGTCGCGATTACGGCGCCGACATCGTAACCGACATCGTCTCGGCGAATGACGGCCATCATTGTCCCAACTGCGGCACGCCGCTGACCACGGCGCGCGGGGTTGAGGTGGGCAATATCTTCAAGCTGGGAACCAAATACAGCATTGCGCTGGGCGCCACCTACCTGGACGAGAACGGCGTCGAAAAGCCAATTGTCATGGGTTGCTATGGCATTGGCTCCGGTCGCCTGATGGCCGTCCTGGTGGAGATCCACCACGACGAAGCCGGCATCCGGTGGCCCATTACTGTAGCTCCGTACCAAGTGTCCCTGGTGAGCCTGGCTACAGCAAAGACACCCGAAGTGACAGCCGCCGCCGAACAGCTCTACGCCGACTTGGTGAAAGCTGGCGTAGAGGTGATCTACGATGACCGTGACGAGCGCGCAGGTGTCAAGTTCAACGATGCCGATCTGCTGGGTATTCCCATTCGGCTCACGGTTGGCGCCAAGGGACTGAGCAACGGAGTGGTCGAAGCGAAGCTGCGCCGCAGCGGCGAGGCATGGGAGATGCCGCTAGCTACCCTGGTGCAAGACGTGTGTGCGTTGATTGCCGCAGAAACCGAACGGATCAACAGCAAGGCCGTGCCCATGCCATTTGATGACGATGCGGGCTGATCGTTGACCCCATGAATCATTCGTGACTCTCTGTGTCTACTTACGACTTTCCTTATTACAACACTGTCGATCAGATCTACCACGCGGAGTGGACGGCAGCTAAGCTCATGCGTCACGAGCTGCTCCGCCGCTCCGTCGCTACCCTGTGGCCGGACGGACATCCCACGCGGCTCATCCACGTGGCCGGCACCGGCGGTAAGGGCTCAACCTGCCGCTTCCTGGAAATGGGCTTCTCCTGCACGGGCAAGGCGGCCGGCGCCTTTATGAGCCCGCATCTCTTTGATTACCGGGAGCGCTTCAGCATCAACGGTGAGTTCGTCCAAAGGGAGGAGATTACCGCTGCGTGGGAGACGCGGATCAGACCCCACTGCGTGAGGCTGGCCCTGGACAATCCGCACCATGCTCACACCTTCCATGAAGTCTCGATTCTGATTGCCCTGACCCTGTTTGAACAACACGGCGTTGAATGGGCCGCGATGGAGACCGGCGTGGGCGGGCGCTATGACCAAACGCGCGCGCTCGACGTAGTGGCCACCGCGCTGACCAATGTAGGTAGTGACCATGCTCACATGTTGGGCGAGGAGCTGTGGCAACGGACGCTCGACAAAGCGGGGATCGCCCGGCCAGGCGTGCCCTTTTTTACCAGCGATCGCAACCCGGACAACCTGGCGATTATTCGCCAAGTTTGCTCGGCTGCCCATGCCCTGCTCTACGAGGTAGATGAGGCAGCGGTAACGGATCTGGAACAGCGTCTCCACGCCCATACGCTCCATCCATCACCCGACTCGCTGATTCACGCTGACTATCAGAAATGGAATGCGGCGCTGGCGCTGGAAGTGATCCGCCACCTCTGTCCAGAAATCGACGCGTCCTGTGTGCTCAATGCCTTTGCCAATGCCACCTTGCTGGGCCGCTTCTGGAAGGTTGAGGAGGGCATCTACGCCGACATCGCCCACAACGCCGAGAAGATCGGCGCGCTGGCAGGTGAGATCAAAAGGCAATTTGGCAACGCGGGCAAGATCCTCGTGGTGGGCATCTCCGGCCAACGGGTTTCCACCAAGGTCTTTCAAACCCTGGCCGACATCGCCCAGACGATCATTGTGACGAGCGCGTCATTCAAGGGGCAAGATCCGGCACGCGTGCGCGAAGAGATCAAGAGCATCGTGGGTGATATTCCGGTGCTTGTCGCCTTTGAACCCCAACAGGCCTTGCGCACTGCGCGCGCGCTGCAACGGAACGGCGAAGTGATCATCCTCACGGGCTCCACCTATATGATCGAGCAAGCTTTGAGCCCCGACCCCTATCTGCGTTACCTGAGCGCGCACTTTGGTTGGCGCATGCACGAGCCCAACCAGGCCACAGGTACGGTCCAGATCCAGCTACCTCCCACCAGCTCTTTGGTGCGCTAATACCGACCCGCAACCTCGAAAGGTAAACCATGTATATACCTGCCATGTATCGTATCGAAGACCGGGCCGAGCTGGTGGCGTTTATGCGCGCACACAGCTTTGGGACGCTGGTCAGCCTGGTGAATGGGGAGCTTTTCGCTACCCATCTGCCCTTTACGATCCATGCACCGGACAACGACGCGCCGCTGGTATTGGGCGGCCATCTGGCCAAAGCCAATCCCCAAGCGCACGCGCTGGAAGCGGGGGAGGTCCTGGTCATTTTCCAGGGTCCGCATGCCTACATATCGCCGGCCCACTACGAGAAACAAGAAAGCGTGCCGACGTGGAACTACACCGCGGTCCACTTCTATGGCCGGGCAAAGCTCGTATCTGATGACGCGGGCAAGCTCGCGTCGCTGGCTGCCCTCATCGCGGCTACAGAACCGGCCTATCAAAGCCAGTGGGACGGGCTGTCACCTCGCTACCAGCAGGGTATGCTGCAGGGAATGGTCGCCTTTGCCATCGAAGCGACGCGCGTCGAGGGCAAATACAAGCTGAGCCAGAATCGCTCGCAATCTGAACAGGCACGCATCGCCACAGCACTTAGCAACAGCCCAGACACAACCACAGCCGAGACCGGCGCCCTGATGGCGCGCAATCTAGGCTAAATCTGCTGCATTCCTGCATCCTCAACGCTACTCACCCTTGCACGGCGCCTCCGTGTTGGCAGGGGCGCCGTGCGTGCGCGCCTGTTCCGTGATATGATCGCCCTGTTGAATGACAGCGCAATACCTACCACTAACAAAACACGAACAAAAAAAGGAGGACACGCTATGGATCTATCATCCACGTGGGAGACCTGGCTAAAGGTGACCACTGCGCCGAACGATGCCACGTTTGAGGCTGAGCGCCAGAAACCGCAGGCTACCCTGACCACTGCCCTGATCTGGATGTTGATCGCTGGCGTGGTGGCAGGCGTAATTGGGTTCCTGAGTTCGCTCGTCTTTGCCAGCGCCATGCGCGGGATCGTGCCGGAAATGCTCGCCCAGTCCGAGCTGCCACCCGAAGCGCGCGCCCAGATCCAGATGCTGCTCAACACAGGGATCTTCGGCGCGGCCGGCGCAGCCAATCTGGCGTCGATTATTACTGTGCCACTGTTCTTCCTGATCGGTGTAGGTATCTATCATCTTATCGCCAAGCTGTTGGGCGGCACCGGTGAATTCGGACGGTACGCCTACCTCAATGCAGCCTACGCAGCGCCGCTGGGCATCCTGGTTACATTGTTGTCATTGGTGCCCATTGTGAACTGCCTGACCATTGTCGTCTCGATCTACCAGCTGGTCCTGGCCTACTTCGCTACGAAGGTGGAGCACCAGCTGACCAGCGGCAAAGCCATTTTGGTCATCCTGATCCCGATTCTGGTCGTAGTGTTGCTGCTACTCTGCTTTATGGCTGCAATCTTTAGCCTGATAGTTCAAGTGAGTAACAACTGACGCGTTGCGTACGCCGCAACGCTCTTGCATGCTGACCACACTGGCCAAGGAGAGACAAATCAGGAGCGCCTAGCTTTACCTCACTCCACAGGCTGTCCTGCCGTTGGCGTGAATGCGGCTCCACATCCTTCTGTACGGGCCGCGTGGACTGAAAGGAGGCGATCGCGTGGAGATC
>JACFMY010000642.1 GCA_019455155.1 Caldilineaceae bacterium
TCAAATACGCCCGTTGAACAAGAACTAAGCGATACTGCTGCGACCAAAACCAGGCTAAATAGCCTGTAACTCCGTATAACCATACATAACTCACCCCCGAGGCAACGCACACGTACATGGCGTCACGGTGCCTCGCCACTCCTTCACAAAAAGACGCTCATCGACCATCACCGGCGGAAAATCGATGAGCACAGACCGCCATCGCAATGGCTATGGACACTTCACCTTCTCACCATCTTTGGTGTTGGTTTCAATCAACGGTGGCGTGTCGAAAACCTCCTGCGCCGCGGCAGCAATGTTGGGCCAATTGGGCCACCAAACCCACATCGCACCAGCATAGCCCTCCCGGATCATGGTGGAACCATTGACGACAAAACCGTGAACGTCCTCACTCTTCAGGCCTAGTGCGAAGCGCACCAGCTTCACTGCATCGATGAGGTTGATGTCGGTCTGCACTGAATCCTTGAGCGCGGCGTAGATCGCGGGCACGCGGGGCAGCAGATTCTCGTCGAGTATCTGCGTCCGCACGGCCCAGGCAAAGCGCTGTTGGCGCCGTTCACGCTCCAGATCGCCGCCGATACGCCGGCTGCGAACGTAACTCAGTGCCTGACCACCGTTCAGGCGATGGGTGCCGGCATCTAGCGCCAGGGGCAGGCCACCTTGATCGTAGCCATACGGGTCGTAGAGAGGGCAGTCGATCTCGATCTCTACGCCGCCCAAGGCGTCCACCAGCTTTTTGAAGGCCTCGAAGTCGAAGCGGATAAAGTGGTGGATGGGCACACCGATCTTGTCTTCAATGATTTGTCCCAATAGCTTGGGCCCGCCGCCATCTGGCTCATCCTGCTCGCCCAGGTAGTCGATCACGTTGATCTTGTTGCCATAGTGACCAGGAATCACGTCCACATAGATGTCACGTGGGAGCGAGATCACGCCGACGCGCTGCCGCGTCTCGTCGATGGCAATGATCATCATGACATCGGTACGCCAGTTCGGCATGTTCGGACGCCGGTCGCTGCCCAGCAACAGGATGTTCTTTGTCCTGAGAAGCGGTTCGGAATCGGGTGTGGCCTTGGGTGCTGGTGCGGCGGTCGCTGTGGGGAGCGGGGTCGCAGTTGGTACTCTGGTCGCTGCTGCCACGTCCTGCCCTGCGGCAGCATGGTCACCTGTCGCCGCTACGCCGCTGGTCGATGCCTCCGCTGGCGCAGCGCTGGCTGGTCCGCTGCAGCCGGCCAAGCTCAGCAGCAGGGAGAACAGTACCAGGTTGACGACAAGCAAGTACAATGGGGATCGCCTCTGTGCAGATGCGGTCATGTGGTTCACCTTGCGTACGCGCTGTTGAACATGCAATGGTGGCCCTCCCCAGAAGATATTGCGTAGTGTACGTCACTTGCGTCGAAGGCGCAAAGTTTCGAAAACCTGTTCGCAAAGCCGGTAGCGCCACACATGGCCATCCCAGAACTCATCCAGGTTGCGGTGGCCGGCCAGCTCATAGTGGAGCGCCTGGTGTACCATCTCTAATTTGTCCGCATCGCGCACGAGCCGCGCTTCGGGCGTCGCCGCGGCGTCATACTCCGCCCACAGATCCACGTACATGCGCCCATTGGGCAGGCCAGCCAGCACGTTCTGCATGGCCTGCGCTTCGGCAGCATGCTTGGCATCGCTGCCAATGAGCGCTGTACTGCGCTTGGGGAGATCCGTCAACACACTTTCTGCCAGGTCATGGAGCACGGCCAGCGTGATGACTCGTCCCACATCCAACGGGCGCGCCAGTCCCTCGTCCTGCCAGCCCGCGTTGATCTGTTCAGCAAGGCCAAGGGCCAATAGAGCCACACCGCAGGTATGGTCAGCTACTGACTCGCACGGCGCCACGCCGTTGAGCAGCCAGCCGGTGCGCGGCAGCCGCTTGAGCACCGTAGCGTGATCGAGAAGCGTGAGCAATGAGGCAAAATTGGACATGGGTGAAGGTTGGGTGAGCAGACAGGCCGTCAGCCGGTGAATGGACGAAGGCTCGGGCTGGCTTGCCCGCGCAATGTCTCTTGTGAGGGCTGCACTCCCACCGGCGCCTGTGATCCGGTCACCATGCTTCCCGCTACTCCCCACCAACTTCCTGCGTCTCAAGCTGCTTTGCCAGCCTGCGCAGAACCTGGTTTGTGATGCGCACCAGGGTGTACTCGTCCTGGCCGCCGAAGGGAATACGCTCGCTGTAAGGACCGGCAGGGCCGGCAATAGCCAGCCAGGTGGCGCCGCTCTGGCGCCCATAGATGCCCTCGTCCGCGCCAGCAGTTCCCACCAGGGCCACACCAAGGACAGCCTTTCCTTCTGCGCGAACGTGTACCGCAGCATCCTCGGCCAGGGCAGCCATCTGTTCTACCGGTAACGCATGGTAGTCGGAGAGCCGCTCAAGCTCGTTGGGGAGCGAGGTTGCGCCGGCCGCCAAGGCGAGCAGCACCAGCCTGCCGCCCGGTAGGGCCGCATCCAGCCGCTGGGCCAACAGCCCCTGCGTGTTCGTCTCCAGGATCGCCAATGTGAGGCCAGCCGCTGCCAGCTGTGGGGCCAACACAGCTTCGTAGCTCTCGCCAGGCGTCGTCGAATAAATATAGCGCCCTACGGCTGCCCGTACCTGCGCTTCTACCTCATCTAGCAGGCGTTCTGCCTCGCTAGCCGTTTCAGCCCGGGCGGCAATACGAATATCCACCTGGCCGGTATGTGCGGCCAACCCCACGGTGGGGTTGGCCGCATGCATGAGCGCCCCCAACT
>JACFMY010000032.1 GCA_019455155.1 Caldilineaceae bacterium
CTACGACCATCTGCTGTGTCTGTGGCTCATGGATCTTGGTGCGGCGGTCCCGCTTCCGCCCGCACAGCAACAGCAGCTGGCGGCGGCAAGGCAACGCCTGCAACAGCCCGGCTGAAGCGCTCCCGGCAGGACCCATCGCCTTGCGGGAGCCGTGTCGCGATGCCTTAATGGCGTCTTAATAGATGGCTCCAATACTCTGATTTGCCTGCAGCAGATGGCAGGCATCAGCAGCGTGAAATGCGCACGGTAGCCAGGCGATGGTGTTATATTTTTTCGCGGCCCACGGCATGAAACCCGCAGATTCCCGGCGGGGCAGCAGCCTGGGCCGGTTTTTTGGGCGGCTGGTCACACCGACCACGGCGGGTGCCCACTAAACTTCATCGCCCGACCCCCGAGAAGGGTCGGTGACCACCACAGCAGGGAGCAAGCAGCCGCACCATGGCTTACGACATTCCCCTTCCCGAGGAAGACAGCAAGAGCTTCCAGGACTATCTCGATGTCCTGCGCCGGCGTGGTGGTACCGCTGCCAAGATCGCCCTCGCGCTGCTGCTGGTGGGCCTGGTGGCCATCTTCCTGTGGCCCAACCGCTACCAGTCCACCGCCACCATCCTGATCGAGGATCCGGAGATTCCCCCCGGCCTGGTGCCCACCACGGTGACCACCATGGCGGCGCGCCAGGTGCAGTACATCAACCAGCGGGTGATGACGCGTACCAACCTGGCGCAGATCATCGAGAAGTTCGATCTCTTCCAGGAGAAGCGCAAGTACCTGCCGACCCTGCTGATGGTGCCGGATGTACAGAAGGACATCCGCATCAATGTCATCGATGCACCTTTGCAGCAGAGCAATAGCCGGCAGGCGATCAACCAGACCATCGCCTTCCAGGTGGGCTTCGAGCACGAGAGCCCCTCCATCGCGCAGAAGGTGGCCAACGAGCTGGTCTCGCTGTACCTGGCGGAAAACGTGCGCTCGCGCACCGAGCAGACCGCGCAGACCAGCCAGTTCATGCAGGCCGAGGTGGAGCGCCTCGATGCCGCGGTGCGCGATGTCGAAAGCCAGATCGCCGTCATCAAGAAGGACAACAAGGGCGCGCTGCCCGAGGAGCGCGCCTTCAACCTGCAGCTGATGCAGCGGGCGGATTCGGAGCTGACCGAGATCGACCGCCAGATCAAGGAAGCCGAGCAGTCGCGGATCATCCTCGATGCACAGCTGGCGCAGCTGGAGCCGATGTCGGCGATGATGCTGCCCGATGGCCGCGGCGTGGCGCCGCCGGCGGACCAGCTGCGCGCGCTGGAGAGCCAGCTGGCGATGCTGGAAGGCCGCTACAGCGAAGACCACCCCGATGTGGTGCGCACCCGGCGCGACGTGGAAGCGCTGCGCAAGGAAGTGGGCGAGGGCGTGGACCCGAAGGACACCGAGGCGCGCATCACCGAGCTGCGGGCGCAGCTTGCCAGCGCGCGCGAGCGCTACAGCGACGAGCACCCCGAGGTGATCCGCCTGCAGCGACAGATCAGCTCGCTGGAGGGCAGCCTGGCGGCGCAGGCCGTGCGGCCCGCCACGCGCCGCTCGGTGCGCGAGCCCAACAACCCGGCCTACATCCAGGTGCAGGCGCAGCGCGAGGCGCTGGATGCCAAGATCGTCTCGCTGCGCGCGCAGCGGGCGCAGGTGCAGGCCAAGATGGCGGGCTACGAGCACAGCGCGCTGCAAACCTCGGATGTGGAGCGCCAGCTCTCCGCCCTGCAGCGGCGGCTGGTGACCACCTCGGAGAACTACAAGGCCGCCCGCGACCGCCTGTTCGTGGCGCAGATGGGCGAGACGATGGAGACGCAGAGCAAGGGCGAGCGCTTCTCGCTGGTGGAGCCGCCGGACCTGCCGCTGGTGCCCTCCAGCCCCAACCGGCCGGTATTGCTGGTGCTGCTGCTGGTGATGGTGCTGGCGGTGGGCCTTGGCTGGCCGCAGCTGGCCGATATGCTGGATGGCTCGATCAACAGCGCGCGCGCGGTGGAGCGGGTGGCCGGCGTGCCGCCGCTGGCCGAGATCCCGCTGATCCAGAACGCCGGGGACATCGGGCGCAAGCGCCGCGTGAAGCTGACCACGCTGGTGGCGGTGCCCGCGGCGCTGGCGGTGGTGGCGGTGCTGGTGCACTTCTTCGTCATCAACCTCGACGTGGCCTGGTATGTGGCCCTGCGCAAGCTCGGCATGTAAGGAAGCTGAACATGGAACGCATTCGCAAGGCACTTGAGCAGGCGGAACGCCAGCGCGCGGAGAATGCCGGCAGCACGCCGGCAGCCGAGGAGACGCCGGCCACCAGCACGCTGTCGCCGGAAGACTACGAGGCAGCCCAGGCTGCCGCCGACCTGCGCCACAGCCGCACCCAGGCCATCGAGGTGTCGCAACGCGTGCTGCTGGACAACCGGCTGATCTCCGCGATGGCCGACCACGAGTTCAAGGACAGCTACCGCATGCTGCGCACGCGGGTGCTGCAGATCCTGCGCCAGAACCAGTGGAACTCGCTGGCGGTAACCGGCCCCACCGCAGGCTGCGGCAAGACGCTGACCGCCATCAACCTGGCCATCAGCCTGGCGATGGAGGTGAACCACACCGTGCTGCTGGTGGACCTGGACCTGCGCAAGCCCTCGATCCATGAATACTTCGGCTTCCGCCCGGAGACGGGGCTCAGCGACTACCTGCAGGGCGATGTGCCGCTCTACCAGGCGCTGTTCTCGCCCGCCATCGAGCGGTTGACCATCCTGCCCAGCCGCGAGCCGATCAGGAACTCCTCGGAGATGCTGCGCTCGCCGAAGATGCTGGCGCTGGTGAACGAGGTGAAGCACCGCTACCCGGACCGCATCGTGATCTACGACCTGCCGCCGGTGCTGGCGGCGGACGATGCGCTGGCCTTCGGCCCCTACGTGGACGCCATGCTGATGGTGGCCGCAGCCGGCAGCACCTCGCGCGACGACCTGCAGCAGGCGCTGGCGCTGCTCAAGGATGCCAAGGTGATCGGCACGGTGCTGAACAAGGCGCGCAGCCCCAAGACCGGCTACGGCTACCTGCGCCAGGGCGCAGCCACCACGGCCTGAGGGCCATGGTGCCGGGCCGCCGCCAGCCATGTACGAGGCATTCTACGGGCTGAAGGAACGCCCCTTCGCGCTGCTGCCGGACCCCTCCTTCCTGTACATGTCGCGGCGCCATGGCACGGCGCTGACGCTGCTCCAGTACAGCATCCAGAATCGCCAGGGCTTCACCGTCGTCACCGGCGAGGTGGGCTGCGGCAAGACCACGCTCATCAACCGGCTGCTGGACGAGGTGGGCCCCGAGCTGCGGGTGGGGCTGATCAACTTCACCCACAGCAGCTTTGGCGAGATGGCCGAGTGGATCATGATGGCCTTCGACCTCGACTACAAAGGCAAGAGCAAGGTCGAGCTCTACGACGACTTCGTGCAGTTCCTGATCCGCGAGTATGCCGCCGGCCACCCGGTGGTGCTCATCGTGGACGAGGCGCAGAACCTCGGCGTGAAGGGACTGGAAGAGATCCGCATGCTCTCCAACGTCAACGCGCAGAAGGAATACCTGCTGCACCTGATACTGGTAGGCCAACCGGAGCTTGGCGAGCTGCTCAGGAAGCACGAGCTGCGCCAGCTGATGCAGCGCGTGTCTGTAGCCTACAACCTCGAGCCCTTCAGCCAGGGCGACGTAGGTGCCTATATTGCACACCGCATGAAGGTGGCGGGTGGTGACCCCGAGGTATTCACCCCCGAGGCAGTGCGGCTCATCGCGGCGGCAAGCGACGGCGTACCGCGCCTGGTCAACACGTTGTGCGATCTTTGCCTGGTCTATGGCTTCTCGGCTGATCAGAAGAGCGTTGACGCCGCCACCGTGCGCTCGGTGCTGAGGGACCGGGTGCGGATGGGGTTGTCGGTGGGGCGACAAGCCCAATAGTCAGCGTAGCCAATCACGGTGTCGCAGCTGCTTCTTCCCTGAATCTCAACAGCGCTGCTGTGCCTGCTGCCCGGGAATACAAGGTTCCGCTTTCAGGAGACCGAGTGCATGGTCTCCACGGCATCGAAGGTTGCACGGGTGACCTCCACCAGCTCTCCAAACGGAATTGGAGAGGGTGAGCCTGTCCGTACCGCCTCGACGAAGGCCGCCATGCAGGCGGCGTTGCCCTTGTCTTGACGCCACAGGTTCATACGGCTGAATCCGGGCCAGCCGAAGCCGGTGAGCCTGCGGAAGTTGTCGAGCTGAAGAATGCGCCCCGCGCAGAATACCTCGAGGCGTTCTTTCGACACCGACCGGTGGCCGTTGGCCAGGTAATGGATGACGCCTATTGAGCCGTCCTCGAACTCGAGCGTGATGATGGCCTTGTCATCGCGGACGACGATGCCCGGCGCCATGCCCATGCGCACCGCATGGGTCCGGCGGATCGGCGAGGCCGCGAGGAAACGCAGAAGATCCACGAAATGGCAGCCCTCGCCGATGATCCGCCCCCCGCCGACGGCCTCATCCTGGGTCCAGTGCTCCGGCGGAATGGCGCCGGCGTTCACCGTCATGACGAACGATCTGGGCTCGTTCAGGCCTGCCAGCAGCGCCTTTATCTTCACCACCTGCGGCGCGAAGCGGCGGTTGAAGCCCACCGTGATGATCGGCGCGAAGCCTTGGGCGACACTCGAATCCACGGCCGCCACCACGCTGTCGAGCTGTGCGCCTGTAATGGCCAGCGGCTTCTCCACGAACACATGCTTGCCGCGGGCCACCGCCGCGGCCAGCAGCGCGGCGTGGCTGTCGTGCCGGGTGGCGATGACTACGGCCCGCGTCTGCGGGTCCTCCAGAGCCGCCTCCGGATCGGTCGCCGCCGCGGCGAAGCCCTGGCGCTTCGCCGCGTGTACGGCACTGACGCCGCCGGCACTCACCAACAGGCGCCGGCGTGCCGGCGTCGCGACGATGGCCGGGATCAAGACCTGGTTCGCGTAGTTGCCGGTGCCGATCACCGAGATGCCCGGCGCGGCGGTGTCGGCCCCGGCAGCCTCGATGCCGCCCACCGCCACCAGCCTCTGCGGCACCGCCGGCGCTGCAGAGGCGGCCCCGTCATCCGCCGGGTACTGAAGCACTACCGCCAGGGGATTGGCGCCAGCCAAGGAGATGTATGCCCGTTCGGCGTCAGCCAGCGGCACGCGCTCGGTGACGAGGCAGGCCACGTCGAGCTGGCCCGAAGCCAGCAAGCCCAACACCGCCTCGAAGTTCCGCTGCTCGGTCCAGCGCACGAGGCCGAAGGGGTAGTCGTGGCCCTGTTCCTCGTAGGCCGGGTCATAGCGACCGGGCCCGTAGGAGCAGGACACCTGGAAGCTCAGTTCCTTCTCGTAGAAGTCGGCGCGGGACAGCTCCAGGCCCGTGACGCCCACCAGTACGATGCGGCCGCGCTTCCGGCACATCGTGGCGGCCTGATGCATCGGTTCGCTGCTGCGGGTGGCAGCGGTGATGATCACTGCATCGACGCCGCGGCTATCACTGAACACGGCTGCCGCCTGCAGCGGGTCTTCGCCGCGCGACGGCACGCACACCGCTTCTGCACCCGAGCCGGCCGCCAGTTCGGCCCGCGCTGCGTCGAAATCGATGCCCAGCACGCGGCAGCCATTGGCGCGTAACAACTGCACGGTCAACTGGCCGATCAGCCCCAGGCCCACCACTACCACTGCCTCGCCCAAGGTCGGCGCCGTGAGCCGTACGCCCTGCAATGCGATCGCGCCCAGCACTGTGAAGGACGCCGCTTCGTCCGACACCGCCGGCGGGATCCGGGCACAGAGATTCACCGGCACGCAGACATACTCTGCGTGCGGGCCATTGGACACCACTCGGTCGCCGGGTACGAAGCCCTCCACGCCTGCGCCCACCTCCACGACCACACCCGCGCTGCTGTAGCCGAGCGGGATCGGCTTGTCCAGCTTCGCCCGGACTGCCGCCAGCGTCGGCCCAATGCCGTCCGTGCGCATCTTGTCCAGCACCTGGCGCACCTTGTCCGGCTGCTGCCGAGCTTTGTCCAGCCAGTTCGCCTTGCCGAACTCCAGCAGCATCCGTTCTGTGCCGGCCGAGATTACCGAGCTGGCATTGCGGACCAGCAGATGCCCGGCGCGGACCCGCGGCGCGGGGACCTCGGCCACCTCGGTGGTGCCGTCGCTGAGGGCCTGAAGGATTTGTTTCATGGGGTTGGCGACCTGTCAGACACGGGTGGTTTCATGCCTGGACGAGTCAGGCAAGAATGGAATTTTGGTGGGTTCTCATAAGGAGCCATACTTTTAGCAGATTCCCCCGAAAAGTGCTGGACCGCGACGACTTGTTCCGTAATATGGGGCCTGACACAGTTCACTGATTCCGCAGAAATATTACGTTAATCTCATGTCCGGTCAGCCGGCATTGGGCCGGCATACTATCGCCATCGCAAGGACCGCAGAGGCCCCCATTGACAAAACTTCCTGTTCTGGCCGCACTTGACTGCGGTGATGCCACTGTTGCAGCCGGATCGGCTTTCGTGTCGTCACGATGAATTACACAGGTGCTCCAATCGCTGTCCGTGTTCGCAAGGTGGTTCGCTATGTGCGGCTATACGGGCTGCGCCGAACACTGGTCAAGGTTCGAGGGCAGTACCACATGAGGCGCAAGTACGCCCAACTGCCGGCCAATGATCTGCGCATGGACTCGATGGCTCACGTCGGCCTGATTGGCTGCGGGAACTACGGGTTCTCGGTAATTGCCCATTACCTGCAGAAGAACTATGGAAATGTGATCCGTGGGTGCATGGATATAGATGTCAACCGGGCCGCATCCCTCTTCGAGAATTTTCAGGCTAGTTACTACACCACTGATGCCGGAAGGATCATCGATGATCCAAAGATCCGGCTGGTGTTTATTGCCTCCAATCATGCCAGCCACGCTGAGTACGCCATCCAGGCGCTCGCAGCCGGTAAGGATGTGCATATCGAGAAACCACACGTTGTCACCGACGATCAATTGCAGCGCCTCTGCGCTGCACTGCGGGCCCATCCATCCCGCATCGTGTCCATCGGATTCAACCGGCCATGCAGTCCATTTGGTAACCAGGTGCGGGAGTCGTTGTGGCGAGACCAAGGCGAGCTCATGCAGAGCTGGTTCATCGCGGGGCACAAGATCGACCGTGACCACTGGTACTTCAACAAGGGGGAGGGTGGTCGCGTGCTCGGCAACCTTTGTCACTGGATCGATATGGTTTACCAGATCATGCCGCCTGATCGGCGTTTCCCGGTGATGATAAATCCCACGCCATCTGCCAAGGCTGAGGCCAACATGGCCGTGAGCTATGTGTTTGGCGACGGTTCCATCGCATCGCTCACGTTCTGCGAACAAGATGAGGGCTTTGAAGGCGTCCGCGAGCGCTACACCGCCAATCGTGGCAACACCTTCGTTTCCATCGACGATTTCAAGCGACTCACGATTGATGTGGGCGCCGACAAGTGGCAATGGTCACCACGACATCGCGACCACGGTCACGAGGCTTCGATTTGCCGAAGTTACGAGACTAGTGCCGACTCTGGTACTGTGGGTTGTGAAGAGCGGTACGTTTCGGAAGCAGGTCAGTTGTTTCTGCGTACCCGCGAGGCACTCGAGACGTCGCGTGCCCTCTCGGTAGACGCCTGGCCTGGCGCTGATCTGCTTACGCCCGAGTGATGAAGTCTTCCATTACGCGCAAGCGGTGGCGGCATCGCTGGCTGTGGATCGTCGCGCTTTCGCTGAAGATCGCAGTGGTGTCGGCCGGTGGCACATCCGTGCCCGAATCGCAAATTGGAGTTGCCGATACCGTCCTTCCGGGCTTCACCCCGGTTTCCCTGGATGGTCGTCGTATCCAGCTTGGCGCTGGCCGGAGTTATGAGTGGGGAGCAGGGATCCTGCCGGCTCGAATCGAGTCACGGTCGGCGGAGCTGGTTGGCCCACTGACACTGGTAGTGCGTCAGAGCGGCATGTCGACGGCCGTGGTGGCTGATTCGCTCGTTTTCGCCAGTTCATCGGGTGATCACGTGGAATTGGCCAGCAGCGGACATGTCGGTAGTCACCTCCGTATTGAAGCCAGGATACGCGTCGACTACGATGGGATGGCGGTAGTCGACCTCACGCTCACGCCATCCGGGTCTGCAAGCATCGATAGTCTTATGCTGGTTGCCCCAATCGTCAGGCATCGCGACCTGCGACTGCTCGCCTACGAGCCGAAAACAATCTACAACTACAACAAGCAGGAAGTGTTTCCGCTGTGTGGTCCACTACCATACAAGAGTGCACTGGGGTTCGCTGATACTGAGCGCAGTTTCTGGGTCCTGACGGACGAGCCAGCCTTCCCACAGTCGGAGGCGGAACGGCCACCCAGTACCATGCTGTGTAACGAGAAGCGTGTCCAGCTGGTCCAACCACTGTTGGGCCAGCAAACACTGACCACACCACTGCACCTGCGCTTTGCGTTTCTGGCAACTCCCGTAAAGGGCATGCCTCCCGCCAGGCGCCAGAACCGTTTGGTGCCACGCCTCAGTGCCGATGAGGCACTAATTGGCGATCGCCAGATTTGGTGGGTGGAGGCCCTTCCGCATTATGCCCTGCCGTACGTCGACTACCCGCCTAGTGCGCGCGAGCGATTGACCAAGCACGACCTAACTGCCTATCCCGGTCTCAAGGCCAACAAGGCTGAGCTGTCGCACTGGCGGGCCCTCGGAATCGAGCGCCTGCCGTATATGTCATTGAGGGCCCCATCGGTCCTCGATCCCGTGGTGGTTGAGTCTGCGCTCAAGTGGCGGGTTGTACCGCTGCGTGCGACACCGGCGGTCGGGGACGGCCCCTATCGCCAAGGTATCGCCCGACCCTACTACTCGCACCAGGCTCCGGGCTTCTCCGACTATCTCGTAAGCCGGCTGGACGCAGTAGCAGCGAAACTTCCGGTGCGAGGCTTCTACTTTGACCAGGCGGAGCCGTTCGGCTCCGGCAACCCCTACTACCTACCAGATGACCGGCGCATCCGCCCTCCACGAGTCAGCGATATTCTGGCAATGCGCCAGTTCTTCAAGCGGTTGGCAACGGCAATCTACCAGCGTGGCCGGGAGCCACTGATCTACGTACATAATTCATCGGCTACCGTAGTTCCGGCCTATACCTTTGTCACGGCGATGGTGCAGGGCGAAGAGTTCAACAACACATTGAAGGAACTGAACTATCTCGATTCTGTGGATTTCGAAACACTACAGGCAACCTATGTATCAGGTCAGTACGGCGTGCCAATCATCTGGCTCAGCGAAGCCTGGTCCGAACACCTCGCCGGGAGGCGGCCTGTGCAGTACCGGCAGGATACGGCCGCCTGGCTGCAATCGCCCGAGTTCGAGAGGGCCTGGCGGAACTTCATGGCAGTCGCATTGCTGCACGATGTGCCGGTATGGTCGATGGCCTACACGAAGCTTCGCGCCGGGTTGTATGCGCAGCTCGACCGCTTCGGTATCGATCGGAGCAGTTTCACTGGCTATTGGCAGCTTGCCTCCGATTGGCGTGCACGTACGACCTTGGCGAGTCTCTATACCCGGGAAGATGGCAGGAAACTCGCTGTGATCGTCAATCGGAGCCATAGCCCGGTGCGCCTTACCGTGGATGACCTTGCCCCGTTCTTGGGAGCGGACCAGAGCGCCTGGCGGCGGGTCGTTAACCGGACGGTGCAGCCCCAGGACTTCATGCTGTTTTCGTGGTGACCTTGGGCGAGGTGCGCAGGCACCATGTCAACACCAGGAAGGTGGCCAGCGTCGACATGCCTGCAGTGGCAAATATCACCTGACCGGCACCATCGAGGCCGAACCTGGGAATCAGGACCGCGGCAAGACCGGTGGTGATTAAAAGGTTCATGAGGGAGAGGGGTACCTGCACGTGAAAGCGGCGAGTAGCATTCACACCTACGCCGAGGACACCCGAGATGTACATCGGGATCCCGGCCGCCATGAGCCATAGAAACGTGGAAATATGTTGCGCATACTCGGCTCGGTACAGGATCGTGAGCAGCGGCCTGCCAGCCAGCAAGGCGATGATGAATCCGGTTGCGCCGGTCGCCACGACAACCGCCACCAGTTTGAAGAGCAGGCTCCCGTAGGCGGCATGATCGCCAGCCGCAAAATATCGTGCGAGTCGCGGGCTGGCCGGATGTGCGATAGCGCCCATGACTGTTGTGCCCGCAATGGTCAGGTAGAACATGGCAGCGAAAATCCCAAGTTCACGATCACCCAGGCTGGCGGCTATGTAATAGCGGGGTACATTGCCGGACAACGAATTGAACGTGGTTACCAGTGCAAGGGGTAACCCTAGCCATACGATCTTCCGTAGTGTTGGCAGATGCCACTGCGGCCGCATGCTGCTCGACGCCGCGCGTACCGAGGTTGGATAGGCAGGATCCCTGCCAGTTAGCAGGATACGTGCCTGCGGAATGTCGTAAAAAAGGAGAACCATCGCGCCAACCACTGCCATGCCTGTGACGGCGCCTACCACACTCTGGGTTGCCCAGAGAACGACGCCAAAAACCATCAGTTGCGGCAGACCATGAAGGATAAGTGAGATGGAAATTCGATCCATGCGCTCGCGCTGTTGCAGTAGTCCATAGAAGACATCACTGAGGAAGTCCATAGATTTGGTTGCAGTCACTGCCAGGACGATCAGAATCATTTGCAGTTTGTAGCCGTTGAGACCAACTACCAGCGCCACGACCAGTAATGCAACCATCGTCATGGCGAGCCGCACGGCAAGATAGTGGTCAAACAGGAAAGCCCGCACGGCGTCAGTGGATTGCAGGGTGCGCAACTGCAGGCTGCTGAAGGTGACTATAGGGGTGACGATGGCCAGCGCCAGGGCATATTGGCCCACCATTTCCGGTGTGCTGATCTTTGCCATGAGAATGAGGATGAGCCATTGGCACCCGGAGTAGATGATGTTCCCGGCGAGTGTCCAGGAGAAGTTGCGCCTCAACGACAGGGGGCGTACCTTGCGGTCGTGCGCTTGTGCGTTACCGGTCGGGGGCGATGACATCACTGACATGATACCGTACGCTGCCAAGCGTATGGGTGGCCGGGTGCACAGTCGCCCGTACCCTGAATATCTGGTAATTCTGTTCGTGCCCGGGCGGAGGTAGCATGCTCCGACTATGCCGGAAGGAGAAGAATCTGTGCAGGGACCAGGGGGCGCCTTGAAATCTGTACCGGCCGATGGCGGGCGCGGGGCACACACCGGCGGATTTCAAGGGCCATCCGGTCGGAGGTGCCGGTGAGCCACCGGATCGTCTGCTTCGCCAGCTATTACCTCCCAGGCACCAAGAGCGGCGGGCCACTGCGGAGTCTGCTTCATTTGCAGGAATGGCTGACTCCGGAATGTGAGTTCCACATCGTGACCAGGGACCGTGACCTGGCAGACAAGCGAGCGTACCCCGACGTTTGTACGGGCCGATGGTGCGACGTTGGCGAGGCCAGAGTATGGTATCTGGCGGCACCCCATTGGACGCCCCAAGCCCTGCGCAGTGCGATTCGTGGCGTGCGCGCGGATCTGCTGTACTTCCACAGTGCCTTCGATGTCTCATTGACGATCATTCCGCTCATACTGCGTCGTATCGGCTGGCTACCCCGTGACGTACCAGTACTCGTGGCTCCCAGGGGTGAGTTTTCGGCCGGCGCGCGGTCGATTAAGGCCAGAAAGAAGTCACTATTTCTCAGAATGTCCAAGCTGTTGGGCCTCTACCGCGGCGTGACATGGCACGCCACTAGCCCCGATGAGGCGGAGGAAATCCGGAGCCTGTGGGGCACTCGCGTGTCGGTGCTGGTGGCGCCGAATCTACCCTCAAAGTCGCTCGCTACTAGCATGGTGGACCGGGTGATAAAGGAACCGAACCGCTTGCGACTCGTCTTTCTGTCGCGCATTTCACGCAAGAAGAACCTGCACGGTGCGCTGGAGATTTTGCAGGGTGTGAAGGCAAGCATCCAATTCGACATTTTTGGCGCAAAAGAAGACCCGGAATATTGGCAAGAGTGCAGCGATCTGATGGGAAGGTTGCCGGAGAATGTAATTGCCAATTATCGCGGAGTCGCTTCGCTCGAATCTGTGGTACCAACTCTGGCCCGGTATGATGCGTTCCTGCTGCCCACTCTCGGAGAGAACTTCGGGCACGTGATTTTTGAGGCACTCCTCGCCGGTTGTCCCATAGTGCTCTCAGACCGGACGCCATGGTGTCAGTTGGAAGCGGTCAGGGCGGGATTCGATATTCCGCTGAGTGAGCCCGGACGATTTCAGCTGGTTATTGATCGGCTAGCCACCATGGATGCAACTGAGTTCGGCCAGTGGAGCAATGGCGCACGACAGCTGGCTTTGCGTTATGCTAATGATCCGGAGCTGGTGCAGAGAACTCGCGCCATGATCGAAGCCGCGGTCTGCGCATAGGCAGCCCGCGCGAAGTTCGCAGGATCATGGGGAAAACCTGATGTGCGGTATTGCTGGGCAGCTCCTTTATGCGGGGACCACCCCGGATTTGGCAGCCCTACGTGCCATGGGCAGCGCCATGCGCTACCGTGGTCCCGATGATCATGGGATATTCCATGCCCCGCACATTGGCTTGGTACATCAGCGCCTGACCATTCGTGACTTGAGCCAGGCCGGCCACTGTCCGATGGGCTCCGCTGATGGTGCGCTGCAGATCGTCTTCAATGGGGAAATCTATAACTGGCGGGAGCTGCGGTCGGAATTGGCCGAGGCGGGGTACTCATTCTCCAGCGAGTCCGATACCGAAGTTGTCCTTTGCGGCTACAGGGAATGGGGTGAGGAGGTAGTCGCGCGCTTGAGGGGTATGTTCGCCATCGCAATCTGGGATTCGCCCCAGAGGCGCTTGCTGCTGGCCCGTGATCGCCTTGGAGAGAAGCCGCTGTTTTATCGGCCAACCGCGGCTGGCATTGATTTTGCGTCGACGATTGAGGCCCTCCATTCCCTGTCGGTTGAACTGACGATCGACCCTGATGCCATGGCATGTTACCTGGCGCACAGCTTCATACCCGCCACACACACGATCTGGTCAGACGTAAAGGTTCTGCCGCCCGCACATCTGCTGGCTGTATCGCCAGAGGGTCGGGTACGGGTTGTCCGATACTGGAATCTCCCCGCGAGGCCACCGTCACGAACCAGCTACCGTCAGGCCGTGCAGACGATCGAGCGGACCATTGGCGACAGCGTGGAGCGCTGCCTGGATGCCGATGTGCCCGTCGGGGTGTTCTTGAGCGGTGGTGTGGATTCGTCACTGGTGGCCGCCATGGCAGCACGCCATGTTCCACGGATACCAGCCTTTTCCCTCGGATTCCGTGAACAGGACTTCAGCGAAGTACCGTACGCCCGTATGGTGGCGGAGCATGCCGGGTTGTCTCATCATGTGGTCGAAGTTGATGTGCACGATGTGATGGAATGTATGCCGCACCTCGTCGTCCAGTACGGACAGCCATTTGGTGATGCATCGGCGATTCCATCCCATCTACTTGCGCGTTTTGCCCGGCAGCAGGTTAAGGTCTGCCTGAGCGGCGATGGCGGGGACGAGTCATTCGGCGGCTACTGGCGAATTCAGGCGGGTGTTTACGCCGATCGCTATTCTAAAGTCATTCCGGGATTCCTTCGCCGATACCTCATTCCTTCTATGGCGAAGGGCCTGGGGAGCGCAGGCCGACGCTGGGCTGCAATGAACGAGCTGTCAATTTCAACTCCGGGTAGCGGATACACGAACGCCGAGAGTTGGTATGTGCAACTTGCGGATGTGGCCGGCCCCCGGCTGCAGGTCGGGTTGGCGCATGACGTGGTGGGGTGCCGGACCGGACGTGCTGAGGTGTGTTCCGAGGCGAGCGTAGTGCAGCGATTGCTGGCTGGTGACTTCCAGGTGCAGCTGCCGGATGACTATCTGACCAAGGTGGATGTCGCCAGCATGGCCGCATCGCTGGAGGTCAGAGCGCCGTTTCTGGACTGCAAGGTGATCGAGGAAGCATGGGTGCTGCCAGACCACATGAAGCTGCATTGGGGCCAGCGAAAGTGGCTGCTGAAGAGAATTGCCGCGCGATGGGTGCCGCGCGAAGTGATCTATAGGAACAAGATGGGCTTCGCCATGCCCTTGGTTCACTGGTGGCGCGCGGAACTTGGTCAGTGGCTGCAGCTACTGATGGAAGACAGCGTCGCCGTTGATCAAGGCTGGATCAGACGGGAGCCAGTTCTGGACATGCTGCGTGCACATCGTGATGGGCGCAACCATCACACGCGGTTGTGGCTTGTGCTCTGGCTTGAGTTGTGGTTCCGCCTCGTATTCCAGCGGATTGATCCGCGCCTAGTGCCCCGGGTAGGCACCGATGGCTGAGGGGCTGCGCCATGTCCGGGTATTGATGGTAGTGCCGAAATATCCATATCCAGTGGTGGGGGGGCTCGAACGGCAAGCGCACGAGTTATCCAAGGCTTTGTCAGGCCTTGGCATCGAAGTGTGGGCGCTGTCGCACTTGTTTGATGGGTCCCAACTGGCCAGTGAAGTTGTAGAAGGCATCTGGGTAAGGCGGATTCCGTGGTCGGACCGAAAGGCGTTCCGCTTCGCCAGGGCGCCTTTTGACCTTATGTGGACACTATGGCGGTACAGACGAAGCTACGAGATCGTTCATCTGCACCAGTTCAGCTGGTTCAGTATCTACGTGACCCTGGCGGCGAAGTTACTTGGAAAACAGGTCATGATGAAATTGTCCACGGTCGGGACGCGTTCGCTACCTGGGCTGGCGGCGTCTCGTCTGGGTGGAATCAAGCTCGCGATATTCAGAATGACCGACGTGGTTATTGCGATGTCCAGGCAGAGTCTCGATGAACTCTGCGACATTCACTTTCCGCCAGGTCGGATCCTCATGACCCCAAATGGTATTCCAGTCGGTCCACACGATGTTCGAATGGAGGATGCCGCTGAGCGACCAGCCCTATGCCGGGTGGTATTTGTCGGTCGGCTAAACCCTGAAAAGCGGGTCGAGGATCTGTTGAACGCGTGGAAGGCGGTTGTTGCCGGATGCAGTCGGCCGACGAGTCTCGAACTATGGGGGGGCGGTCCGCTGGAGCCGGGTCTGAGGGCCCTGTGCACGCAACTGGGCATTGCCGACACGGTGGTGTTTCGGGGCCACGTGGACGCAGTTCGGGACCACCTCAGGGACATGCAAATCTTCGTGTTAACTTCGAGTCGCGAGGGAAATTCAAATGCCGTGCTGGAGGCAATGGCGGCAGGGCTGCCGGTGATCAGCACCAGGGTTGGTGGCACGCCCATGCTTGTCGGTCCCGCCGGTGCGGACTGGCTGGTCGAACCCGGAGACGTCTCAGGCCTGGGCAAATGCCTGCTCAAGCTGATAGAGGACGATACAACCCGGCGACAAGTCGGACAGGCAATGCGCGAACGGATTGTGGCGCATTTCGACATGCGGCGTGTGGCTGGCACCTACGCCGCGGCCTATGGATTGCTGGCCTCAGGCAGACGGAACCAGGTCAGCGCTGCAAGTGATCCAGTGGTTTCTGGGTGACAACTTTCCCGGGCTGCTGTGTTGTACTACGCGTCGAGCCAATGATCCGTCCAACGAGCTTCCAGATGCCAAGGATGATCAACGTAAAGGCTGCCGGTTTCAGGAATACCGAATAGTCATTGCGCACCGTTGGCAGTAAATGCCAGTAGATGACGGCTGCAAATAACAGCCAGTATGGCTGGAGTGGCAATGTCACCCGTTCGAACTTGCCCAGAAAGAATCCAAGCAGGACGAAATAGACCAGCACGCCTGGCAGCCCAAAGTTGAAATAGGGTTCGGCAACACCACTGAAGCCGGCCCCTCCACCGGATGAAAACTGGTCGGGGATGATATGGTAACTGGCCCAGTCCCCCGGAGTCATGGCGTGCAGGGCTTCTCGTGTAGGCCCACTTCTGAGATTCTTCTCGGCCGTTTCCCGTGCGGTCGATGCATCCGGAGTCAAGCCGATGTTGGGTATCAAGTCGAGCAGATCCTTCCAGTAGGTGTTGCCGTAGCGATAGGACTCATCTGCGGGAATCAACATCAGCGTATAAATGAGAGGACCGATACTGCCACCCATCTCCTGGAAGGATCGACCGAGGTCGGCGTACTTCGTTGCTTGAAAAAACGCATCGCTGTTTGCGATCTCGCCGTACGTGCCGAGGGTCCGTAGGTAGCCAACCATCGGAATTATCAGCAAGGTCGAGAACAACACCACGGCTGCGATCACCGGGTTGATTCGCCGGCCGGTCTTCGCCCAGATGACTACCCCGACCAACAGGGGAAACAGTGCCGTGCTGCGCTGGCCGGAGCCCAGGAAAAACAGCAGAACAAATCCCGTGACTGCATAGGCCAGCAATCGCTGCCGCTTCGTGCGTGCTGAAATTAACAGGGCCGTAGCCGCGCCGGGCGATATCATGGAAAACACGCTGATGAAGCGGGTATCCGACAGGTGGAATAGTGTCAGGCGGGTAAGCGCAAATATGTTTCCCTGAGTGGCGATAGTCAATGTGAAAAGGACGAACGCCGCAAGCAGCAGGCCCATGCCTTGGTGGCGGAGCCAACCAAAGTTGCGTACAGCGATTGCCTGGGCAACCTGTGGCACCGGCAATCGCCGTGTACGGGCGGTCAGATTGGACAGCGCAAACCCGATGCCGGTGCATGCCAACGCGAGGTTTGTATACCAACCGGCTCGTACCGCCCACGGGCTGATGGGGCCACTTATCCAGTTGGTCACCCGGATGATTCCAAATCCATCCTGGATCAATAGTCCGAAATGAAAAACAAATAGGCTGACTATGTAGGCGCTGGCAAATAGATAGGGAGTGCCAAATGCGAAGTAGGCGGCCACTAGATAGCAGGCTAGCCAGATGAGCGCGACTATGGAGGGTGCAAACGTGGCACCAGTTAGTGCTGCGTCATCAGATGGGATCGTGCCCAAGGCCAGCAGTGCGACCGCGATGCTGACCGCCAAGAAGATGACCAATGGCGTCCGCCGCCGGAGAGGACCCCGGATCGGTAGGCCTGACTGATCGGATTCGGGAGAAGTAGCAGTATTCCCCGATCCCCCCGCTTCAGGACCAAGGTCGGTGCCAATGGTCATGGTGGTACCTGATCGTACGCAAGAAGTGACATAGGTTTGCTAAGGGCCCCGATGTTCAGATCCGATTATTGCACGGGTTGTCGAGACTACAGCAAATCGATGCGGGCGAGCGTGACGCTTTAGCAAGAAATGCGTAGGGAGAACGGTCGGCCGCGCCGCCGCCTTCATTGGCTCCATTCCCTCATTGGCCGTATTATGCCCGCCATGCTTGAACATCTTCTGCAAATGGCTGCATTGGTGGCCTACAGGGGGTTTGCAAGGTGGTTGCCTGCCGGTTGGGCCGTCGCTCGCTCGATTCGTCGTTGGACTGCCCGTCCCCTGTTCGCATCGGCAGGCACGGCAATCAACATCGAGCACGGAGCGAGATTTGCCAGAGGGCTTGTCCACATCGGCGATCGGTCGGGTATCGGAGTGAACTGTGACATCAAGGGCCCAGTGATGATCGGGCGTGATGTCATGATGGGCCCGGATGTGGTGATCTTCACGACCGACCACATTTTCTCTGATACCAGCCGGCCCATGATGGACCAGGGCATGGCAGCGGCGAAGCCTGTGACAATCGGTGACGACGTGTGGATTGGACAGCGCGCGCTCATCCTTCCCGGCGTATCCATTGGCACTGGTGCCATTGTGGCAGCGGGGGCGGTGGTTACGCGTGACGTTCCACCCTTCGCGGTGGTAGCGGGCAATCCTGCAAGAATCATCAAGGATCGCAGAGGCGCCCTTGCCACGAGTGTGCAGCCTACCGATGCCGATTGATGGGCGTCCGGTCATATACATATTCCGGAGTGTTTCGGATATTGCAAGTAAGCCGCGCACTACCGGCTTGTTATGGGTAAAGGCTGAGATTACCCTCTGCCCTGTATCTGATCTAACAAGGCCATCATGACCTGAGATCCTTTTTTGTAGCCAATCAAACCGTGAGGTTTACAGTAAGCATATTCCTGTTGATCCAGTCTTGGCGAACCGCCGCCGGGGTCCGGTACGCCAGTGCACTGTGGGGTTGCTAGTGGTTATAGAAGTGCCGCTGACGGTCGATCATGATCCGGGCCTCCCGCAGGTCCCGGAACCCTTCCCGGTTCAGGCACTTATCTCGAAGTTTGCTATTGAAGCTTTCCACGAAGCCGTTTTGCCAAGGCTTGCCCGGAGCAATGAACACCGGGCCGACGTTCTGATCCCGCAGCCAGCGCATCACCACTCCTGCGGTGAACTCGACACCTTGGTCGGAGCGGATATGGGTCGGCTTGCCGTGCAGGCGCATCAGCCGGGCCAGCGTGTTGATCACCGTGATCGAGCTCATGAAACCCGCCACCTCGATGGCCAGGCACTCTTGGTATGCTCGTCGAGTACCCAGAGGAGCTTTAACGCGGTTGTTTGAACCGCCTCGGGTTTCCCGGAGGCCGTGGAGTGTGAGTCAGGCCGCCATGGCCAGACCCGTCTGTTGCCGATAGTAGTTGGCTTCGGCTTCCGCTGGCGGGATATTCCCGATCGGCTCCAGCAGGCGCCGGTGGTTGAACCAGTCCACCCAGGCGAGCGTGGCCAGTTCCAGTGCTTCGTGGTTCTTCCAGGACTGCCGGTGGACGACCTCGGCCTTGTACAGGCCATGGATGGTCTCGGCGAGCGCATTGTCGTAGCTGTCGCCGATGCTGCCCACGGAGGGCTCGATGCCGGCCTCGGCCAGCCGTTCGGTGTAGCGGATCGAGACGTACTGCGAGCCGCGGTCGGAGTGGTGGACCAGCTCGCCGTCCCGGTGCCTCGCATACAAGGCTTGCTCCAGCACCATCCGGACCACCCACTCCGTACCTCAGGTGAATACCGTCTTTCCGTGTTCATGCCCCAATCCTCTCAAAGCTTGGAGCCTTCGGGAAAGACGGGGCGGTTCAATTGGCCTTAAAATTAGATCCTAGATCAGGTACTCTTGCCAACTTTTCACCAACTTGTAATCGATGGGTTGTCCCCTGTTCAATCTACTATGGGAACACGCGGTCGACGTAGTTGGTGAACCTCGGGTCATCTGCATTGCTCCTGTACTTCCACACGCTTCGCCATCTGCGTCCGGGGCAGGTGTTCGCGCAGTTGGCGCGGCGGCTTCACCGGTCCCGGCCGTTGGGCTCCGCGGAGCCACTCAGCTGGCGCAAGCGCGAGATTCTGGCTTCGTTCCTCGAACCGGTTTCAGCGGAGTCTTCATCAGACACGCTGACCTTCATCGGCTTGTCCCGCCCGTTCGACACATACCATCCGGACTGGGTGCAGACCGACGTCCCAAAGCTCTGGCGCTACAACCTCCATTACTTCGACTACCTCCACTGGCCGTCATTCGACCCAGCCACCAAGGCCTCTCTGATCGACAGCTGGATCAGCGATGTGCCGGCGGGCGCCGAGGATGCCTGGGAGCCGTACCCAGCCTCCCTGCGCATCGTGAACTGGCTGAAGTGCTTCCACACGTTGCCATCGCCGCCGCCACCGGCTTGGCTGGCGAGCCTGTCGCAACAGGTGGCGGCGCTGGATGCGGACATCGAGTACCACCTGCTGGCGAACCACCTGCTGAAGAATGGCAAGGCGCTGGTATTCGCAGGTGCCTGCTGCGAGGGGCCGGCGGCGGCCCGGTACCTGGCCCGCGGACTCAAGATCGTGCTGGCGGAGGCGGACGAGCAGGTATTGCCGGATGGGGGCCATTTCGAGCGCAGCCCGATGTACCACTGCATCGTGCTGGAAGACTACCTGGATCTCGTGAACTTGCTGGGCGGCAACCCGGGGCTGGTGTCGCTGGAGGTGCTGGAGCGCCTCGACGCCACGGCACGGCGGGCGGCGACTTACCTGGCCGGGATCTGCGGCGGGAATGGGGATATCCCGCTGTTCAACGATGCGGCCCATGGCATCACGCCGCCGGCGCTCGATGTGCTGGCCTATGCGGAACGGGTGCTTGGCCCGCTGGCGCGACCATCGGAGGGCGGGCGGCGGCGGATCTGCTTCCCGGACACCGGCGTGTACGGCTATCGGCAGGACGGGGACAGCCTCATCATCGATGCCGGGCCGGTGGGGCCGGATTACCAGCCGGGCCATGCGCACTGCGACACCCTGTCTTACGAGCTGTATGTGGGGGGCATGCCGGTCATCGTGGACAGCGGGACCTTCGATTACGAGGCCGGGCCTTTTCGGCATTACCTGAGGAGCACGGCGGCGCACAACACGGTGCGGATCGACGGGGAGGAGCAGTCCGAGATTTGGGGTGCCTTCCGTGTGGCGCGACGGGCCCGGCCGCGTGCGGTCAGCCTGAATGACCAGCGGGACGGGGGCTTGGTATTTGCCGGGGAGCACGATGGTTATCGACGCCTGTCGGGCCGGCCGGTCCATCGCCGAACCATTCGAATTGAATCGGCCGACGGGCCGGGAAGCCGCTGGCGATTTCATGATGTGGTCTCGGGTCGAGGCAGGCACGAGGTGGAGTCCTTCATCCATCTGCACCCGGAGGTGCAAGTCGAGGAGATGGGCGAGCGGGAATTCCGGCTCCGTGCAGCAGGTGGCATCGTGATCAGGCTTGGAGTGGAACCAGTCGGCGAAATCAGCTGGGTGTCGGGATACTATTGCCCGGCATTTGGCCGGCGGTTTGAAAATCGGGTGCTGGTCATCCACCACCGGGGAACCTTGCCGATACAACTAGGCTATTCGCTTGAACGACTGGCATAGATGCATATCCTGTTTTTGACCCACTATTTCCCTCCCGAAGTCAACGCGCCGGCCAGCCGCACCTTTGAGCATGCAAAGGTCTGGGTGGGGCATGGCCACGAGGTGATGGTGCTGACCAACCAGCCGAATCATCCCGCAGGCCGTATCTACCCCGGTTACCGCAACCGGCTGCATCAGAAGGAGGAGCTGTCGGGCATCCAGGTGCGGCGCATGCTGACCCTGACGGCACCGAACCGCGGCTTCCTGCGGCGGACGCTCAATTACCTGTTCTATCTGGTGATGGCGGTGCTGACCGCCCCCTTCCTGCCCAGGGTGGATGTGGTGGTCTCCACCTCGCCGCAGTTCTTCTGCGGATTGGCGGGCTATCTGGTGAGCCGCATCAAGCGGGTTCCCTGGGTGCTCGAGATACGCGACCTGTGGCCGGAGTCGATCGTGACCGTGGGTGCCATGGAGCGCAGCCGCACGATCCGCATGCTCGAATGGCTGGAACATTTTGCCTACCGCCATGCGGACCGTATCGTCAGCGTGACGGACTCCTTCGTGCCGCGCATCGCCGCTGCCTGCGGCGACCCGGACAAGGTCGTGGTGATCAAGAACGGCGTGGATCTGGCCTTCTTCAACCCGGATGAGTCGGGTGACGAGCTGGCGGCATCGCTGGGCATCGGTGGCCGCTTCGTTGCCGCCTATGTCGGCACGCACGGCATGGCCCATGGGCTGGACGTGATTCTCGAGGCCGCGGACCGGCTGCGCGATCGGCATGACATCGTGTTCGTCATGGCGGGCGATGGTGCCGAGCGCGAGCGCCTGGTCCAGAAGAAGGAGCACATGGGGCTCGAGAACCTTTTGATCCTGGGCCAGCTGCCCAAGCAGCGCATGCCCTCGCTGTGGGGCATGACCGGCGTCAGCCTGGTGTTGCTGAGGAATCAGCCGCTGTTCAATACCGTGCTGCCATCCAAGCTCTTCGAGGCCATGGGCATGGCGAAGCCCATCATCCTGGGCGTGCGCGGCGAGAGCCAGCGCTTGCTGGAGCAAAGCGGTGCCGGCATGGCCATCGAGCCGGAAAACGCCGATGAGCTGGCCGCAGCCGTGGTGGCCTTGGCCGATGATGCCGAGCGTCGGCGGGGCATGGGTCTGGCGGGGCGCCGGTTCGTGGAAGAGCACTTCGACCGGCGCAAGCTGGCGGAGCGCTTCGAGCAGATGCTGGCCGAGCTGGTGCGCTAGGCCTGGCGTGCAAGCCCGATTGCTCAACGTGTTCTCCCGGCAGGCCGTGGGTCCGGCTGGATGGCGTCGGCCGATGATCCCGCTGGGCCGGATGGCTGGCAGTCGGCACCGCCGCCTCTGGCTTGCGGCTCTCCTGTTCCTTGCCTTGCCTGCCTTCGCCATCGTCAACGGCACCGCGGTCAGCGAGGCCCGCTTTGTTGACCAGTACCCCTGGGCGGTGGCGCTGGTCGGTATCGAGAAGGGCGGGGTGTGCACCGCCCAGCTGGTGGCGCCCGGCTGGGTGCTGACGGCGGCGCACTGCAGCTCCATGGGGGTGGAGGTGCGCCTTGGCGCACGCGACCGGGGGCAGGCCAAGGTCGTCCAGGTGGCCGAGGCCATCCGCCACCCGCTTTATGACAAGGAGACGGGCGTCTGGGACGTGGGCCTGCTGCGCCTTGCCGAGCCGGTGGCGGGGCCGGTGGTGGCGCTGGCCAGCACGGAGGATGCCGCCGCGCTCCTGAAGGAGAACGCACTGGCCGCGATTGCCGGCTGGGGCAAGCGGGTGTCGGGGGCGGGCTTTTCCGAACTGCTGGTGGAGTCCGAGGTGGCGCTGGGAGCGCTGCGCCGGGACGAGTCGCGCTTCATCTTCATCGACCGCGCCTCGGGGCCCTGCGGCGGGGACAGCGGCGGGCCGCTGCTGCTGCGCCGCGCCGATGGCAGCCGGGTGCTGGTGGGCATCGCCAGCCGGGTGGCGGGCAATCTGTGCGCGGATGGCGGCGGCATCAGCGTCTATGCCGACGTGGCGGCGGCGCGCCCCTTCATCGAGCAGCACGTGCCAGGGCTGCGCTGAGATCTGGCGCGTATTGATCGCCCCAGCCGCGAGTAGTACATTCTGACTACCTTTGGTTCCGGGTGCCCGTGTCATGGCGGCAACCAGCCTCAAGCTTCCCGACGATCTGAAGCGCCGCATCGAGGCCCTGGCGGCGGGCCTGCAGAAAACTCCGCATGCCTTCATGGTGGATGCGCTGGAGCGCGAGGCCGCACGGCTCGAGCTGCGTGCCCGCTTTGCAGCCGATGCAGCCGATGCGGAGTCGCGGGCGCTTGCCAGCGGCGAGGCCATCCCGCTCGATATCGCCTTTGATTATCTCGAGTCGCGCGCAGCCGGGGAGCAGCCCCGCCGGCCACGGGCACGCCGGTGGCGCGGGTCGAAATAACCCGGGAGGCGCTGGCCGATTTCGAGCGGCTGTTCGACTTCCTTGCCGAGCACGACCCGCGCCAGGCGCGTGCCCGCATGCTGAGCGTGCGCCGGGCGCTGGCACTGCTCGCCGACCACCCGCTGCTCGGGCACGAGGCGGAGGATGGGCGCCGCGAGCTGGTGCTCTCCCGTGGCCGCCATGGCTACATTGCCAAATATCGCTGGCTGCCCGCGGAGGAGGTGGTGCTGGTGCTGGCGGTGCGGCACCAGCGCGAGGCGGGGTTCGCCGAAGACTGAGTCTGGGGCGCCGGTGATTGGCCCGCCGGGCCATTCGCGGTATCCTTGCCAGCTTGCCGAAAAACCGCCGAGGGAGCCCCATGGCCGATAAGAAGGAATTCGATCTCCTGATCAAGAACGTGCGCGTCGTGCGGCCGAATGCGGCCATGGTGGAAGACGCGGACATCGCCATCAGCAATGGCAAGTTTGCCAAGATCGTGCCGGGCATCGATGCCTCGCGCGCCCGTGAGGTCTTCGATGCGAAGAACCGCCTGGCCTTCCCCGGCCTGGTGGACCCGCACATGCACACCGGTATCTACTCGCCGCTGGCCGAGGACGCCGTCACCGAGAGCCGCGCGGCGGCCCAGGGTGGCGTGACCTCCAGCATCAACTACATGCGCACCGGCGGCTACTACCTGAACAAGGGCGGCCCCTACAAGACCTTCTACCCCGAGGTGCTGGACATCTCCAAGGGCCGCTTCCACGTGGATTACGCCTACCACCTGGCGCCGCTCAGCAAGCAGCACATCGGTGAAATTCCGATGCTGGTCAATGACTTCGGCGTCACTTCCTTCAAGATCTTCATGTTCTACGGCGGCCACGGCCTGCATGGCCGCTCGGCCAACCAGGCCGAGTTCCTGATGATCGACAAGGACGAGAAGTACGACATCGCGCACTTCGAGTTCGTCATGCGCGGCGTCAAGAAGGCGATGGAGCAGTACCCGGACAAGGCCGAGGACATCTCGCTCAGCCTGCACTGCGAGACCGCCGAGATCATGGCCGCCTACACCAAGATGGTGGAGGAGGAGGGCAAGCTCAAGGGCCTGCACGCCTACAGCGCCGGGCGCCCGCCGCACTCCGAGGGCCTGGCGATCTTCATCGCCTCCTACCTGGCCAACGAGACCGACCTGCCCAACATCAACCTGCTGCACCTCACCTCGCGCAAGGCGGTGGTGGCGGCGCTGCAGATGGCCGCCGTGTTCCCGCACATCAACTTCCGCCGCGAGGTCACCATCGGCCACCTCATGCTGGACACCGACGCCCCCACCGGCGCGCTGGCCAAGGTGAACCCGCCGATCCGCCCGCGCCCGGACGTGGAGTTCCTCTGGGAGAGCATCCTCGACGGCGACATCGACTGGATCTGCAGCGACCACGCCTGCTGCAAGCACGAGATGAAGGTGGACGAGAAGAAGCCGAAGGACATCTGGCTCGCCAAGTCCGGCTTCGGCGGTACCGAGTACATGCTGCCGGCGCTGATCACCGAGGGCCGCCGCCGCGGGCTGTCCTACAACGACATGGCCAAGCTCACCAGCTTCAATGCCGCGCAGCGCTTCGGCCTGCCGAGCAAGGGCGACATCGCCCCGGGGCTGGATGCCGACCTTGCCATCGTCGAGCCCAACGAGACCTGGACCATCCGCTCGGCGGATTCCGAGTCCGACCAGGGCTACACCCCCTTCGAGGGCATGGAGTTGACCGCCGCGGTGAAGACCACCTTCCTGCGCGGCCAGAAGATCTACGACGAAGGCAAGATCGTCGGCAAGGCCAGCGGCCAGTACCTCAAGCGGCCCTACTGAGCCGCGGATTGCGGGTAATGAAAAAGGGGGCGGTCCGCAGGGACCGCCCCCTTTGCTTTGGGCGGGAGGCTGCCCTCAGCCCGACATGCCCTTGAGATCCTTGAGTATCAGGAACAGGTGGTAGGGGTCGGTCGGGCTGGGCTCGAATTCCCATGAGCTGTACCACTCGCGTGCTGCGTCGTCCCTGGCATGGATCAGCAGGCAGCGGATGCCGGCGATGTCGGCGGCCTGTGCGGTACGCAGCAGTGCGTCCTTGAGCAGGGCCCGCCCCAGCCCCTTGCGTTGGTGCGCCTTGTCCACCACAAGCCGGGCCAGGATCATGACCGGTACCGGATGACGTGCCAGCCCCTTCGCGGCCCTTGACGGTGCAGCCTGCGGATCGACGCTGCCGACGGCGAGGCTGTAGAAGCCGGTCACCGTGTCGCCCCGGCAGCAGACGTAGGTCTGCGCACTGTTGGCTTTCTGGTTGACGAGCGCGTAGCGCTGCAGGAACTGGTTCAGTGCGGCCTGGCCGCAGTCGAAGGCATCGACCTGGTCCGTGGCACGCAGCTTGCGAACGGGCGCGTAGCCATCGTTCAACCCAGCACCCCGGGCTCACGCAGCAGCTTCTCCAGCCGTGGCTTGCTTTGCACCGGCCGATCCAGCGCTTCCTCGAATGCCTGCCACTGCGCCTCGTCGAGCACGAACCGGCGACGATCCGCCAGCGTCTGTGTGGCCGCCGTCACGCCGGCGTCGAGCAGGAACTCGCTGACGTTCTTGTGACAGGCGCGCGCAGCTTCCTGCAGCAACTGCTTGACCGATGTGCTTGCGCGGACATCGATGCGCTCGGTCTTGGAAGGATGCGGGGTGCTCATGCTGCCCCTCCGGCCAGATCTTGGATGCCTCTATTGTATTTGTCCGGACGATGTCACGACAAATGATTTTCAGTGTCTTCGGCGCCAACCATCCGGGCGCATCCCCGGGGTGGGTTGCGCCCGGTTCCGGTGAAGGAATGATCCGTGCTTGATCCAGTCCCAGCCCCAGTCCCAGCCCCAGTCCCAGCCGGGGATGAGTGTCTGAAGTTTCCGGCCGTGCACCAGCCAGCCCCGGCCGCCGGCCTGCCGGGGTGCGAGGAGGCGGGGCTTGTGCGGCCGCGCCGGGCTCGGAGTGGCGCTCAGCGTGCCGTGTGGTGGATCTGGATGACGTCCGGGATCTGCGGGTGGCCGCTGGTGGCCGGGCGCTCGGGCTTGGTGAAGGCCAGGCGCTCGCCGCCGTTCTTCACCCGCACCAGCTCGCCCAGCATGAGCAGGATGCTGGTGGTGTAGCGCTGCGCATCCACCGGCGACATCTTGCGCACCGAGGCATGCACCGCGCTCTCGCCATTGGTGGGCCCCACCGCGTTCAGCCCCTCGCGCAGCGAGACGAACTTCTGGCGGATCGAATCCGGCAGCTCCTCCTCGCGGAGGTCCTCGAGGTATTCCTTGTAGGCCGCCACCAGCCGCTGCTTGATGGGGCCATCACCCGCAAGTG
>JACFMY010000033.1:0-10582 GCA_019455155.1 Caldilineaceae bacterium
ATAGACTGCGTCGAGGTCTTCGACCTGCAGTCCCAGCTTGACCGCGGTCGTCAACTGCGCGGGATGGGATGCGCCAGGCGGGGGGCCAAAGAGCTCAATGGTACGCCCGCCTCCCGCTTTGAGAATGATACCTGGTCCTTCCTCTTTCTCCCAGCTGCTGACTGGCTGTAGACCCAATAGATCCCGGTAAAAGTGGACACTGGCGGCAAAGTCAGCTACGTCAAGAATCAGGCGTATTTCTGCGAATTCCATGATCTCCCCTCTCTGTTCCCCGCCGGCAGGCACGGCGCCTGCCCTCGAATGATACGTTCCATTGGCCAGTTAAGCAGAGTGACGCAGCCAGGTCATTGTCCGTTGGTCTACTAACGGGCTGTCCATTCGTACAGACATGCGGCAACGGCTTGTTGGTGCTGCTCTGGCAAGAGGCGAGCACGCCGGGTCTTGATGTGCTCCGGGCCGGATTGGCATGCAGACCGTCCCGCAGGCCGCTCATTGGGCATGGATTGCGGCACGTTTGTATTTCCTGCCAAGCATGGCGCTCGAATAGTTGATTTTCTCCCGGACAAAGTTCGTAACGAGCGCCGCGGCCGGCTTGTCGCCAAAAAAGTGGCGGCGATATTCCCCATGCCCCAGGAAGCCGTCATTGGGCTTGAGCAGGCCAAGCCGGAGCTTCTGCTTGGGAAGATGGTTCTTTCCGTCCAACAGAGCACGGAAGGCTTCCGGCATGAAGTCGACACCGTCATAGATACGGCGGATTTCCTTCACGGCCCGCTCCACTGCCTCTGGGTCCAAAGGATTGATCTCCTCCACGATCTCATCCACGCGCGCGGCCGCTTCGTCGAAGGGCGGGTAGCCGCCGCCGGCCAACTTTAGCGCATACACCTCGTCATAGTAGGAGCGCCGGCTCCTGGCGCGGACGCGCATGCTGGTCAGCTTGACGTACTCGAGATAGGCGCCCAACAGCCACAGCACAGAATAGACAGACCACAGCCGGTAATCTGACCAGGACTTGTACGAATTGGCCACCAGCCGATCCGCGGTGCGGACATAGGCCAGCGTGAGGGTTTCCAGCGGTTGAAAACGCGCGGCGGAATAGTCGCCATCAGCGTGTGCGTCCAACAGCAGATCGGCGAGCACGGAGATGCTCATCATGGTGGTGTAGAGCCCCTTGGAATAGAGCGGGTCTACAAAGCCGGCCGCGTGCCCCAATAGGCAATAGCGGTCGCCGGCAACGTGCGTGGACGAGTAGGAGATCCGCCCGCTACGTGTCCAGTGGCGCACCGCACGGGCGTGGCGGAACTGGGCAGCCATGCTGGGGAAGCGCTCGATGAAGGTGAAGAACTCCTCTTCTGGGCTCACCTCTTCCTGCATTGGATAGATCCGCTCATCCAGCATAAGCCCAACGCTGCACAAAGGATTGGTCGCCTTGGGATGGTTGTTGAACGGGATGACCCACATCCAGCCGCCGTGGAAGACATGGTGGAGCGTGCCTTCGGCCACACTGAAAGGCAGGCCATAGACCTGACGGCTGGCCGCTACATCGTGAAAGTCGGGCACGTTGACCATATGGGTAAAGAGGCCACGCGAGTGGGTGCGCATGTTGCGGTCGCGCAGGCCAAAGCGTTCGGCCAGGATCGATCGATAGCCGCCAGCATCCACAACATAGCTCGCCGTATACCGGTCACCCCTGGCGGTAATGACCTCTACGCGGTCAGCATAGAGCTCGATATCCTGTACAGGCGTGTTCTGCAACACGTTCGCGCCATAGGCAATGGCTGCTGACGTCAGGTGATAATCTGAATCCTGGCGGTAGAGATGCAGCTCATGGCCGTGGGGCTGGCGAGGAATGACTGCCTGTAAGCTGCGAGCCCTGTCCTGTGTTCTGCCCTCGCTGTGATGCAAAAAGCTGAAATGACGTTTGACACCGTGGGACGTGCCAATCAGCGGCAGATAGTTCTCTGAACTGTAGTAGGCCACCTCTGGAACGCTGTACAGCTCAGCCAGCGCACGCATGGTTTCTGACGTCTCCAGAATCATGGATTCGCCGATCGCGAATTTCGGATGCGTCTGGGCCTCAAGAACCAGCACACGCAGGCCATTTCTGGCCAGGATGGCAGCCAGGGATGAGCCGCCGATTCCTGAACCAATGATCGCAACATCAAATCGTTCACCCGTCAACGGGTAGCTTCTTGCCATGCTCAATTCTCCTGGGATAAAACACCGGCGCGTACCAGAGACTAGCGTTTGCGCCTACTCCGGTACACGCAGGAAACAAGGCCGCAGGCGTCTCAGGGACCAGAGACATTACCCTCTATGGTATGCCTGGTACGCAAGAACGGGCAAGCTCATGCAAACACAGCGCCAGATTTTCAGTGGCCGTCAGCCTGAACATACAGCTTCAGTACGCAGGTGGGGATGAGAAGTCGCGGCGGCGCAGTGAAATGGGTGGGCCACTCACTGCGTAGCGCGAAAACAGAGGCCCGCCGGTGCACGGCGGGCCGATACACTGCAGATCCAAACAGACGGCGTCAAGCCGCCAGCCGTAATCCAGCCTGACGGCCCGGCCCCAACACGGCATTGACCGCGTCTTCGACAATGTTCAAAGTTTCGTCGACAATCGCGGCGTCATGGCTGTAGGACATGAACCATGGCTCGCGCGGGTCGTCGTCTACCAGAACACCTCGGGCAATCAGCTCTTGGCCCAGGAGCCCAAAGAGCTCGGCATCGAATTCGCAATAACCCCGATAGTCTGCAGGGGGCTCGTTCTTGCCCAGCAACACGCTGAACATCGAAGGAACGCCCGTCACGGTATGAGGGACACCGGCGCGCTCCAATATGGCATGGATGCCGTCAATGAGACGCTGGCCATTGGCAAAAATGGTGTCGATGACAGGTTCAGTCTCAAGGATCTCAAGCGTGGCCGCGGCGGCGCTGGCAGCTACGACATTGCCACAGTAGGTACCACCCTGCGCCACACGACCGGGCTCAACGACGGCCATGATCTCATCGCGACCGGCCACAGCGGAGATGGGGAAGCCGTTACCCATGGCCTTGGCATAGGCGGCCAGATCGGCTCGCACGCCGAAATAGGCCTGAGCGCCGCCGTTGGCCAGGCGGAAGCCGGTCTTTACCTCATCAAAGATCAGCACGGCACCAAACTCGTCACACAGCGTGCGGAGCCGTTGCAGCCACGCCTGATCAGGTAGAATACAGGCGGCATTGCCCATGATCGGCTCTACGATCACGGCGGCCAATTCCTCACCATGTTCCACCATGGCCCGCTCAAAGAGCTCGATATCGTTGTATGGCAGCGAGATCATGTAGTTGCGGATGGCAACCGGCATTCCCTCGGTGGCGCGCAGCCGGTGCGGATGCTGGCGCGGTCCGAGCAGGTCGGCCTTGGCTGTGGGGCCGCTGAACATGACGTAGTCGAAATTGCCGTGATAGTTGCCCTCGAATTTGATGAACTTCTCGCGGCCGGTGAAGGCGCGGGCAATACGCAGGGCGTGCATGTTTGCTTCGGTGCCTGTGTTGGAAATGCGCACCTTCTCCATGCCCGTCATGCGCGTGAAACGCTCGGCCAGTTCGATCTCCACTGGCGTGGTAGCGGCAAATAGCACACCATCTTGAATCGCCGCCGCGACGCGGGCAGTCACAGCTGGAAACGCGTGGCCGAGAATGATCGGACCAAAACCCAGGCGGTAATCAATGAAACGGTTGTCATCGGCGTCCCAGACATAGGCTCCGGCGCCCCGGGCGATGATGGGCGTGTGGTCGTCACCCCAGTAGCGGAAGTTGGAGTTGACGCCGTAGGGGATGTACTGCTTGGCTTTCTGAAAAAGCTCACGTGTTCTGTTTGTGTTGGTTCGCATGAAAACTCTCCATGGCTTGACAAGAGTCAAAAGCACGGTGACAAAGTAGAGTTTGGTTTGCCGTCTTAGACAGCGTTTGTCACCCCCCTTGCGAAGCCACGGCTAGTATCCGCGGGCTCCTCGTCCATACTATGCTCCGTCGTGAGTCGCCGAGATCCGGAGTCAGCCTGCTAACCAGCGAGCCGTTGCCGGTTGTAACCATGTTACACACGGCCGGCCGCTGAGCTAGCCACCTGACATGCGAACGCGCTACCCAACCTCAATGGCCGTCGCGTTGGCTGGGGTTTCGCCGGCAGGCGCGGGCGGGTCCCAGGTATAGATCTCTTTGACGATGTCCAAATAGATAAAGGTCTCTGCCTCGCGCACACCCTCCACGCTGTACAGCTTCTCCGTGAGAAACTTCAGCAGGTGGGCGTTGTCGATACAGGTCACTTCCACCAGAAAATTGTAGGTTCCTGACGTGATCGCGAGGTAGATCACTTCCTCAAACCCGGCAATTTGCCGGGCGATCTCCTGCAGACGGTGTCCATCCGCCTTCACGCCAATGAGCGCCATGGTGTGAAAACCACTGCGCAGAGGGTGCGTGACGGCAACAAACTGGAGCACGCCGCCGTCCACCAGGCGCTGCACCCGCTGCCGGATCATCCCCGGCGAAACACCGAGCTGAGTGGCGATGGTGCTAAAGGGCATGCGCCCGTCTGTCTTCATGGCGCGAATAATGGCCCGATCCGTCCTATCCAGCACCAGATTCAATGCGGCGCTACCTTCCTGTGGCAATGTCCTAAATCCGTCACGAGCCGCCCCGAATCACAGGGACAGCATTCTCCTTCCACTTTACTACGTGGGTTGCACGGCTGTCAAGCCCTGATTTGCGTATTCCGCAGCGATTTGGCATTTGCCATGCCAAATCCGCATTCATTTGTGGATTCGAATACAAAATCAGCACTTCCGTGGCACGAGGCTATAATGCAAAGGGGGGCACAGTTTCGACGTCGAAACTGTGCCCCCCTTTGTGTGCAATTGGCACCAGTGGTATGTCAATCGTCATTCGGTAGTAACGGCTTCATCCGTTCATCTGTCCAAAGCGACTGAGGTCGCCACTACCGAATTCACGTCTGGTGGTTGAGAGACCACTACTCCTCGGGCTGCGCCGGCTGATCCGGTTCAGTTGGCGGGCCGGCAGGCGGGGGCGCAACTGGCGCCGCGGGCGCCGGCACGGGCACGGGCACCGGCCGGTAATAGGGCTCCCCAGTACGATCTTTGTGGGCTATCTGGCCCAACAGGTTGTACTGGTAGAGATAGAGCACCAACGTGCTCAGCGGGACCGTGACGATCAACCCTACCAGGCAGAGAATCAGACCAACAATCCCCGCGATCATCGAGAACAACATACTAGCAATGATGTAGGCGATGGTATACAACACGACCTCGCCCATGTGATTCCGCGACCAGTCGACGATTTCGGTAAAGCGCAGTCCGCTGCTGATCTGTTCGTCACGGGCAAACCAGATAGTGAAGCCCGGTGTCATCAGGGTAATAAAGATGGCATAGATAATGATCAGGCAGTAGCTGGAAAAGAGCGTGAACAGCCCGAAGGTGCGCAGCATGCCGCTATCCGAATCGGCCATCACGCCTCCGACAGCCGAGGGCAGTACGAGCAAGATGATCGGCAGGGCCCAAACCAGGGTTACCACGAACAGCTTGAACCCACGGGTCAGGTCACCGCCCCAGTCGTTCCACTCGGGCAACGGATACTGCTGGCCATCGCGCACATTTTGCATAAGCCGTACGCTGTAGCCCATCAATATGATGAAGCCGAGGACACCAATCAGAATCGCCGCCAGTATGCTGCTGATCAACACGACACCCGTCCCGATGGCGACTTTCTCTTTCCACCGGGGATCTTCGGTAATAAACGTCAGCGCACGTGCGAAGTCCATACTATCTCCTTCCTTTTTCGTGTACTGCTTTGAAGCAAGCGTTATTCCACGTTTCTCATTAGTGGCCTATCTGGTGCGAACGCCTGTTGCCAAAGCCGGTAACAGGCGCATGATTGGCCAACCTGTGCCTGTTATGGGCTAAAGAGCCTCGTCAGGCCATCACAGAACAGTACGCAGGATCGCATGCGAAGTTTCCGCTGCATGATGGCTCCTGCCATCTTTCGCTGCGGTCACAGAGCGTCCGGTGGGCAGGGCACGTCAGCTGCCTAACGCCAACCGGACTTCCTCCGCAACCCGTCCGTCTTCTTCGCTTTCCAAGGCTCGCTGCAATGCGCTGCCGGCCCGCGAGTCGTGGTGCTGCGCCAATACCTGTCCCAAACCCCAGGCCGCATGGGCGCGGGGCAGAGGATGCGGGTCGTGCAAAGCCTGGATGAGCGCTGGCGTGGCCACCGGCTCGGCCCAGTTGCCCAGGGCCACACACACATTGCGCAACATGCCGTGGCGCTTGGGTCGTTTGACCGGCGAGCCATGAAAGCGTTCGCTGAATGCTGCCTCCTCCAGCCAGTATGGGAAGGTGGGCTCAAACCCCTGTAACAGAGGCGGCGCTACGCGCTCCTGATGGGCACGCAGCGCATCCATCAAAGGTGTCCGGTTGCGCAGCCGCCGGTTGTAGGGACAGACTTCCTGGCAGATGTCACAGCCAAAGATGCGGTTACCAAAGGCAGGCCGGAGGAAGCGCGGGATGACTTCCCTGGCTTCGATTGTCCAGTAAGAGATACAACGTAGTGGATCCAGGTCGTACGGACCCACAAATGCATCCGTAGGACAGGCTGCCAGGCAGCGTACACAGCGCCCGCAGGTGCCATGTCGCCGGGGCACGGGTGTGCGCGCGGAGGGCATGGCATCTGCTACCAACAGCTCGGGTATCAGAATCGTGGCCAGAAAGTGCCAGCTGCCGTCATCCAGGTTGATCGAGCAGCAGTTTTTCCCGATGAAGGCAAAACCAGCAGCTGTAGCCCAATCCCGTTCCAGCACCGGGCCAGTGTCAACAAGGCACTTCCCCAGAGTCGTTCGACCGGTATGGTGCCGGATGAAAGCGTCAAGCTCATAGAGTAGGGGACGAATCATGTCGTGGTAGTCGTCGCCCCAGGCATAGGCGGCTATGACGCCGCGACTGGGATCGTCCCGAACGGCAGGGGGCAGGTCGAACTGGTGGTAGTTGACGCCCAGTGCAATGACGGTACGGAAGGGAGGCGCGCCATGCTCAGCCAGCCGAGCTGGATCGCGCCGCTTTTCCTGGTTACGCTCAAGGTAGGTCATTTCACCGGCACGGCCAGCAGCCAACCATCCCGCAAAGAAGTCAGCGTGAGCGGCTTCGCGCACTGGGGCAAAGCCGCAATAGTCGAATCCCAGACGTCTTGCTTCCTGGGTGATGGCCGGCTGCAAATGAGCCCAATTCGCCATATCCACTCGAACCTCCCCAACAGGCCCTGTTTGATTGTGTCATTGCCGGCGGCTGGCGTCAAACGTGGCTCACCGGCAACCCCAGCATACAATCCATCGCCAAAACAATGGGCTCTGAGGACACCGCGAGTCCGGCCCCGGGAATATGCGCCAGGCGCAGCGCAATATTCATTCCATCTGTGTATACGAAGAATACGAACGTATGCCGGCATACATTCGTATCCGAGCTGGAATGGTGACGCCACCTGGCCTATGCTATGATAAAAATTCATCTCTTTGTTGTGGAATGAGGAGCACGGCCGGCATGGACAAGAAGCGTTTGTTTGCAGCATCGTATGGGCATCTGTCCATTGACATTTTGAACTCGTCGGTGGCGATGATTCTGACCTTGATCGCTGGCAACTACGAGTTGAGTATCGCGCAGATTGGGTTCGGCGCCATGATGTACCAGATGTTTGCCGCCATGAGCCAGCCTCTGTTTGGCGGTCTCACCGACAAGTTGCGCGGACGCTGGGTCGGTCCTATCGGTCTGCTGTGGACCATCGTCTTTTATGCTGTCGCATCCTATATGCCGAGCTACCCGCTTTTCATCACCTTGCTCATGTTCGGCGGGTTGGGGAGCGGGGCATTCCACGCGGCCGGCATGGTCAACGCTGCTGTTTCCGGCGGCAAACGCGCCACAACCTCGACTTCGGTCTTCTTCCTGGGTGGCCAGAGCGGCCTGGCCTTTGGCCCCATCATCGCCGGCTTTGTGGTCGGCGGCATTGGTTTGGTGGGCATGCCCTTCATGGCGGCTCTCATGTTGCCGGCGGTCGCCTTCATGTTGATGTATATGAACGACCCGCTGCCCGACGCGCCAAAGCGAGCAAAGCCGGTCGCCGATCACCGTTCCGCCAATGCGCGTCATGGTGCGACCGCCCTCCTGGTCACGGCCTTCGTGCTCTTTATCATGTTGCGCTCAGGGACGGCGCAGGGCTATGCCACGCTCCTGCCCAAATATTTCTCGTCCCAAGGCTTTGATCCTGTCACCTTCGGTCTCATGCTGGGCCTCTTCAACTTCTCTGGTGCATTGGGTACGCTGACCGGCGGCTTCTTGGGTGACCGGTATAATCGCCGGCTAGTCATGGCCATGGCGTCCGTGCTTAGTGCGCCGTTTGCGTTCCTGATGCTCTACTCGCAGGGAACCAACTACCTGCTGGTGGCTGTGGCTGCTGGCCTGCTGCTCAGCATACCCCACAGCATTCTGTTGGTCATGACTCAGGAACTGGCCCCTAACCGTCGTGGGCTCATGGGTGGATTGGTGTTGGGCTTCATCTTTGCCAGCGGGTCAGCCATGGCCTGGATCGAGAGTGTCGCTGCGGATAGCTACGGGCTGCAGTTGGTGCTGTCAGTGGTCGCGATTCTGCCGGTGGCGGCTGGCGCGATTGCGCTGATGTTGCCAGGGACCCGGCCATCGACTCCAGTGCCGGCAACACCCACACCGTCTGCCGCGGCCGATTAGCCGCCGTCCGTTGTTTGGAAAAGACAGGGAAGACGCAGGCGCCCGCGGGCGCCTGCTTTCATTTTGATAATTTAAACATTTTCATTTGACAAAAATGTCTGGTGGTGTTAAGGTAAACACATAGTCGCAGAATCGGTCGTGGTTGGGCGGCCTTACAAGTAGCGGCGGATACCCGTTTCACACCTATGAGTCTAAGTACCTTCACCAGGCGCGAATCTCCTGTCTGGCAGATTGTAGAGTATCTCCAGCGCCAGGGTTCGGCGACCATCAAAGAGCTGGAAGAGCTGTTGGGAATCACGACAACAGCGGTACGCCAGCATCTGAATACGCTGCAGGCTGAAGGGTACATTGAGCGACGCACCGTCCATGCGGGCGTTGGCCGGCCCCATCACGCCTATTTCACGACCGACAAGGTCCAGGAACTCTTCGCGTGCCACTGTGATGATCTTGCCCTGACCTTGCTGGAAGAGGTCTTTCACATGGAAGGGAGCGACCGGGCGTCGCAGTTACTGGAACGAGTCGGCACCCGGCTGGCACGCAAGTATGCGTTGTCATTGCGTTCCAGTGTTCTGCAAGATCGCGTCAGTGAGCTGGCTGGTGTGTTGAACGGCAACGGCGTGCTGGCCGATGCGCTGGTGGGCGATGACGATACCATTCTGCTGCGCACTTACAACTGTCCGTTTCATGAACTGGCGCAGGGACACCGCGAGATTTGCGAGATGGACCGTGAGCTGATCGGCAAGGCGCTTGGTTCGGACGTGAACCTGAGTAAGTGTATGATGGAAGGCCACGCTGGTTGTACATTCGTAGTCGGCACGGATGACAAGACGGGGGCACAAAACCGCGGCGACACGCTGCTGCTTCAAGCATAGAAAACGCCGCTATTACAACAGGTTACAGAGACATCACGCTGGTATTGTTGAATTGGATGGGAGGACGCTGTGTGCGGCAACGCAACTCCCGTACGCTGTTCATCCAGCAGATGTCTTTATTCATATGACATCCTGTAGCAAACGGCCAGCATTTGGCGAGAGTGGAAATAGGAGTTCACCAATATGAGCGTTCTGGAAATTCGCAATCTTCACGCCACAGTTGAAGAGCGGGAGATTTTGAAAGGTGTCAACTTGACCTTGCACAGCGGCGAGATCCATGCCCTGATGGGCCCGAACGGATCAGGCAAGTCGACGTTGGCTTATGTCATCGCCGGGCACCCGCATTATAAGGTGACGGAGGGCGATATTCTAGTAGACGGCGAGAGCATCCTGGATTTGGAGCCCGATGAGCGCACAAAAGTGGGCATCTTCCTGGCTTTCCAATACCCGGTGGCCGTACCCGGTGTGAGCGTGGCCAATTTCCTGCGCACCGCAGTGAGCAATGTGCGCGGCTACACATCGCAGCCGGTCGAGGCCAGTGGACGCGGCGGCGTCATCGGCAGTAACCTGATGCCCATGCGTGAGTTCCGCAAGGAGCTCAACGAAAAGATGAAAGAGTTCAATGTCGATCCGAGCTTTGCCCGGCGTTATTTGAACGACGGCTTTTCAGGCGGTGAAAAGAAGCGCACTGAGGTGTTGCAGATGGCCATGTTGGAACCCAAGTTTGGCATTCTTGACGAGTCCGACTCCGGTTTGGACATTGATGCTCTACGGGTCGTTGCGGACGGCATCAACAAGCTCGCCACGCCTGAGCGGGGCTTTCTGCTCATCACACATTACCAACGCATTCTCAACTATGTAAAGCCGCATTACGTAAGCATCTTCCACGGTGGCCGTGTCGTCATGACGGGCGGGCCCGAAGTGGCCCATATG
>JACFMY010000033.1:10592-19474 GCA_019455155.1 Caldilineaceae bacterium
TATGCTAGAAGAGAAGGGCTACAGTTGGGTTGAGCACGAGTTTGGCAACGCGGTTGCGGCGTAGCAGCACATCGAGAACACTGGGTAGTATTGACATGAAGGGAGAACCCAATGGCCACACACGCAGATCGTGAGGCCCTTCAAGGGGTCAAGAGCGAATACGAATACGGCTTCCATGACGTCCGGCAGGCGATCTTCCGCACCGGGCTCGGTCTGAACCACGCCGTCATTGATCAGATATCGGATCAGAAGAGTGAGCCGGACTGGATGCGCCAGTTCCGCCACGAAGCGCTGGACATCTTCCTGGCCAAGCCCTTGCCAACATGGGGCGCCGACCTCAGTGGCATCAACTTTGACGAGATTACCTACTATCTTCGCCCTACCGAGAAGCAGGGGCGGACCTGGGAAGACGTACCCGAAGATATCAAGCGGACTTTCGATCGCCTGGGCATTCCTGAGGCCGAGCGCAAGTTCCTGGCTGGCGTAGGCGCCCAATATGACTCTGAAGTCATCTACCATAGCCTGCGTGAGGAATGGGAGAAGCAGGGCGTCATCTTTTTGGACATGGACAGCGGCCTGCGCGAGCATGAGGACATTGTGCGCGAATACTTCGCTACCATCATTCCGGCGGCCGACAACAAGTTTGCTGCCCTGAACAGCGCGGTGTGGAGCGGTGGCAGCTTTGTCTACGTGCCCAAGGGTGTCCATGTGGATATTCCATTACAGGCCTACTTCCGGATTAATGCGGAGAACATGGGGCAGTTCGAGCGCACGCTCATTATCGTTGAAGAAGGCGCCAGCATGCACTACGTAGAGGGGTGTACTGCGCCGATTTACTCGAGCAATAGCCTCCACAGCGCGGTGGTCGAAATCATCGTGAAGAAAGGCGCGCGCTGCCGCTACACGACGATCCAGAATTGGAGCACCGACGTCTATAACCTGGTGACCAAGCGTGCCGTGGCCTATGAAAGCGCCACCATGGAATGGATCGACGGCAACCTGGGCAGCAAGGTGACCATGAAGTACCCGGCCGTCTATATGCTTGGCCCAAAGGCCCACGGCGAGATTCTTTCCATCGCCTTTGCTGGCCGCGGCCAGCACCAGGACGCCGGCGGTAAGGTAGTGCATGGCGCCCCCTACACCAGCTCGAAGATCGTCTCCAAGTCCATCAGCAAGGACGGCGGCCGTGCCAGCTATCGCGGCCTGCTCAAGGTGGCCAAGGGTGCGCATCACAGCAAGAGCAACGTCGTGTGCGATGCCCTGCTATTGGACGAAACCAGCCGCTCCGACACCTATCCATACATCGAGATCGAAGAAGAGCAGGTGAGTGTGGGGCATGAAGCATCGGTGAGCAAGATCGGCGAAGAGCAGCTGTTCTACCTCATGAGCCGTGGTATCAGCATAGATGAGTCCGCGGCCATGATCGTCGGCGGCTTTATTGAGCCGCTGGTGAAGGAGCTACCCATGGAATATGCTGTGGAGATGAACCGCCTGATCCAGCTGCAGATGGAAGGCACCGTCGGTTAATGCTGTTCGGGCATTCGCACTATCGGGTGACAGAATACCTACAAGACTACTGGATGACAAGATGACAGGCTATCCAGACATTGCGAGACTGCCATCTTGTCATCCAATCGTCAACTATTCATGTCACGGAAAAGGAGAGCAATAAACGTGAGCGTTCTTGTAAAAGATTCGCAAGCCATTATGAATTCTGTCAACGGCTTCAGTGAAGAGACGGTGCGCGCGCATTCTTCCTCCCGCAACGAGCCCGACTGGATGCTGGATTTTCGGCTACAAGCGTGGCGCGAGTTTGAGGCCATGCCCTGGCCTACAGCGACAGACGAAGCATGGCGCCGCACGCGGTTGACTGGCTTTGACCTGGCAAACTTCAGACCATTTGCGGTTTCCTCTGGTCGTGTCCAGAAGAGCGAGCTTAGCACGCGCTTGCAGAACGAGCTTGACGAAATGGACAGCGCAGCCAGCATGGTATTCGAAGACGGCAGCATCCGTTTCAGTGAATACAAGACCGATCTGAATGAATGCGGCGTCATTTTTGCCGACCTGCACAGCGCAGTACAGCAACATCCGGATTTAGTACGCAAATACTTCATGACAGAGGCAGTCAAGCCGGGGCTGAACAAGTTTACCGCGCTCCATGCCGCGTTGTGGGATTCAGGCACCTTTATATTCGTGCCCGCCAACGCCCGCTGTACCCTTCCGCTCCAGGTGATACTCAGCCAGAGCAGCGGTGTAGGGAGCTATCATCATACACTGCTCGTGGCCGAACAGGGCGCGGAAGTCACGGTCGTCGATGACCTGTTGGGTGGCACGGATGGTCTCCAGGTTGGTGTCGTCGAGATCGTCATGGGTGACGGCTCGGTCGTCCGCTACATGAACTTGCAGGATTTCGACCACTCGACCTGGAACTTCCTGACCGGGCGCGCGGTGATGGGACGGGATACGGACCTGCGCTGGATCCAGGTCAGCTGGGGCAGCCGTCTTACCAAGGCTTTCCTAGATGTGGACCTCATGGGGGAAGGTGGCCACGCCGAGCTGCTGGGCATCTATTTCCCAATCGGAAACCAGCACATCGATCACCAGACACTGCAGATTCACCGGGCGCCCCATTGCTTTAGCGACCTGCTGTTCAACGGCGCGTTGAAGGACAAATCGCGCAGCGTCTATATGGGCTTCATTAAGGTTTACCCGCGGGCACAGAAGACCGATGCCTACCAGCGCAACGGCAACCTGATCCTCGACCCGACGGCCCGCGCCGACAGCATTCCTGGCCTGGAGATTGAGGCAGATGATGTGCGCTGTACCCATGGCGCCACCGCGGCGCAGGTTGAAGATGAATATGTCTTCTACTTGATGGCACGCGGGTTGAGCCGCGCCCAGGCAGAACGCATGATCGTGCAGGGTTTCTTCCAGGCCGTTTTGGACCGTGTGCCCGTGGAAAGCGTGGTGCACAAGCTGGAGCAGGTTGTCGAGCGCAAGATTGGTGGTTGATCCCAGCCACCAGTCGGCTGCTTTATGAACACCGGCCGCGGCTGGCGTGGACGCGGAAGGCAGTTACGGATGTACCGTCTAGACGGTCCGCCGGCCTTTCTTCGACCACCTGCGGCTGCGGTCCGTCCATCGTTGCCGGCGCATTGCTGTGGATGAAGCACGAGGAGGAAGACGATGAATATTGCGGAGAAGGGCTACGCCCATCCTGAAGCCCTGGTCAGCACTGACTGGGTAGCTGAACACGGGAATGATCCGGGCATCCGGCTAGTCGAGATCAACGAAGACATCATGTTGTACGATGTGTGTCACATCCCCGGTGCGGTGAAGGTAGACTGGCATACGGATCTGAACGATCCCGTGATCCGCGATTATGTGAGCAAGGAGCAGTTCGAGCGGCTCATGAGCCGGCTAGGCATCGCCAATGACACGACGGTTGTCTTCTATGGTGACAAGAACAACTGGTGGGCGTGTTATGCCTATTGGGTCTTCCAACTCTTTGGCCATACGAACGCCAAGATCATGGACGGCGGTCGCATGAAGTGGATCGCCGAAGGCCGCGATCTGACGCGGGAAGTAAAGAGCTATCCAGCGACAAAGTATACCGCTCAGGAGCGCAAGGACGCGCCTGTTCGTGCCTTCCGCGACGATGTGTTGCAACACCTGGGCGCCGGTCTGCCCCTGGTGGACGTGCGCAGCCCCGGCGAGTACAAGGGGGAACTGCTGCATATGGCGGATTATCCCCAGGAGGGCGCGCTGCGCGGCGGCCATATTCCGGGCGCCAAGAATGTGCCCTGGGCCAGGGCAGCCAATGCCGACGGAACCTTCAAGCACAGCGATGAGCTGCGGGCCATCTATGAGCAGGAGCAGGGCCTAAACCCGAATGACAACGTAATCGCCTACTGCCGTATCGGCGAGCGCAGCAGCCATACGTGGTTTGTCCTGACCCGGCTGCTCGGCTATCAGAATGTGCGAAACTACGATGGCTCTTGGACTGAGTGGGGCAATGGAGTACAATTGCCCATTGAGAAATAGAACGGCTAGACGAGGATAACAGTCGACGCACAATGAACGTTTCTGCACCGATTTCTACGCTCGATGGTGCCGAGGCAGTCCGCCAGGACTTCCCCATTCTTCAGCGGGTGTTGCCAAACGGCCGGCCGCTGGTGTACCTGGACAACGCGGCGAGCAGCCAAAAGCCGGAAGCTGTCATCCGCGCCATGGATGACTATTACCGGCGCTACAACGCCAACGTTCACCGGGGCGTCCACACGCTGAGCGAGGAAGCAACGGCCGCGTTTGAAGCGGCGCGTGCGAAGGTGGCGCACTTCATTCACGCGCCCAGCGCGCGCCAGATCGTCTTTACCCGGGGCTCAACCGAGGGAATCAACCTGGTGGCATACGCGTGGGGCCGGGCCAACTTGGGGCCGGGCGACGAGGTGCTCATCACCCAAATGGAGCACCACGCGAACATCGTGCCGTGGCAGATCCTGCAGGAACAGCTCGGTTTTACCTTGCGTTACGTGCCCCTAACCGATCAGGGAACCCTGGACCTGAGCCAGCTTGACACATTGCTGACCGAACGCACCAAGTTATTCAGCTTTGTCCATGCCAGCAACGTGCTTGGGACCATCAACCCGGTCACAGAACTGGTGGCGGCTGCTCGCGCCGTGGGTGCGCGTGTGTTGGTCGACGGCGCCCAGAGCGTCCCGCATATGCCTGTGGATGTGCAGGCGCTCGACGTCGATTTTTTGGTCTTCAGCAGCCACAAGATGTGTGGCCCGACCGGGATCGGCGTGCTCTACGCCAAACGTGAGCTACTGGAGGCCATGCCGCCGTTTATGGGGGGCGGCGAGATGATCCGTGAGGTAAAGCTCACGGGCAGCAAGTGGAACAGCGTGCCCTACAAATTCGAGCCGGGCACACCCGCGATCGCCGAAGCCATCGGCCTGGGCGCGGCCGTAGACTACCTTACGGAAGTCGGCATGGAGCGAGTCTTGGCCCATGATCGCGAGCTTGTCCAATACGCCTACGCGCGCATGAGCGAGGTGGAAGGGCTGCGTATCCTGGGGCCAGGACCTGACGCGCGCGGTGGGCTCATTGCCTTTACACTGGAAGGTATCCATCCGCACGACATTTCAGCAATTCTAGATCGGGCGGGCGTGGCGATTCGTGCCGGCCATCATTGCGCCCAGCCGCTACATGACCGCTACAGTGTACCGGCATCGGCGCGCGCGAGCTTCTATCTCTACAACAGTGCCAGTGAGATAGACGTATTGATCGATGCGCTACAAGATGCGCAGAATGTTTTCATGTTGTAGAGCGGGCGCTGCGTCCGCTGCGATCTCGATGATCGCGGAGATATAAAGCAAAGACACACGGGATCAAAGCTGCCTGAAACGGGCGCTGTTCTCTGTGCCTATTCTGGATGCTCAACATGAGCAAACTGAAAGGCCATCCAAATGAGCGACGATCTATATCGGGAAGAGATTCTCGACCATTACAAACATCCCCGGCGCAAAGGACACCTGGATGCTCCTGATATCCAATACCACGATCACAATCCCTTCTGCGGCGATGAGATTACCATCGAGCTCAAGCTCGAGAATGACGTGGTGGTGGATGCGGCGTTTGACGGCCACGGCTGCGCCATCAGCCAGGCGACGGCCAGCATGTTGATGGAAGAGATCGTTGGCAAGTCGCTGGAAGAGCTGAAATCGCTCAACAAAGAAGATATCCTCGACATGTTGGGCATCGAGATTGGGCCCGTTCGTCTCAAATGTGCGCTGCTGTCGCTCAAGGTGCTCAAGGCCGGCGCCTACGGCATGGAAGGGTGGCCGGAATAGCAACGGCAGCCAAGGGATAGGTAGCTGGTTCGGAATGGGCTGCAAACGAACACGTAGGGCAAGGCGATGAGGCAAATGGCCATTGATTTTGTGAAAGTTGCGAAAACAGAGGATATCCCTCTGGGTGGCAGCAAATTGGTTGAGATTGACGCTGTGCGGGTTGCTCTGTTCAACCTCGACGGCGAGATCTATGCAATAGAAGATGTCTGCACGCATGATGGGGGCCCGCTGGTCGAAGGTAAGGTCGTCAACGGCTGCCAGGTTCAGTGCCCGCGCCACGGCGCTCGCTTCGACATTCGTACCGGTGCGGCGCTCAGCTTTCCAGCTTTTGAGCCCACCGGCACCTTTACTGTACGGGTGGAGAATGGCGATGTTTGGGTACAGCGGCCTGCATAACGCGTGCTGTCACTGAGATGAAGGATTAGGAGGTCAACGCATGAGCTTGCCAACTCCGGATGAAGTCCGCGAACTGATTCGGGCCAAGGTCCGAGATCCAGAACTGATGATGAATATTGTCGATCTCGGTTTGATCTACGACATCGACGTTACGTCTGAGAAAACCGCAGAGATCACCATGACGCTCACCAGTCCGGGATGTCCCGCCGGGCCGGAGATCATCACCAGCGTTCAGCGCGAGACGCATGCCGCCTATCCAGATCTGGAAGAGGTGAACATTCATCTGACCTGGACACCTTTCTGGAACCCAGACATGATGTCTGAAGAAGCCAAGGAAGAGCTGGGGATCTTCTAGGCAAGTGTCCGGTGCCTGTCAAGGGATGCAGGTCCCCCGTTAACTGCGCCCACGAAAAACACCTGAAACGTGCCAGGTGGCGATAGCTAGGGCGACCGGTCCATCCTCCCAAATAAAATGCCGAGGCAGTTGTTGCCTCGGCATTTTGTTTGGGGTGGGTGCGGGGCGTCAACTGCCCTGCATCACACTGCTCAGTTGAGCCCGTAGGCGGGGCAGCGGCACCAGGCCGTGGTTAACCGCCACGGGCCGCAGCCGCCGATCCAGCACGATCGTGGTTGGCACGGTCATGATGCCGTAGAAGCGGGCCAACCCTTCCTGTTCGATGGCATCCAGTTTGTGGATTGCCACATCTGCCTGCGCCGAAAGTTGCGATAGGATTGGCGCTTGCTGCAGACGACATTGAACGCAGCTCTCGGTCGTGAAATAGAGCACATTGGCCCGTTCATGATCTGTCAAACCGAGCAGTTCAGGCGGAAAGTCGCTGGCGGCGAGTAGCGCCAGCCGGCGCTGCTGCCACAACCGCCATAACCCATAGACCAACCCAGCCACAGCAACGACCACAAGCAGAATCACGAGTCGCTCAACCATACGGTTCTCCGTCTATTTTTCCCAGTTCAGAGTAAACCGCCGGCAGCGTATTACCGCGCGGCAACTACGAGCGCCGTACCGGCTGCCAGCTAGGGAGGGCGGCGTGTATACCGGCGCGCTCCAGCTGATAGTACATAAAGCAGCCCAGGCAGAACTGCAGGAACAGATTGACAGCAGCCAGCACAACCACGATTCCGGCCAACAGCCAACCAACTACGGCCAGGTTCAGCCACAAGAACAGGCTGCTGAAGATAAGGAAGATGCCGCCCAGCCCCTGGGCGAAGAGGTGGGGCTGCGGGTCGTCGTCACGCAGATCGGGCTTCAGGATACCGGCCGGGCGCAGCACGCGCGCATAAACAAACTTAAAGAGGCCAGCTTGGGGCCAGATCGTCCCAACGACCATCACCGCGGCCACAAACGCCACGAGCCACAGCGCATTGGACACAAACGCGATCGCCAGCAGTGCGATGATGCTGGCCTGATTCACTCTCAAAGCGGCATGATCGACCTTCGTAGTCATAGGGTGGTACCTTCATTCACATGCAACATACAAGTAGTCATTCCTTAAGGTGGGAGGTTCGGATAAGACCGGCGACGGCAAGGCCCGCTGTTGAAACCAGCTTGTGTACGGTCTGGCCGTATTGCCGCAGGCGCCTATCCCCCCCCATGTCTCAGCCAAAGATACCGAGACTCACGTACTTGCTTCCATCATCAGGCAGAATCGTAACAACTGTACCGTGCTCCAAGGTTGTGGCCAGCCGGATCGAGGCAGCCACGGCCGCGCCGGCGCTGATGCCAACAAACAGTCCTGCCTGCCGCGCCAGATCAACCGTTGTCTGCCAGGCTTCCTCAGCTGCTACACTCATTGTGCGGTCGGGCAGACTGTTGTCGTAGATGGCCGGCACAATGGCCGTCTCAAGGTGTTTGAGCCCCTCGATCACGGCCAGCTCATCCTGAGGCTGGACAGCAACCAGCTCCACAAGCGGGTTGCGTTGCTTGAGATAGCGGCCGACGCCTGTGAAGGTACCGGTTGTGCCCAGTCCTGCCACAAAATGGCTCACCGCGCCTGCAGTCTGGCGCCAGATCTCCGGCCCGGTTGTATCGTAGTGGGCCTGCCAGTTCGCCGGGTTGCTGTACTGGTCAGTGTAGTAATAGCGTGTGGGCGCGGCTGCCACTAATTCGCGCACCTTGTGGATGGCCCCGTCAGAGCCTTCCAGCGGATCAGATTCGATGAGCCGGGCGCCATATGCCTTGACCAGAGCCTTGCGTTCGCTGCTGACATTGGCTGGCATGACCAGGTGGACACGGTAGCCCTTGACCGCGCCGATCAGGGCCAGCGCGATACCCGTGTTACCGGAGCTACTATCGATGATGACCTTGTCAGAGGTCAGCCGCCCGTCGCGCTCGGCGTCTTCTACCATTCGCAGCGCAGCCCGTGCCTTGACTGAACCGCCTGGATTGAACCATTCGGCTTTGGCCAGCAACTCCACCGCCGGACTAACGCCATGAGCATGGGCAAATTCGCTCAAATCGAGCAACGGCGTGTTGCCTATGTGAGCCAGGATATTGCCGTGTTTCACACCTTGCCGGTCAAGTACGGTTGGCAGCATTGGTTCCACTCTCCCTGGGAGATGGCACTTGTCGAAGCCTCGCATCGATCGGGTTGCCAGGAGATCAGCCCGGATGCC
>JACFMY010000033.1:19484-26605 GCA_019455155.1 Caldilineaceae bacterium
ACACGGTCTCCAGCAACCCGATCTTCAGCATCGACCCATTCCCTTACGCGATCACCAACTCGTCATCCTGGTGTACGTGCTCCCGTGCCGGGAAACCGCAGAACTGGTCATAGTCAATGAGCTCGGTGACCGTCGGATGCTCGCCACACAGCGGGCAGCTGGGGTCACGCTGCACCTTCAGTGTGCGGAAGCTCATATCCAACGTATCGATGAGCAACAGGCGCCCGACCAGGGGCTCGCCGACGCCCAGAATCAGCTTGATGGCCTCGACGGCCTGGATGGAGCCGACGATGCCAGGCAGAACACCCAAGACGCCCGCCTCCGCGCAACTGGGCACTTCGCCCGGAGCCGGCGGTTCAGGATAGAGGCAGCGGTAGCAAGGCCCGCCCTCGGTGCCATACTCCGGCGCATCGGGCAGATAGACCGTAACCTGTCCCTCGAACATGAAGATGCTGCCATCTACCAGAGGCCTGCCGAGCATACGGCAGGCGTCGTTGACCAGATACCGGGTCGGGAAGTTGTCCGAGCCGTTGAGCACGATGTCAAACTGGCGGATGATCTCCAGGGCGTTCTCGCTGGTGAGCGGCTCCCTGAACGGAATGACCTTCACGTCCGGATTGATATCATGAATGCGGTCGGCAGCCGATTCGACTTTGGGGCGGCCCACGTCTTTGTTGCCGTGCAGAATCTGCCGTTGCAGATTGCTGATGTCGACGGTATCGAAATCCACAATGCCCAGGGTGCCGACGCCGGCTGCAGCCAGGTACATGGCGGCAGGGCTGCCCAAACCGCCAGCGCCGATGAGCAGCACTTTGCTTTCCAGCAACTTGACCTGGCCGCTCTCGCCCACCTCGCTGAGCAACGTGTGACGGCTATAGCGAATGCGCTGCTCATCGTTCAATACAGTGGGGATCTTGAAACTGTAGCCAGCATTCTTCCAGCCGTTGAAGCCGCCGATGAGCGAGCTAACATTGGTGTAGCCCATTTCCTTCAGGTTGCGAGCAGCCAGCGCCGAGCGTACACCGCCAGCACAATAGAGCACGACCGGCGCTTCCCGGTTCGGTTGCTGCTGCTCGATCTGCAGCTCCAGATAGCCGCGCGGGATGAAGATCGCGCCCGGCACATGGCCCTGGACAAACTCATCGCGCTCGCGCACGTCGATGATCGTGACGGGCTGCTTGCGGTCAAGCGAATCCTTAAGCTCGCGTGCTGTGATCTCGCGGATCTCGCGGCGGGCACGCTCTACCAATTGGTCACGATTGAGCTGGCTCACGGTTCACCCCCGACCACCGGCCATGGCCGGCACAATAGAAACCCGATCCTCCGCGGTCACGGGTGTATGCAGACCCTGGAGATTGCGGATTTCACTGTCATTGACAAAGACGTTAATAAAACGCTTGAGATTGCCATCGTCGTCCAGAATACGGTCGGCTACACCCGGATATTGGGCGTCAATCGCCTGGATCAGCGTACCGATGTCGCCGCCGTCAACCTCGACCCTGGAGTGGCCGGCAGTGAGACGACGAAGTGGTGTCGGAACTAACACGGTTGCCATTCTCGATTCTTCTCCTTACTTACATTCGAACCAGCCGGCGACGATGCGCCGCAGTGAGTTGCTCCATTGGTGATAGATAAAAAACGCCGAGCTCATCAAACGATGAACTCGGCGTATCTCAACGAGTAATATAGGCCGTATACATACCAGCCATTCCCATGTTGGGCCTATCTCGGCCTCATGGTCTACTCGGATTTTGCCAGAAGCGCTCATCGCTTGCTTGCGCGTATCGCGGGGCTACCAGCACCTTGCTGGCGGCTCCCGCTATCGACACAAGCAAGTCAGTTGCGTTGCCTTAGAGCAAAATCCGTAAAACATATCGGCGCTCGTTATCCTCTTCCAAGGACCGCCCATTCAATATGTGGGCGCAAGTATACTTTGACAATTGCCGGTTGTCAAACACTCAATTCAGCCAATGGCTGACAACCACGTTCTGTGCGTGATCTTGCCGCAACCGGGCCGCCATGTACGTAATGTGGCTTACGAGGGTGCGATTCTCCGTGCGCTGTAACCGTGCCGTAAGATTTATCAGTCCACCTTAACGGGGTGCTCCACAACCGAAACGATACGGCTGTCCACCACCTCTCCCCGATCATCGGTATAGAAATCCACGTAGAATGGCGCTGGCACAAGGCTGGCAAGCGGCGCCAATGGAGGCGGCGGCGCGCTGCCAGCCTTGTGATAGTAAGCGAAGAGATGGGGCCGCGTTTCAGTGAAAGGCACCTCCCGCCGCAGGCGCACCAGGTCCACATCGATCCAATGGGGCGTTAGCCGGAAGCTCCGGATAACAGGCCTGTCATCGTGCTCCAGCGAGCAGATGAAATAGATACAGTCGGGATAGTGCGCGTTCCACGCGTCCGTTGCCGACGGATAGGCCTCAGACACAGGATGCGAGTGATAAATGCCCATCATCTCGTCACCCTGGTCTTCAAAGTCGAACTGAAGCAACAGGGTCTGTGGATCGACCTCGTAGTTCTCAATCCGGTCAGCAGCGATGTTGCGGCCGCGTACTGCCTCCATGGCCATCAGGCCACGGCCCCGTATTACACCGCACACTTCTTCAGGTTTACCCGCACGCGCGTGGGCCACAATGGCCTCATAGACGGCGCGAGACATCCGTACGATTTCAGGCGTGTCAGACATGAGAATTGATGGTAGAGTAAGCGAATAAAATGATCCGTCGTAAGTTCACCCAGCAGACCAGCCAGATGCTTTGGCATTTGCCTGGCAAGGGGCTATGATACACGCGTATGTTACGTCGTGAAAAAGTCGTCGCCGCGCTGGAGGCAAAACGCACCCAGTTTGAAGGCTACCAGAACGAACAGCGCAGCCAGGGTGACCTGCGCAATCGCATGTTGGAGAGCTTTCTGAAACTCTCCGTCGACGAGATCGCGACCCGCCTGGCGGAACGCGAACAACCGTGGCCCGGCGCGCTGCCCACCCCAGAGCTTGAGCAGAGCGCCGGGCTGTGCATGCCGTTTGGTCGCCGCTGGAACAGCCACCAGGAGGCGCGCGATTGGGCGCTGGAAACAGTGCGTGGCAAACCCATCGCCGCGGTGGATGGCAGCCAGATTGCGCCGACCAAGGAGATTTCTGTGCCCGTGGGCGCGGTGCAGATCGGCTGGTATGTGAACTTTCACGCGCCGGGTGGCCGCTACGAAAAAGATGTGAGCTTTGAGGTCTTGCCGCCGCAAGAGCTGATCGACGGTGACAGCGGCGACGGCGAGTTTCCTGATTGGCGCGTCAACCAGCGCCGTTTCGTCGCCGAGTGCGAACGTCTCTGCTGGCTCGTTGCGCGGTTTGCCAGTGCACCGGAGGAGGAACGCCCGCTCTGTCTTTTCGACGGCTCGTTCATTATCAGTTTTGCGGGCCAGATGCGTCCGCACCGGGCCGAACCCTACCTGCGCGCCGTACGTGTCATGCTGACCGTCTCCGAGGAAAACCGCACTCCGTTGGTTGGCTTTGTAGATAGCTCGTCAAGCCGTGATGTGGTGATGCTCGTCAATACGGTCGTTGGGCCGCCCAACATGAGCCTGACCGACGGTGGACTGCTCTCTTCGCTCTTACCCAATTGGGGCGATCGCAGCCCGCTTTTCGTCTGTGCCCGCAACGACCAGCTGAGCAACCACGGCTACGCCGACTTCTACAAAGAGGTAGCGTTCTGCTACATCCGTCTGGCGACGGACCGGCCGCCTGCCCGCCTGGAAATGCCCCGCTGGCTGGTGGACAGCGGCCGGGTCGATGAAATCATCGACATGATCCGGGCAGAGTGTGTGATCGGATCCGGCTACCCGTATGCCGCCGAAAGCGCCGACGCCGTGGCCGTACTGCAGCAGGGCGACCGCGAGCGCTTCTACGCCCTGCTCCAGCAGTTTGCAGAGCGCGAGGGGATGCCTTTCAACGTCAGCCGGAAATCCGTTAGCAAACAGAATCGCCGTTAGCTTTGTGTCCTGGAGGTCCCAAGGCACAGTTCTCTGTCAACAGGCTACGGAGGCCTACGCGACCAAACGCCATGACCCATGCCTTTCTTTCTTTGCACTTTGACGCTCTGGTAATTGATGGGCACTGTGATAGCATTGGCGATCAATTAGAGCAAGGTCGCTACCTGGGCGAACGGTCAGATCAGGGACACATTGACCTGCCCCGCCTGCGGGAGGGCGGCGTCAATGCCCAGTTCTTCGCCTGCTATGTGCCGACCCAGTTTCAACGGCATGGCGCCGCTGTCCATGCCATGGAGCGGCTCGACCAGCTCTGGATGTTGGCGGATCGCCTGCCAGACCAATTCGTGATTGCGCGGCAGATCAGCGACATCCAGCAGGCCAAAGCGTCTGGCAAAATCGCCGCCATCGCCGGTCTGGAAGGCGCTGAAGCACTGGACGCGAGCCTTGCCATGTTGCGCCACTTCCACCGGCTTGGCGTGCGTAACCTGGGGTTGGCCTGGAACTATCGCAATGCTGCCTGTGACGGTGTGGCCGAAAGCCGCACCAACGGAGGGCTGACCGAATTTGGCGTTGAGGTGGTGAAGGAATGTAACCGGCTGGGTATTCTGATCGATGTCAGCCACCTGTCGCCAGCGGGCGTGGCCGACGTGCTGGCCATTAGCGAGCAGCCTGTCATTGCCAGTCACAGCAACGCGTGGGCGCTCTGCGAGCATCCTCGCAACCTGACGGACGCCCAGCTCGAGGCCATCGCTGCCCGCGGCGGTGTCGTCGGCATCACCTTTGTCGATAGATTCTTGCGCCAGGAAGAACCCGCCACAGCGTCGCTCAGCGATGTGATCGAGCATATTGAATATATGCTGAAACGTATCGGCCCCGATCACGTAGCGATAGGCAGTGATTTCGACGGTTGCACAACACCTGCTGACCTGAAGGATGCAACCTGTTATCCGCTCATCACGCAGCGGTTGGTAGAGCGAGGACACGACGCAGGCGTTATTCGTAAGGTGCTGGGCGAGAACTATCTCCGGGTGATGCGCGAAGTCTGGGGATAGGCGCCGTTTGCTGTATCCTGGGCGCGGCCCGGCTTCCGGCCAGCGCGACCTTTGCCCTGGCCGTGGGTTATCGTAGTTGTACAGAGCACCACGGCGCGTGGTAGCGGCGTACCATTGCAGTAGGGCGCGATGGCACCGCCGAATTCCTGTGGTATCAGGCAGAAGCAGATTGAACAGGTCTCATGTCCGAGCGTGACCAGGCAAAGACGAAACAAGCGCAAGCAAAAGCCGAACTGGACTCCAATTCTAGCGAGCTCGACGGCTCCCTCGTGGCCGTTATCGATCGAGTAGCTGATCCGGACAGCGGTTCCCGGTGGGATCTTTCCACCAAGCGCACGGTGTTGGTGATCATGTTGATCGCGATCGTCGGCATCGTCTACATCAGCCGCGCCGTGCTCCCCATGGTGGTTATCGCGGGGATCCTGGCCTATCTGTTGAACCCGCTGGTCAACCTGGCCGAGCGCCTGCGCATTCCGCGCTCGATCAGCACGCTTTTCATCTACCTCGTCGTGATCGTAGCCTTGATTATTCTGCCGATCATTTTCATCCCTACTCTGATCGACCAGTTGCGCGCCTTGGCAACGTTCGACGTGCCGAGAACCGCGCTGGCTGTGATCAACTGGGCTGAAGACACCCTGCGCACGCTGCCAGAGTCGGTCGTTTTCTTTGGCTACACGATAGAAATCGGCCAGATAGTCGGCCAAACCCAGCAGAACTTTCAGGACTTCCGCTTCATCCCTTCTGTAAACGACATCCTGAGCTACATTCAGCAGCTCCTGAGCGCCACAACCAATGTGGTGAGCAGCACGGCGACCATCGGCATCAGCGTGGTCGGGGGCATCTTCTCGGGCTTCTTGGCCATCCTGGTCACCTTTTTTGTCAGCCTATATTTGACCATGGATGCGCCCCGGATCCAGGCCTACATCCACGATCTCTTCCCGCCATCCTACCGGTCAGAGCTGGCTGACCTGCTGCGCCGGCTCGGCCTCGTATGGCAGTCCTTTCTCCGCGGCCAGCTGATCTTGAGCATCACCGTGGGTGTCACCACCTGGCTCGCCCTGGCCCTGGTCGGCATGCCGGGCGCCTTGATTCTGGGCATTCTGGCTGGCTTGCTGGAAGTGGTGCCCAATCTGGGCCCGGTGCTGGCCATGATTCCGGCTGTCGTTACGGCGCTGATTCAGGGTAGCAGCGTGCTCGAGCCGATGGGATTAAACAATCTCGGTTTTGCCCTGATTACGGTGGGCATCTATTTTTTGATCCAGCAGCTGGAAAACAACATCCTGGTACCGCGCATTATTGGTGACAGTGTCAATCTGCATCCCATCATTGTCATCTGCGCGGTGGCGGTCGGGTTGAGTGTTGGTGGCATATTGGGCGCGCTGCTTGCGCCGCCTGTGGTGGCTTCATTCCGCGTGGTAGGCAGCTATGTCCACGCCAAGCTGCTCGACTATCCGCCCTTCCAGGGGTATCCATTGCCGGACAAACGGCCCCGCGCCTACCGGCGCACCCTCACCGCCCAGGAGCTTGCCGCCCTCGAGAGCGAGGCGAAAGCGAGCGATGAGGAAGCAAGCGATGAGGAAGCAAGCGATGAGGAAGCAAGCGATGAGGAAGCGAGCGCGGCAGATGTGCCTGATCAAGAACACGATTCTGGCGCTGACGAAGCAGATATCCTCGGGGCAGATGGAGCACCAGGGGTCACGAGCCATGCTGAAACGCCCAGCGGGCGGGCAGACGCTGTCCGCGATGGCATCAACGGTGACCTCTCACAAAAGGCCAGGTTGTCTGAAGAAGAGCCTCGCAAGACACGCCCCGCGGGTTAAGGGTCCGCCAACAATCAGACTTGCGTTCAAACTTGCGCTCCGTAGTCGCGATTTCAATCGCCCTGGATCAGGTGAACCACGAATGAATTCGTTACTACGAGCGCACGCTGGACCGTAGTCGCGATTTCAATCGCCCTGGATCAGGTGAACGACGAATAAATTCGTTACTACGAGTGCACGATAGACCGTAGTCGCGATTTATGAACCTTAAGAATTAAATATGGCAATAGGACAAGTGGGTGTAAAATGGGCG
>JACFMY010000034.1:0-22551 GCA_019455155.1 Caldilineaceae bacterium
CCATAAGGTAGGATATGGTATAGACCACTTTAGACCAATTCACCTATGGCGCTCAATCCCAACCACCCTACTCCCCTTTATGTACAGATCAAAGAGCTCTTGCAGCGCCAGATTGAGAGCGGCGTCTTTGCCATTGGGGACCGTCTCCCGTCTGAGCGCGAGCTTGCCGAACAACACAACGTTAGCCGCATGACCGCGCGCCAGGCGCTGCAGCTCCTGCAACAGAACGGCTTTTCGCGCTCACAAGTGGGTAAGGGCACCTTCGTCCATCGCCCCGAAATCGATCAGGAGTTGCGCGAGCTCACGAGCTTTACCAGAGACATGATTCAGCGCGGGATGCGGCCGGCCAGCCGGGTGCTGCTGGCCGCCATTCGCCCCGCCGACGACGACATGGCAGCCCAGCTCCAAACCGAGATCGGCGACGCGATCGTGGTGCTGCGCCGCGTCCGCCTGGCCGACAATCGACCGATTGCCATTGAAACGGCACACCTGCGCAGCGCACGCTTTCCTGGCCTCCTGGATCACGATTTCGCCGAGGAATCTCTTTACCGCGTGCTCAAGGAGCATTTCGGGGTCAGGCTCGTCTGGGCAACCCAGATTATCGGCGCGCGCATGCCCGAACGGGCGGAACGGGAGGCGTTGGGTGTCGGCGCGCGGGTGCCCGTCTTGAGCCTGGTCCGGGTGACTTACGACGAAAACGACAGGCCTGTCGAGTATGTGCGTTCCTGTTACCACAGCGAACGGTACCAGCTACGCACGACATTGCGTGAAATCGGTTAACCCGTGACAAGAGGGATTACATGATGGCTTCGCCTGTCTCAGCTCTGCACGGCGCAAAGCGCTATATGTCCGCGCTGCAAAGACTGCTGGACGCTATTGCCAGCACCCAAATGGAAGCCATCGAGGCCGCGGTTGATGCGGTCCTGGCGTCATTCCGTCAGGATGGGCTGCTCTACCTCTTTGGCACCGGCCACTCCCATATGTTGGCTGAGGAAGGACACTACCGCGCGGGCGGTCTCGCCCCTGTCTGCCCGATTCTCGCCACGCCGCTCATGCTCCACGAAAGCGCCGTGGTCAGTACGCGCTACGAGCGTACCCCCGGCATCGGACCTGCCGTTCTCTCCCGTTACGCACTCTCCGCGCGCGATACGATCATCATCTTTTCCAACAGCGGCGTCAATGCGGTCCCCGTGGAAGCCGCGCTGGCCGCCAGAGAGAGCGGCGCGACCATCATCGCGGTCGTAGCGCTCGACTACGCGGCCAGCGTGGCCGTGGGCCCAGCCGGTCACAAGCTCGCGGACCTCGCCGACATCGTCATTGACAACCAGGGCGTGCCAGGAGACGCGCTGGTCGAGATCGGCAACAACGGGCTGCGCACGGGACCCGCCTCGACGATCGCAGGCGCGTTCATTCTCAACGCTATCCTGACTGAAGTGGCATGGCGCCTGGCGGAGACGGATGCCGAACTGCCAATCTATATCTCCGCCAACATGCCAGGCGCGCGGGAACACAATGCACGCCTGGTGGAACGATACCGTCCCCGCAATCCCCATCTCTAGCCAGTTTGCATTTGGTCTGCGACTTGTTCGCTCTGTCAGTTTCAATCTAAGGGGGATAACACCATGAGCCCGGCAACCAAGCATAAAATACTGTTCTCGCTTCTCGTCGTCGTTTCTATGGTCATGGCAGCCTGTGCGGTGCCCGCAGCTGCGCCGGCCGCCACTGCTCCGGCCGCCGCCGAGGCGCCTGTCGAGATTCTCTTGTGGCATATGGAACAGCCGCCCCACCGCGTCGAGCGCATTCAGGCGCTCATGGACGAGTTCAACGCGGCGAATCCTGGCATTGTAGTGCGCCAGGAGCCGCAGAACTGGGGCGAGATCTATACCAAGGCGCCGGCAGCTGTTGCAGCGGGCAACGCGCCGGAGCTCCTCTTTGCCATCCCCGACTTCACCCCCATTCTGAAAGACCTGGGCAAAGTGCAGCCCATGGAGGACTTTGTGGCGGAAATGGACGCCGCGCACACCTTCTACCCCACGGCAGTAGAGCCGTACAACTATGATGGCCACACCTGGGCGGTGCCGCTGTACAACATGGCGCATTCCATTTGGTACCGCAACAGCGTCTTTGCCGAGGCCGGCATTGAACCACCGCAAACATGGGACGAGCTCCTGGCAGCCGCCGAGGCCCTGACGGGCGACGGCCAATACGGCATCGGTGTCCCTGCCAAAAAGCAGCTCTACACCGACCAGGTCGTCTATGATTTCATGGTGAATGCCGGCGCCGATGAGATCTACAACTCGGACGGCACGCTGCGCTTCGACAACCCGCAGACGGTCGAGGCATTTGATTTCTACAGCAAGCTCTACGCATTCTCGCCGCCCGACAGCCCAAACTGGACGTGGGGTGAGGCCGAAGCGTGCTTTGCCAACCGGACCTGCGCCATGATTCCGCAGTTCACCGTCATCACCACCTACGACACGCAGGCAGAAGGTGACCCCGAGGATCTGGGCGTCATGGCGATTCCCCACTCGGCAACTGTGAGCGAGAGCGGCACGATCGCATACAGCAACGCCGTGATGTTGCTGACCGACGATCCGGCGAAACAGGAGGCCGCCAAGGCGTTCCTGCGCTTCATCCTCGAGCCGGGCAACTATGGTCGCTTCCTGAACATGGAGCCGGGACTGTTCCTGCCCGTCACCGAAGCCGGCAGCCAGGACGAAACGTTCTGGAACGATCCGCTGGCCGTGAAGTACAAGAGCCAGATCGAGACGATGGTGGAAAACGCCCAGCGGGGCCGCCTCTTCGGCTTCACGAACGGCAACACGTTCCCAAGCATTGCCGCCATATCGGCCCAGAATCTGCTCGCCCAAACCCTGCAGATGGTTGTCATCGACGGCGAGCCCGCGGCCGAGGCAGTCCAGGCTGGCCAGCAGTTGATGGAAGAGGCGATCGTACAATAACCGATTCTGTTGCAGATGCCGGGGCTTGGGGCTGCCCAGCCCCGGCGCTGCTTCCTTTGCGCGAGGCACCCAAGCTATGAGCAGTGTGGCCCCGCCCACGCCCCAACCACAGAGCAGACGGCTCGTCCCACTCAAGCGCATCGCGCTCGGCTATCTCTTTGTCGCGCCACTGTTGCTCTGGCTGGCCGGAACCATTCTCTATCCGCTGCTCTCGGCCATCCTGCTAAGCGTGCAAGACGTCAAGATCATCGGCACCTCGGGCAGCTTTGTGGGGCTGGACAACTACACGCGCGTGCTCACGACCAGCAGCTTCTGGCAGGCACTGGGGCGCAGCGGCATCTGGGTGCTTGGCAACGCCCTCGCCCAGACCCTGGCGGCCTTTGCCACGGCACTCATTCTCAACCAACGTTTCCGCGGGCAGCAGCTAGCTCGTGTCTGGATTATCCTCTCCTGGATCGTGCCCACTGTGGTCGTGGTGATCATCTGGCGGTGGCTGCTGAGCAGCTCCGGGATCGTGAATTACCTGCTCACCAGCCTTGGCCTCGTCAACGAAGCCATCGGCTTCTTCGGCACGCGAAACGCGGCGTCGTCATCGGTGATCCTGATCAACTCGTGGCGCTGGTTTCCGTTCATGGCTGTGACACTCCTGGCCGGCCTGCAGAGCATTCCCCGCGAGCTGTATGAAGCGGCCGCGGTAGATGGCGCCACCCCGCGCCAGCGTTTTTTCCGCATCACCTTACCCATGCTCCAGCCCGTATTGTTCGTGCTCGGGCTGGTGGGCACCTTGCTGTCATTCAATGTCTTCGACGTCATCTGGCTTTTAACGGGCGGTGGGCCTTCCAGCGCGACCACAACCTTGCCCGTCTACATCTACGATACTGCCTTCACCAAGTATCGCCTGAGCCAGGCCGCGGCCATCTCTGTGGTGTCAGGCGCCGTGCTGCTGATCTTCGCCCTGCTCTTTATCCGCGTCATGTCGCCCAGGCAGGAGGAGGCATGAGCATGCGCAGAGTCCGAAATCAGTATCTCCTGGCTTTGGCGGTGCTCCTGGTGCTCTTCGTTGTCATCGCGCCCTTTTACTATGTGGTGACGTCTAGCTTCAAAGCGCCGCAGGAGATCATTGCCCGCGTGCCGACGCTGATCCCGAGCTCCTTTACCCTACAGCACTACGAAAAGCTCTTTCGCTCGTCCAACTTTCCCACTTACCTGTGGAACAGCACCATCGTGGCCGGCGGCACCATGGTGATCTGCGTGCTTCTGAGCACATTGGCCGCGTACGGCCTCTACCGGATGGCGCTGCCAGGCGGCAGATTCCTCTTCCGGATTATTCTTGTCACCTACGCCTTCCCCGGTGTGCTGCTCCTGATACCGCTCTACGGCATGATGAGCCAGCTGGGACTGATCGACCGGCTGGCCGCATTGGTGATCATCAACGTGACCTTTACCGCGCCGTTCGCGGTCTGGATGCTCCAGGCGTTCTTTACCACCATCCCGCTTGAGCTGGAGGAAGCAGCCGCGCTCGACGGCGCCAGCCGCTTGCAGACGCTGACCCGGGTCGTGCTGCCCCTGGCGGCGCCCGGCGTGGCCAGCGTCGCCATCTTCGCTTTCATCACAGCGTGGACCGAGTATATGTTCGCGTCGGTGCTAATTATCAGCGATGCCAACCGGACGGTCCCCGTGGGGCTGGCCGGCATCATCGGGCAGTACCAGGTTGACTGGGGCTTGTTGCTGGCCGGCGCGTCAATCACGATGCTTCCTGTGCTGATGCTATTTAGCATGGTCGGCCGCAACTTCATCGAAGGGTTGACAGCCGGCGCGGTGAAATGAAACAGCGTTTACGATGACAGCAAACGCCGATCTGCTGCTAGGCATCGACGCCGGCACGTCGATTGTAAAGGTCGCACTCTTCGACCGTCACGGGCGGGAGCTGGCCGTGGCGCGCCGGCGCACACCACTCTTGTCGCCGCACCCCACCTGGTCAGAGACGCGCATGGAGGAGACCTGGTCCATGGCCGCCGGCGCGGTGCGCGATCTGTTGGGCCAATCGGGCATCGACAGCCACCGGGTTGCGGCTGTGGGTCTTACTGGCAATATGGTCGGCGTCTGGCTCATGGATGCCCGCGGCGAGCCCGTACGCAACGCTATCCTCTGGAACGATGGGCGGACGCAGTCCTTGATTGACCGCCTAAGCGCTGCAACGCCGGACTTTATGTCAATTGTTTACCAGGCGTCCGGCTCGGTCATGCAACAAGGCTGTACCTTGCCCCTGCTCCGCTGGCTGGCCGAAAATGAACCCGAGACCCTGGACAGGGCAGCAACTATCTTCTGCTGCAAGGACTGGCTTTGCTACAGGCTGACGGGCGCCATCCAGGTGGATCCCACTGAAGCCAGCGTAATGCCGGGTGACGCACGCGCGCGCGGCTACAGCGATGCCATGTTCGAGCTCTTCGGACTGCAGCCATATCGGCAGCGCTTTCCGGCCCTCCGAGCTCCGGAAAGCGTCGCTGGCGAGCTGCATGCCACCGCCGCGGACCAGACCGGCTTGCGCGCAGGCACGCCTGTGATTGTGGGCGCAGGTGATGTGCCAGCATCGGCCGTCGGGCTCGGGGCAGTCAGGCCCGGCGTAGCCTGTACGCTGCTGGGTACCAACATTCTCAACTGCCTGGTTATGGACACACCGTCCTTCGAGCCAGTCGACACCGGGCTGCTGTTCTGTCTGCCGGGCGAGCGTTGGCTGCGCGCCACTGTCAATGTGTCGGGTACAACGAGCCTGGATTGGTTCATTGCCCAGTTCTGTGCCCAGGAAAGTGCGGCAGCCACCAGCCAGGCTGATCTCTTTGGCCGCCTTGAAGCCCTGGCACAGAGCAGCCCCGTCGGCGCCAATGGCGTCCTGTATCTGCCCTATTTGAGTGGATTGGGGATCACGACGCCGTTTGTGGAGCCAGCCGCACGCGCCGAGTTCTTTGGGCTGACCGACCACCACACACGCGCCGACCTGTTGCGCGCCGTATATGAGGGCATCGCCCTTTCCATCCGCGACGGCTACGCTACGCTCCAGCAGCCCGTACAGGAGATTCGCCTCTCGGGCGGTGGGGCCAAGAGCGCGTTCTGGAGCCAGATGATTGCAGATTGCACCGGGCGCCATGTGATCGTGCCGGAGGGCAGCGAGTTTGGCGCCCGGGGCGCGGCGTTGCTGGCCGCGGTTGGTCTGGGCTGGTATACCTCGGTCACGGAAGCGGCGGAGGCGACCGCAGGTAGTGGACGGCGCTATGTACCAGCGCCAGCCTATGGCGAGCTATATGACCGGTTATATCAGGTCTATCAGCATCTGCAATACGACCTGCGGCCCGCCTGGCAGAAAGCAGCCGGACGCTAGCCGCGCTCCCGTGGGAGAGTGATTGTGCACCGCGCGTGGCAGCCGCCGCCCTCCTTGACTACCCAGCTGCCTCCGCCTTCAGCCGCTGCATGGCGGCCCCCAGATCGGTCAGCACCCTGGCTTTCACGACCCGGCCGTTGGCAAATTGCCAGATCCCTAAGTTGGTGAATGTGATCCGGCGACCGGTGGCGGGAACACCCATAAGCTCACCGGAATGTGTTCCCACGCTTTCCCATTGGCAGGCCGCCTTGTCGCCTTCCGCGATCAGGTCGACAATGTGCACTTCATTGTCGGTGATGGCGGCCTTGAGGGGCTTGAGAGACGCTTTTGCCGCCTCCAGGCCAGAGAGACCAGCCGTTGGGGGTCCAAAGGGGAGGCTGACATCAATGTCCTCCGCATAGAAGGCATCAAACGCGTCGAGATTCAACGTCCTGCCAGCGTACAGGTTGGCGAAAAAGCGGCGAACTTGGGCCTTGTTGTCCTCGGCAGACATGCAGCACCTCCTTTGTAATAGGGAACGGGGGGGCCGGTAGACGGCGATTCGAAGATGCCCGCCATTATAGCGACTTGCCCCGGCCGGTACAATAGGGAAGGATCGAAAACAGGAATCCTGGGAAGGTGTAGACGCCTACGCGTCGCACCAAACGTACCGCGCTGCGGCGTGCGGCCCAGCGGACGAAGCAACAGGTCGGAAAGAACATGTGGGCCTTCCTCGCTGTCGCAACAGCACTGTTAACCTCGCTCAATCCCCTCCTCTACAAGCGGCTGGTGCGGGATGGGGACCCGGTAGCCGTCGTATGGGGGGTGACCCTGGCTGCGCTGCCGCTGCTTGGCCTCTTTGCCTGGTTGCTCACGCCCCAGCTACCCGCCGTTGATTGGCTCTTTGTCGCCGGTGTGGCCGGCTCTGGCCTGCTCAACGCCGCCGCACATATCGCCAATACCAGGGCGCTCAAAGAGGCGGACATCTCGCTGGTGACGCCGCTGTTGAACTTCAGCCCTGTCTTCACGGTGATCATTGCGGCCGTGTTCCTCAATGAGATCCCGTCGGTCCAGGGGTTGCTGGGCGTGAGCCTCGTGCTCGTGGGCGCGTACAGGCTCAACCGCGGCAAGGGGGGGTGGCTGGCGCCGCTGCGCGCGCTGGCCTTGACGCCAGGTGTGGCTCTTGTCATGCTGGCTGGCCTGCTCTGGGCGGTTACGCCGCTCTTTGAGAAGCTCGCGATCCAGCACACCTATCCCCAAAGCCCGCGTGCGGCAGCGTTTGCCGCGACCGCGGTGCTCGTCGCGCTGTTGACGCCGCCGGTGCTCTGGGCGCGGCGACCGGCGCTTGCCCAGCTGGTGCGCCACAGGCGCGTCTGGCTGGCGGCCGGCGCCATTGCCGGCACCGCGCCTATCCTGGGCTATACAGCCATCAGCCTCGGTCTGGTGGGATATGTGACAACGCTCTTTAAGCTGAGCAGCGTCATGACGGTGTTATGGGCGTGGCTGCTCTTGAAGGAACCCGGCATCAGGCAGCGCCTGCCGGCCGCCGCCGTGATGGTCGCAGGGGCGATATTGATTGCGATCTAGACAATTTTGCCCGATGCTATCTGGCCGCCTGTTACATGCCGGCGCGGACCGTGCGCACCGCGGCCGCGGCGGGACTGTAGGCAAACCAGGTGGGAAATGCTCGCGCCAGTGCCGGAAGCGCGTCCACTACAATTCGGCGATCCTGAAGGGCGCCGGCGTAGTCAGCTCTCCCCAGCCAGACCTCGAACAAGGTGGCCAGATCCGCCGTGACCAGAATGTCGATCTCGAACTCGGGCGCGGTGAGACAGACCGACACATCCTCCCTGGTCAGAATCAGCCAGTAGGTTTCATTGGCTGCGCCAGTGAAATCAAACTGGATGACAACCCGTTGCTTGGGAAGCAGCTCCACCCGCACACGGTCGCGCATCCACCAAAGGAGGAGCAGCCCCAAAGCAACAGCGCCTGGATCACGCCCTGGAGCTCTTCGCCTGCCCTCGTTAATTCATATCGCGTGCGGCGCCGGCCATGATTCTGTTCAACTTTGTCAATGACACCGAGCCGCTGCAGCCGGCGCAGCCGGTCGGCAAGTAGCCCGCGCGAGATGCCAGGTAGGCCACGCCCCAGGTCATTGAAGTGGCGTACCCCCGTCAGCAGATCCCGCACAATAAGCAGCGTCCACCGGTCGCCAACGATCTCGATGGCCTTGGCTACAGGACAATACTGTCCGTAACGATGCATCAGCAACCTCCTTCGCTACATGCTACATCCTAACACCGTGCACTGACCAGTTCAATCTTTGAACTAGTCTCAGCCTGATGCCTCTCTATAATCGGGGGCAGATACGCTACTGCTGGCGCCAGCTTGCTGGCCCGCAAAGCCGCTGGTAGCAAGCTGCGGTGCAACCACATACTCAAGGAGGTATCAATGAGTGCGCTTGATAGAGGACAGGTAAACCGCAACGCGGCCGAGGTATATGAAGAGTTCTTTATCCCGGCCTTGTTCGCCGAATGGCCAGACCGCGTGGCCGCTGCGGCCCATGTGCAATCGGGCCACTCGGTGCTCGATGTTGGCTGTGGGACCGGGATTCTGGCGCGTACGGCGGCTGCGCACGCTGGCCGGACCGGGGCTGTTGTGGGCATCGACGTGAACGACGGGATGTTGGCGGTCGCACAACGCAAGGCCCCGTACATCGACTGGAAACAGGGACAGGCCGAGTCGCTACCATTCGAGAACAGCCGCTTCGATGTGGTGGTCAGCCAGTTTGCCTTGATGTTCTTTGACGACCGCCGCACCGCGCTCCGGGAAATGATGCGCGTCCTGCGTCCGGGCGGCAGGCTTGCCGTTGCAGTATGGAGCTCGCTGGACGATACGCCCGGCTATGCGGCCATGGTGTCGTTGTTGCAGCGACTCTTTGGCGATCAGGCCGCCAACGCGCTGCGCGCGCCCTATGCATTGGGAGATAAGCAGGAGCTTCACTCTCTGTTTCGCGACGCAGGCATTGCCGACGCCGGGATTGCCACGCACCAGGGTACCGCGCGCTTCCCCTCCATCCGCTCCTGGGTCTACACGGACATCAAAGGATGGGTATTGGCGGATGCGTTCGACGATGACAAGCTGTCCGTACTCGTTGCAGAGGCGGAGCAGGAGTTGCAACGCTTCGTAAACGGCGACGGCACCGTCGCCTTTGATGCACCAGCCCACATTGTTGCTGCCAGCAAGCCATCCTAGCGCCCAATCACGACGCCGGTATTCGCCACCCATCCTCGCCACCTGGTTATCGAGCTCCGCAGCCGTCGCGTTTCGATTGCCTTTGTGATGGCTGCCATGGCCGGCATGGGGCCAATAGACGTGCGCGCGTTCGACCGCAGTCTTCGATACGATTTGTGGTCGAACGCGCGCGCAGATGCTTGACAGCACCTGTGACTTCTGCTATGCTGGGAACGTTCCCAACGCACGTACTCATTTTATTTTGCCAACCAATGGGAACGTTCCCAATCACAGGTAGCGCCATGCACAGGAAGCCCACCATCCTAGATGTCGCCCGTCTGGCCGGTGTCTCGAAGTCCACCGTCTCGCGTGTGCTCCAGGGCAACGACGCGCCCGTTGCTGAAACGACCCGGCAACAGGTGTTGGTAGCCATGGAGCAGCTTGGCTATGCCCACAACGCAGTCGCCAGCAGCCTGCGGACTAACCGCACCAACATGGTGATGCTGCTGATTCCCAATATCGACAATCCCTTTTGGCCGGGCGTGGCGCGCGGCCTCCAGGATACGTTGGCCGCGGCCGGCTATGCGGTCGTCTTCGCCAACAGTGACTGGAATGCCGGGCAGGAGAAGGCGCTTCTGGAGATGGCGCGGCGCAACCGCTTCGACGCCATCGCCATCAACCCGGCCTATGTGCCCCCGGCGGAGCTCGCTGCTCTGGGTGTGCCCACGGTTATTTTGGGGTTGCGCCAACACTACGCAGAGTTCGACATGGCCGGCTCTGATAGCTACCAGGGCACACTGTTGGCGCTCCACTATCTGTACCAGCTCGGCCACCGGCGGATCGGCCTCATCGGGGGGAACCGGGGCAACAGTCGCTCCCGGCTCCGGGCCTACCATGATTTTCATGCGAGCCGCAAGCTGCCGGTTGACGAAGAGCTGATTGCCGCCGCGCCCTATACGGTGGAGGGTGGCCGCCTGGCCGCGGAGCAGCTGCTGCGCCAGGATAGACGGCCGACGGCCATCTTTGCCGCCAATGACGTGCTGGCCCTGGCCGCCATCCAGGTAGCCTTCGACCTGCGCCTGCGCGTGCCGAAAGACATTTCGATTGTCGGCATGGATGACATCGAATCGGCGGGTACGTCCACCCCCCGGTTAACGACCGTTGCCAAAGACAAATATGAGATCGGGCGGCGAGCCGCGCGCTTTCTCCTGGCGCGTCTCGATGGCCTCACACCTGCCGAACCGCAGCGTGCGGTGGTGGCTTGCCGCCTCATCGAGCGCCAATCTGCCGGGCCGCCGCAAACCCAGGCACACTCAATCCGGAAAGAGGCTTCCTCATGAGCAGCGATTCGCGCGCGGACAAGGAGCGCCAGCGCTACCGTGACCGCGCGCTCGGTTGCATGGTCGGGCTTGCAGCTGGCGATGCCCTGGGCGATCTCGGGCGCAAGGATGAGTACCGCCAGCGATATGGCATCGTTACCAACCTTTATGACGGCGCGGGTAGTACGGACGACACTGAATTCGCGCTGTTGACCGCACGCGCCCTCATCGACTGCAAGGGCAACCTGACCACTGGTGACGTGGTGGGCGCCTGGTGCAAGTATGTCCTGGAGCAGGGAGGTGTGCTGGCGCGCGGCGGGCGGCCTCAATATGGAGCGGCGGCCAATTTGAAGCGTGGCCTGCGTCCCCCGCTTTCCGGGCGGGACAATGTGGGCTATGACGATGACGGTGCGGCTATGCGCGTAGCGCCCATCGGCATTGTCTGTGCGGGTGATCCCGCCCGCGCGGCCCGGCTGGCCGCCATTGATGCGCAGGTCAGCCACTACGCCGACGGCATCTGGGCAGCGCAGGCTGTTGCGGCCAGCGTCGCCGAGGCCATGACCGGCGCATCGCCAGACGCCGTCCTCACGGTTGGCCGGGCCCAGATTCCTGAAGACAGCTGGCTGGGCCGCGCCATGCAGCGCGCCATGTCCATCTGCGATGAGGCGGAAACCATTGAAGGCGCCTGGGAACGGCTCCATACAGAGCTATGGACACCGAGCCATTCGACCTGTGCCGAGGCGATCCCCCAGGCCTACGCCATTTTTCGTTTGACCCGGGGAGATTTCCGCCGGGGCATGTTTTGGGCGGCCAATTTCGGCCGCGACGCCGACACCATCAGCGCGATCGTCGGCGCCTTTTGCGGCGCGCGGCAAGGGATCGGCGTGATCCCCGACGATTGGGTTGGCGCAGTGCGCAAGCCATCAGGCGTCTGCCTGCGCTTCGCCGCGGAAGAGGATGTTGTTGCGGTCGCTGAGGCATTGGCCCAGCTAATCGCGTAGCAGCGGTCGTGATGGCCACTGTCAGGCGCCACAAATCACACCCGCCCAGATAGCTCCCGAGCGGCGGGTTCGCAGGCTATGCGGGAGACGACGGATCTTTCTCCCGCTACTACAGTCAGGTGGCCGGCACGGGCTCGTGGCGCTGAGCGCGAGACGGTACGCAGTGCCGGTCGAGGTAGTCGCGATTCACTCCTATCAACGTGTGCGAGTAGGTTCCCAGATACACTTACTAAACAGGAGGAGAGTATGATTGGTAGATGGCATGTTGCCATATGGATCGGCGTCGTCGCCCTGCTTGTAGCCTGTGTGGCGCCGGCGCCCGCCCCCCGGGTTTCTGAAGCCGCGCCGGAAGCTGAGGTCGTCACCATCGAGTGGTGGACGGTCAGTTCCGAGGAATATTCCGAGGAAGCGCAACGCGGGCTTGTGGCCGAATTCGAAAAGCAACACCCCAATATCAAGGTCAATCTCACCGTGCTGCCTGAAAGCGGCTTCGATGAGAAGATGACGACGACGCTCGGCGCAGGCGAAGGCGCACCAGATGTCGCGTTCTTCTGGAACAACAACTGGTTCCCCGAGGCGCTGGATCTGACGCCCTATGTCGAAGCGGACCCCGATTTTAGCGCCGATCTCTATTTCCCCGGCTTCTGGAACACGCGCGCAGTCTGGCGGGACAAGATCGTCGGCCTGCCCTTGGGCGTGGGCGCCAACTTCGTCATGTACAACAAGGATATCTTCGACGCAGCTGGCGCCGCCTATCCCACGGAGGACTGGACGGCCGACGATTTCATTGCCCTGGCCGCCCAGATGACCGACCCCGAGCAGAAACGGTGGGGCGGTGACCGCCCGCGTGGCCCCTATCGCGCCATCTGGAATAACTACGGCGCCTTTCTCTACAGCGATGACAGCATGACGGTAGATGGCTATCTCAACAGCCCTGCCTCCGTCGCCGCGTACACCTGGCTATGGGATCTGGTGGCCTCGGGCTCGACGCCGACGCCCGCTGATATCGAGGTTCTCGGCACTGAAGGCACCGGCCCCGTAGACCTGTTCCTGGCCAACCGGCTGGTCATGGCGACGCTCAACCAGGGCCATATGCTCAACGCGGTCCAGGCCGACGCCAACTTCGGTATTGTGCCCGAACCGACAGGCCCCGGAACAGAGCGCTATGTCAACGCCTGGTCACTGACCTCGTCCATCTGGAAGGGGACAGAGCATCCCGACGAAGCGTGGCAGTTCCTGAAATTCTGGGTCGGCCCCGAAGGTCAGGAATATCTCATGCTCAACGGCAATCTCTTCCCGTCGATTCCGTCCCTCTTCGAAAAGCATCCTGACGCGGACAAGGAATATGTCCAGCAGTTCAAGAAAGTGCTCGAGCTGAAGCAGGTGGCCGAATGGCGCAACGCGCACCCGTGCGACAGCACGGTTCTGCGCGCGGCCAGCGACGCCTGGGATCTGATCATGTTGGGCCAGATCGAGCGCGATGACGTCCAGGCAACGCTTGAGTCCGTCCTGCCGGCGGCGCAGTCTGCCCTCGACGAGTGCCGCTCCCGCCTGGGCGGTTAGTCGTACGGCATCATCGACCCAGCTAAGGTGCGGCCTGCGCGCCGCACCTTAGCTGGCGAGAGGAGGGAAGATATGTTCACAGCCTGGCGATCGCTGTCGCCTCGCGCCCGGCGCGAGGCCATCGAAGGCTATATCAGCATCGCACCCTGGATCATTGGGTTCCTGGCCTTTACGGTAGGCCCGCTGCTGGCGTCGGTCTACTACGGCTTCACTGAATGGACCATCACGCGCCCACCCCAGTGGATCGGGCTGGAGAACTACGCGCGCATGTTTACGCGCGACCCGCTCTTCTGGCAAGCGCTCAAGGTGACGAGCCTCTACGTCCTCATGTCGCTGCCCCTGAAGCTGGTCTTTGGGCTGGGACTGTCACTCCTGCTCAACCTGAAACTGCACGGGATGAACCTGTTCCGCACGATCTTCTACATCCCGGCGGTCATCTCCGGCGTGGCCGTGGCCTTGATGTGGATGTGGCTATTGCAGCCCGATACAGGCGTCATCAACACATTGCTGGACATGGTCGGCATCAAGGGGCCGGGCTGGTTCTGGGACCCCATCTGGGCCCTGCCCTCGGTGGCGCTCATGGGCGTCTGGAGCGTAGGCGGCAGCGCCATCATCTACCTGGCCGGTCTGCAGAATATCCCGCCGCACCTGTACGAGGCCGCCATGCTAGATGGCGCCAATCTCTGGAAGCGTTTCTGGCGCATCACGCTGCCGCTGTTGACGCCTACCATCTTCTTCTTGCTCGTCATCGAGCTCATCGACGCCTTCAAGATCTTCACCCAGGCGTTCGTGATTACCAAGGGCGGTCCCCTCAAGGCGACCTATTTCTACCTCTTCTACTTCTACGAAGAGGCCTTCCGCAACTTCAACATGGGGTACGCGTCGGCGCTGGCGTTGGTGCTTATGGCCGTCATCATGGTCGCCACGTTATTGGTCAACTATACCTCGAAACACTGGGTATACTACGAGAGCGCGTAGGAGATAGCGATGGCCGATTCAGTTGCTCCCCACGTCTCCCAATCCAACCTCGCCAGCGGCATGACCTGGTCACGCTTTACACGGCGCTGGCTGGGACCGCTCGCCGCTTACGTGACCATGACCGTGATCGCCTTTGTTGTCATGATCCCGCTGCTATGGATGCTATCGACATCCGTCAAGGCGCGCTGGGAGATCTTCGCGTACCCGCCCCAGTGGATTCCTGACACCTGGCACTGGGAAAACTACGTGGACGCGTTCACCAAATACCCGCTTGGACGCTTTATGTTAAATTCGTCCCTGTTGGTCATGGCGAACCTCATCGGCGAGCTGCTGTCCGTGCCCCTTGTCGCCTATGGCTTTGCCCGCCTGCGCTTTCCAGGGCGCGACCTGCTCTTCTTCGTGATGTTGGGCACTATGATGATCCCCATCCACAGCCGGCTGATCCCGCTCTTTGCCATGTACACGCGGCTGGGCTGGATCAACACCTATCTGCCGCTCATCGTGCCCGCCTTTACCGGCAGCGCCTTCTTCATCTTCCTGCTGGTGCAGTATATCCGCACCCTCCCGCGCGACCTGGACGAAGCGGCGCGCATCGACGGCGCGGGCACATGGGCGATCCTCTACCGCATTATTCTGCCGCTATGCAAGCCGCCGCTGGCCATTGTCGTGGTCTATACGTTCTGGTGGACGTGGAACGATTTCTTGCTGCCGCTCATCTTCCTGAACAGCTTTGAGCTCTTCCCCATCCAGCTGGGGCTGGCCCTCTTCAAGGGGCGCTACAGCGTGGAGTGGAATCTCTTCATGGCGGCAACGCTCGCTTCCATTATCCCGGTTCTCATTCTCTACTTCTTTGCCCAAAGGCAGCTCATCGGCGGCATTGCGTCGGTGGGCCTGAAAGGATAACGGCCCGTGGATCACCTGGACCTTGGGAATCTGCGTCGCCGGGCGCGCGGCAGCCTGCTCGGTGCAGCCATCGGCGATGCTATGGGTGCGCCGTGCGAAGGGCGGAGCGCCGAGGAGATTCGCAGCCGTTACGGCATGATCACCGGCTTCGTCAGCGAGAGCAGCACAGGCACCGACGATACGGACTTCACGCTCTTCAACGCCCACATTTTGCGCACCTACGGCCGCCACGTAACGCTTGTTGACGTGGAAGCGGAATGGCGCGACAAGCTCTTGGCGCCCACACGCGCGTACCGGCCGGGCGGGTTCAGTGACGTCATCTCAACCCGCAACCTGCAGGCAGGGCTGCACGCGCCCTACTCAGGCGCGTTTGGCCACCAGATGTGGAGCGACGGCGTGGCCATGGCAATCAGTTCCGCCGGCATCCTCTGCCCGGGCGAGCCGGCTCAAGCCGCGCGGTTGGCGTCGATACTGGGCAGTGTCTCCAATGCGCGGGACGGGATCTACACGGCCCAGGCCGTCGCCGCGGCCATCAGCGTGGCCATGGTTAGCGCCGAACCTGAGGAGATGATGGCTGCGGCGCTGGAAGCCGTTCCCGAAGATAGCTGGACACGCCGCGCCCTGGCGCGCGCCCAAGCGGTTGCAACAGATGTTGACGATCCCGAGGAAGGGCTTGAGGCTGCCAGCCGCGCGTTGGTTGTGCCCTACTGGCCTTGGGCGGACCTGGCTACGGAGGCAGTGCCCCTGGCCTGTGCCGCTTTTCTCGTGGCGCAAGGCGACTTCGCCCGTGCTGTCCCCTACGGTGTACGCTTTGGCCGCGACGCAGACACAATCGGCGCCATCGCAGGCAGTCTGGCAGGCGCCTACGGCGGTGAGGACGCCATACCCGCAGCCTGGCGCGCGCGGGTACAGGCATCGACGGGCGCGTGCATCGGCTTTGTGGCTAACCAGAGCATCGTCCAGATCGCCGACGCGCTCGCGCAGCAGGCAGGGGGAAGTTAGCCATGACGACGATTGACCACATCTACGGCGCGCTGCTAGGTCTCGCCTACGGTGATGCTACTGGCTTTCCGGCCCTCTTTCACCGCTTTGGTGACCGCGCGATTCCCCAGCGCCGGCATGACTTCCTGTGGCGCACCAATCAGGAGCTGGATCGCCAGGGCATTACAACCCTGACGCTGCCCTTCACCCACCGCCAGCCCGCGCACACGCTGGAGCCCTGCCCCACAGACGACACGGAATTCGCCCTCCTGACCCTGCAGGCGCTGGTAGAGGGCCCTGCTGAGCCCGACGCCGCGAGCCTGCTGGCGCCATGGCTGGCTCAGGTACTTCCGGCAGCCACGGATGTGCGCTGTAGCTTCTCCGACCGGTCAGCCATCGACAATCTGCTGCGCGGCTATCGCCCGCCTGTGACGGGCAACGACAATCCCGTCCACTATGCAGACACCGCGGGGGCTCGCAGCATTCCCATTGGCCTCTTCTGCCCCGGCAATCCGTCGCGGGCCGCGCGGCTGGCCGCGCTGGACGCCCAGATCACGCAGGCGGAGGACGGGGTCTACGCGGCCCAGGCCATGGCCGCTGCCATAGCCGTTGTTACCGGCGGCGGCACGCTGGAGGCCGCACTGGACGCGGCCCGGGGCCAGCTGCCGGCCGGCTCCTGGATTGCCCACGGCGACGCGACTGCCCGCCAATGTCTGGCCACGGCCGGCTCACCAGAAGATCTCGCCCTGCTGCTGGCGCGGCGGCTCATCAATACCGTCTATTCCTATGGCTGTGTTGCGCCGGAGACGCTGCCGGCCGCACTGGCCATTGTAGAGTCCTGCGCCGGCGAGCTGACACGTGCCTGCGCGGTGGCCAACATGCTGCCCAAAGCGGCCGATTCACTGCCGGCCATGGTGGGCGCGCTCTGCGGCGCGCGCCACGGTCCCGGCGCGGTGCCCGCGGTCTGGCATGAAGCGTTGGACACGATCCGCGGCCTTTGTCTGCCGTTCCTGGCCGGGTTCAAGCTCAGCGAGGCGGCCACGCGGCTGGCCCATACAATAGAAGGATCCAGAAACGATGGCTCACCTACCCCCTGACTACGCCGAGCGCGTCTACGCCGGTTGGACCGGCAAATGCATTGGCGTCCGCCTGGGCGCGCCCGTGGAAAGCTGGACGTACGCGGAAATCCGCGCCAACCTGGGCGAAATCACAGATTTTTTGCCGTTACCGCCGGGCAAGCTCTTCAAACCTGATGACGACACCGCATTCCCCCTTGTCATGCTGCGCGCGCTCGAGGACTTTGGCCCGGCGGTAACGGCCGCGCAAATGGGCGAGACTGTGCTCAACTATCTGGGCGACCAGCGGGGTACCTTCTGGTGGGGAGGGTATGGTGTCTCTTCCGAACACACCGCCTACCTCAACCTGGCCAACGGCATCCCCGCACCCCGGAGCGGCTCCATGGCGCTCAACGGGCCAGTCGTGGCCGAGCAGATCGGCGGCCAGATCTTTAGCGATATCTGGGGATTGGTCGCGCCGGACCAACCGGAGCTGGCCGCTGACTACGCCGCCAGGGCCGCCAGTGTCACGCATGACGGCGACGGCATCAACGGCGCCCGCTTTATCGCCGGCCTGGTGAGCATGGCCTTCTCCACACCTACACCGCGGCAGCTCATTGAACAAGGGCTGGCCCTTGTGCCGCCGGCCAGCGAATATGCGCGGGTCGTCCGGGCCGTGCTGGACTTTCACGCAGAGAGAGCTGACGATTGGCATGCCTGCTACGCCTTTCTCCACGCCAATTTCGGCTACGATCGCTACCCAGGCGCAGTCCACGTCATCCCCAACGCCGGGGTTGTGGTCATGGCGCTGCTTTACAGCAACGGCAACTTCTCACGCGCGGTGCAGATCGCCACTATGGCAGGGTGGGACACAGACTGCAATGCCGGGAACGTGGGCGCGATCATGGGCGTCGCCGGGGGCCTGGCGGGTATCGATATGCATTGGCGCACCCAGATGAACGACATGCTCGTCGGCGCCAGCATCACGGGGGCGCGCAACCTCACGGATATCCCCACCTGCGCCCAGCGCCTGTATCGTCTCGGGGCGCAGATCGCGGGCAGGGCGCCAGTGGAGCGGCCCCGTTACCATTTCGACTGGCCGGGCGCCACCCAGGGTGCGTGTTCCCAGGCCCGGCTGGCCGAAGTTGTCGACCTTCGGCAGACACAGGGCAGCCTGGCGATTGCCGTGCGCGACCTAAAGAAGAAGGGGGAAGCCCGCGTCTATTTCCGGACACACTGCCGGCCCGGTGAGCTGAGCGCCAACTACTATGGCGCCAGCTTTTCGCCCACGATCTACCCGGGCCAGACAATCACCGCCCGGCTGTGGGCCCCAGACAACGCCGCCAATCTACTGGCCTCCCTTTACGTGTGGGACGACAATCAGGGGACCGCCCATCAGGGTCCGCCTGCTTCGCTTATACCGGGCGAGTGGACGGAGCTCAGATACACGCTTCCCCCGCTGCACAACGCGCTGCTGGCCAGGGTTGGCATCGTGCTGCGCACCACAGGGGAAGCCTGGAGTGGGCGCCTGCTGCTCGATGATCTGGATTGGGGAGGCGCGCCCCAGTTCAGCACCGACTTCACGGCCGAGCGGCCCGAGTACGGCGCCATCAGCCAGTGGACCTATCTGCGCGGGTACTGGCGGCTTGAGGAGGGAGGTTACCACGGTAGCGGCGCGGCCTTGAGCGAAAGCTACACGGGCGACCCGGCCTGGGATGACTTGCAGCTTACCGTTGGCCTGGCGCCGGTGGCGGGCGACAACCACCATGTCAATGTCCGGGTCCAAGGGGCGCGGCGATCCTATGCCGTAGGCCTGGCGCCAGACAGCCGCCTGGTCATCTACAAGAACCGCGGCGGCTATCGCGAGGTTGCCTCGACTGCCCTGGCCTGGCGCCACGGGGCGCGCTATACGTTGCAGATCACCGTACGGGGCGCAACCATTGGCGTGACGGCCGAGGGCGCCGCGCCCCTACACTGGCAAGACGACGAGGAGCCCTATCTGTCCGGCCAGATCGGCTTGTCGAATATGGCAGGCAGCCACACCTGCTATACGGACCTGCAGGTCAAGGGGCTCAACGCATGACAGCATCGCGCCTCACGCGCTTTCTTTACCCACAGAGCATCGCCATTGTGGGCGCCTCGGAGACAGGTATGTATCCGGCAGGCATCCTGGCTGACCTCATGCGCTACGGTTTTCCTGGCCAGATCTACCCGGTCAACCCCCGCCGTGAGCGCGTGCTTGGTCTACGCTGCTACGCCAACCTAACCACCCTGCCCGAGGTGCCTGACCTCGCGATTGTGGTTGTGCCGCGCCAGGCTGTGCTGGCTGTCATCGATGAGTGCATTGCAACAGGGGTCAAGGCGGCCCTGCTCATCACGGCCGGTTTTCGCGAGAGCGATGCGGAGGGCGCGCGGCTTGAAGCACTTCTGAAGGAGCGCCTGCAAGGCAGCGGGCTGGCCGTCATTGGCCCCAACTGCGCCGGTCTTGCCAACCTGGCAGGACGGGTGACCGCCACGCGGCTGCCCGCGCCGCCCAAGGCGGGCAGCGTGAGCTTCGTATCCGCAAGCGGCGCGCTCATGATGGCCATGCAGGGCATCTTCGCCGACCACCAATTGGGGCTGAGCCACATCATTTCACTGGGAAACCAGGTTGACGTGACCCTCACGGAGACACTTGCCTTTCTGGTCGAGGATCCGGCTACGCGGGTCATTGGCGCCTTTATCGAAGGTATCGACGACGGCCGGCGCTTCGCTCAGGTAGCGGCAGCAGCCCGGCAGGCCGGCAAACCCCTCGTGGTCGTCAAAAGCGGGCGCACGCAGGCGGGCCAGCAAGCCGCGGCCACGCACACGGCGGCCATGGCTACCTCTGACCGCATCTTCAGCGCCATTTGCCGCCAGACCGGCGTTGTTCTGGTCAACGACATATCTGAGCTGGTCCAGACCCTGGATCTCTTTTCGGCCTGGATTGACCGGCTGCCCGCGGGGCGGCGCCTCGGCCTTGTGACCCAGTCAGGCGGCATGGGCTCGCTCGCCGCTGACCTGGCCACCCTGGCCGGGCTCGAGCTGCCGGCGCTACCCCAGAGCCTCCAGGAGACTCTCCACACCTTTCCCTACGCGCTGCCCTTCGACGCGTTCAGCAACCCCGCCGACGTCCGCGGCGCGGGCGCGGTGGGCCAGGCAGCCGCGGATACGTTGCGGGCGTTCCTCGCTGCAGAGGGCGCCTTCGACTCCGTGGTGCTGCTGCTGGCCAAATCGGCCGTTGAGGCGCGAGAGGCTGCCACAGCCAATGCGCTGGCTACCCTATCGATGACTACGCGCAAACCCTTCTGTGTCGTCTGGACGGGCCAGCGTATACCTGTCGACCCAGATGACAGCGATGCACCCCTGAGAACCCTCGCCGCCGCAGGCGTCCCCGTCTTTGACCAGCCAGGCGACTGTATCCGCGCGCTCAACCATGTCATCAGCTGGCACGAGCAGCAACAGGCCCCCGCCGATAGCGTTAGCACACCGCGTGCTGCGCCGCGCGTGCCCCAACGCGCGCCTACGGCTCCGCCTCGCATGCTGGCGTACGCGGAAATCAGTCAGCTCTTCAAGGCCTATTCCATTGACCTGGCGCCAGCGACCGTAGCAACCTGCCCGGACGAGGCCGTCGTCGCCGCAGACCGGCTGGGCTACCCTGTGGCCGTCAAAGGACTCGCGGCAGGTCACTCACACAAGAGCGAGGCCGGCCTGGTCCGCCTCAACCTGACCTCGCCAGACGAGGTACACGCAGCCACCCAACAGCTGTGGGATGGGTCAGCCTCGAACACATTGGAAGCTGTCCTCGTCCAGCGTATGGCGCCAGCCGGCGTCGAAGTCTTGATCGGGGTGGAGAACGACCCGCACTTTGGCCCCGTCCTGGCCTGCGGGCCGGGCGGGGTGCTGGTGGAGCTGCTGGATGACGTTTCGCTCCGGCTGGCGCCCATCACGGCTGCGGCCGCACACCAACTATTCCGGGAAACGCGGCTGGCGCGGCTGCTGGCCGGCTTCCGCGGCGCGCCGCCCGCGGACAGTGACGCGCTGGCCCGCCTGCTGGCCGCCCTCTCTGTTCTGGCCGCGGAACGCAGCGACCGGCTGGTCTCGCTTGACCTAAATCCAGTAATTGTTCACGCGCAGGGGCTATCCATCGTCGATGCGCGTATCGAGTGGCGGGGAGATCTGCCATGACCAATCATGCGGTAGAAACCAATGTGCTAGAAACCAGCATTTCCCAGGCTTTTCCCGACCGCATCGAAATCCGGGGTTACAATATTGTGGATCTCGCCGGGCAGCATACATTTGGCGAGATGGTCTATCTGCTATTGCAAGGAGAGTTGCCTGCGCGGGGCGAAGGCCGGCTCATTGAGGCCATGCTGGTCGTCATGGCCGAGCACAGCATCAATGCACCTTCCACCCACACGGCGCGCACGGTCGCCAACTGCGGCAGCCCGCTACAGACCGCGGTTGCCGCCGGCATCAGCGCCATTGGCGACCACCATGGCGGCGCCGGTGAGGCCTGCGCCCGGCTACTGCAGGCAGCGGTCAGCCAGGCAGCCGAGCCATTCGAACCGCGGGCTGTGGCCGCGGCCATTATCGAGCAGGTACGCCAGGCTGGCCAGCGACTACCCGGATTCGGCCACCGCATCCATGACCCCGATCCCCGCGCCGTCTTTCTCGTCGCCAAAGCGCGCGAGCTGGGGCTGGCCGGCCGCCATACAGAGGTGGCGGAGGCGATGGTAGACGTGTGGCGCGAGCGCACAGGCCGGAGCCTGCCCCTCAACGTGGACGGCGCGCTGGGGGCATTGGCCTGCGACATGGGGCTGGACGTTACCATGGCGAAAGGGCTCTTCATCCTGGCGCGCACGGCCGGCCTCCTCGCCCACGTACAAGAGGAATACGAGACGGGAAAGCCAATGCGGTTCGTTCCACGAGTGAAGGTTCGCTATACAGGCCCGACGCGAGCGTGATGTTTCGTTCCCACGCGGCGCAGCCGATCAGAAGCTGGTTCGACCGCTCCCCAGTTTGAGAGGAGACAACTATGGACGTTCTGGAAGCCATCGCCACCAAGCGCGCGGTGCGCGAATACAAGCCGGACCCTGTGCCGGCGGAGACAATCCGTACCATCCTCGATGCAGGACGCCGGGCCCAGAGCAGCCGCAACAGCCAGCCCTGGCGCTACATTGT
>JACFMY010000034.1:22561-26539 GCA_019455155.1 Caldilineaceae bacterium
TGAACCTGTCCATGTGCGGCAATTATGCCAAACATGTGGCCCAGGCCGCTTTTGCCGTGGCCCTGGTTTCTTCGACCGGCTGGACGTTCGATATTGGACAAACAGCCGCCTACCTACAACTGGCAGCCTGGAGCCTGGGCGTCAGCTCGTGCATTGCCACGATGCAAAAGGAGGCAGAGGCCAGACAAGTACTTGGGGTGCCCCAGACCATGCATCTGGAGATCGTGATTGCATTTGGCTACGCGGCCAGACCCCAGCCCCAAAAGGGCAAGCTGGGTGGTCGCCAGCCACTGGCTGAGGTAGTACACTGGGAACGCTGGTAGGCGGCCGGGCCAGTCTCAAATTTTAGCCGCCGATCCGGCCGTTACGCCGCGGCCAAAATCCCTTCAATCTCGCTTGCAAACGCGGCGCTGGCCGTGTCGTCTGTAACCAGCGTGATCTGCTGCGGGCTGGAGACGCCCAGCCCCAGCTCCACGGCCCGCGCAATCTGCTCCTGCCCGAAGATAGGCCCCTGGCTCACTTCGGCCGTGGTGCCGAAGTAGCGCAGCAGTGCAACCCCCACGGCATCGAGCGCAACGCGGTCGCTGCCAGCCAGGACGACATTGGCGGCAACCCGTTCGCCACTGGCAGGACCACCGCGTACGAATGCCTCCACGCCGTCGATGACAACGAGGGCCGGCGCATAGGCGGTGTTGATCTCGGCGATCAGCGTGCGCTGGTGGCGTGAGTTGTGTAGCTCGCTCATGTAGTTGTAGCCATCGCCCGGAAGGTACTTGGCGACCAGCCCGACGGAGTTTTTCAGCGACAGCGTGAAATGGCCGCCGTAGCGATGGGTCTTCAGACAGCAGGCCTGTACCACCACGTCGGCCTCGCGCACGAAGCGCGGAAAGGGAAAGCCCTGCTGCCAATGGCCGCCGGCAACCGTGACCATCTCCCACGCGTCCGCGTCCAGCTCGTCTAGCACGATACACTCGCAGCCATACTCTTTGGCCAGGTTATCCGCCCCGATGATTTCCATGACCCGGCGCGTGTCGCCCATGCCGCTGCGATCGGCCAGGGTAAGCGAAGCCGGTCCAGCCGCGGCTAGATGCGCCAACAGCGTGCGCAGCACATCGGGATGGGTGGAGCCGGGCGCAGGATCCGCGCTATTGAAGTTGGGTTTCACAACGATCCGCTTCCCGGCCAGGTCGATTGGAGCCAGCAGCTCGAGCGCACGGCGCACGCCGTCCGCCCGGTCCGATGTCTTGACAAAGGCAACCTGGGCGGAGCCGGCGGCAGGGGGCGCAACGGTCTGCTCTGCAGGCAATGTCGCCGGGGCTGCAGCGGGGCGCACAGGACCAAGCCGGCTGCAGGCCGCGAGAAGAGACGACGTCATCCCAGCCACGCCGATGGTCGCCGCGCGCGCGACGAAGCGGCGCCGGCTCATCGGTGTAGCTGGCTGCCGGCCCGTAGAGACGCTCTGATTCCTCATGGTTTGACTCCCGTACCAGGGCGGGACCGCTCAAGTCATGCGGGGCGCGTCTATTCTCCAAGAGACCGTGTGCAGAGAACAGTCACGTACATCCAGTCTAGCACTAAATGTGCGCAGCGGCCAGGGCCAGCCCACGCATGCTGCCTGTTGCCGCTGTGCACTTCGCTAAGACACAGCAGGCCATTGAAGGCTCTATGCGGGGCATGGCCACTGGCCCGTCTGCTGGGCGCGGCTAGCCGTGCTGTGTGAGGCTGAACCAGTTGCCCTGATTGTCCTTCATCAGCGCTTCGATGCCGTACGGCCGCGCCTGTGGCGGCGCAATGAACTCCACGCCCCTGGCCTTGAGCTTTTCATAGTCGGCGTTGCAGTCGTCGGTCTCCAACACGCCCGCGCCCAACGCACCCTTTTCCAGGATGGCCTTGAAATGTGCTGCAACCTCGGCGTCCAACATACCGCCGGCCTGAACAGGCATGAGGATGATCTCCAGTTCAGGCTGTTTTTTGGTCCCAATTGTGAGCCAACGGAATCCATACTCCATCGTCACATCGTTGCGGACCTCGAAGTCAAGCTTGTTGGTATAGAAGTCCAGCGCGCTGTCCTGGTCCAGGACGTAGATGGTGGCGTGAGAAAGGCGGGTAATCATCAGTTCACTCCTTCAAAGTTGGGGGCACGGGCCTCGCGGCTGCGCCGATCAAACGAATCACAGCCAGCGTAGCACAGCAGGTGCAGGTACGCTTCTTGAGAATTGCGCAATCGAGTCTGGCCAGGTCAACGTAGTAGATGTAGAGCTTCTGGCAACGCTTCAGCGTCCAGCTATGCTGTCCGCGTGCCGGAATCGGGCACCCCAAACATCATGAGGTAGCAAACGGGGACGAAGATGGGTACCGCACGGTTGGCCAATGCCACGCTCTGGAAGACACGTGCGCGAAAGTGCTGCGGGGAATGGCCAGCATAGCGCCTAAATAGTGTACTAAACGAGCCCAAGCTCTCAAAGCCAACGGCAAGGCAGACATCCGTCACACTTAACTGGGTGGTCGTCAGCAGCTCCCGGGCGCGCTCAATACGCCGGCGCGTCAAATACTGGTGCGGCGTCTCCTGGTAGGTGTGACGAAAGAGGCGCAAGAAGTGATATTCGGAAAAGCCGGCCTAGCGAGCAATCTGGGCCAGATCCAGCTGCGAGTCGCAGTGGCGGTCGATATAGTGCCGGGCGCGTTCCAATAGCTCAGTTCTCTGCTGTTCGTAAGTCATGGCCGCATATCCTAAAGGTTGAAGTGGGCCGGTAACGGTTTGTTATCCCTGCACTGCGCCTGAGGTCACCCCCCGGATGAACTGGCGCTGGAAAAGCAGATACATGACGATCACGGGAAGCGCCACAATCGTGGCGCCCGCTGCGGTGAGCGGCACGTTGGTCGTGTAACGTCCCTGGAAAAAGGCCAGGCCCAGCGGCAGCGTGCGCAGGTTTTCACTGGATACAAGCACCAGGGCCATGAGGAAATCATTCCACGTCCATACAAAGAAGAGTACCATCATGGCCATGACCGCAGGCAACACCGCGGGCAAGAGAATGCGCCAGAGCGCTTGCCAGCTGTCGCACCCATCCACAATCGCCGCATCCTCCAAGTCGCGCGGCACTTCGGCAAAAGCGCCGTACATCCAGAAGGTGCCAAAGGCCACGCTCATGCCGATCTGCGGCAAAATCAGCGCCCAATAGGTGTCCACCAGCCCGATGGCGCGCAGATTATAGTAGAGGGGGATGATCAGCGCCTCCAACGGCACCATGATGCCGAGCAGAAACACAAAAAAGAGCGTCCGCCGCAAGGGAAAACGCATGCGCCCGAACGCGTAGCCTGTCAAGAGCGACAAAAAGGTAGAGACGATGACGACCGGCACGACCACGATGACACTGCTGCGGAAATAGGTGGAAAAACGCGCCTGCGTCCACGCCTGCACGTAATTCTCCCAGCGCCAGCTCTCCGGCAGGGCAAAGGCTCCCTTTACGATCTGCTGGTTGTCTTTCAGGGACGTGAGCACGATGGTATAGAACGGAAAGAGAGCGACAATCAGAAAGAGCAGCAACACCACATGCACGAAGAGCGCGCCCGACAGTCTCCGCGGGCGCAAGCGGCGGTTTCCAGCTACAACACGGGCTGAGACAGCACTTTCCACGCTTATCCCTCCTGAGCCACAAAGCGCATGCGCACGGCAAGCACGGCGTAGGAAATGAGCAAGATCAAGAGCGTCAGCACCACGGCAATGGCCGCCGCATAGCCGACCTTGTTGATGGCAAAGGCGTTCTGGTAGATCACCATGGCCACGACCGTCGTCTGGTTACCCGGCCCGCCGCGCGTCGTCACAAACACCAGGTCGAATACGCGCAACGCGGCGATGAGCGTCGTCACCAACGCCACGGACATCTCGCTGCGCAGGCTGGGCAGCGTGATGTTCCACAGCTGCTGCAGCTCGCCCGCGCCGTCGATCTTGGCGGCATCATAGAGCTGCTCCTCGAT
>JACFMY010000035.1:0-24623 GCA_019455155.1 Caldilineaceae bacterium
TTCTCTGGGCGTGGAGTTGGGGGACCAGGCAAAGAAGATATTTTGGGATTGTGCCCGCGGTGAACGCCCATTGGACATCTTTGTGTTTGAAGGAACGGTGATCCTTGGACCCAAAGGCAGTGGGCGCTTTGACATGTTCGCCGACCGCCCCATGAAAGATTGGGTCACGGACCTTGCCGCACAGGCCTCCCTTGTTGTGGCGATCGGCGACTGCGCTTGCTGGGGCGGTATTCCGGCGACGCCACCCAATCCAAGCGAGTCCGTGGGGCTCCAGTACCTGAAACGCCAGCGCGGCGGCTTCTTGGGCGCCAACTTCCGCTCCAAAGCCGGCCTGCCGGTCATCAACATCCCCGGCTGCCCCAGCCATCCAGACTGGGTGACCCAGGTGCTTGTGGCGGTCGCGGCGGGGCGGGCCGGCGATCTGGCTCTGGACGATCTGCAGCGCCCCCAGACCTTCTTCACGACCTTTACCCAGACGGGCTGCACCCGCGTGCAGTACTTCGAGTACAAGCAGGCCACTATGGAGTTCGGCCAGGGTACGCGCAAAGGGTGTCTCTTCTACGAATTTGGCTGTCGTGGCCCCATGACGCACTCTCCCTGCAACCGCATCCTATGGAACCGGCAGTCCAGCAAGACACGCGCCGGCATGCCCTGCACCGGCTGCACTGAACCGGAGTTCCCTTTCTTCGATCTGGAACCAGGTACGGTCTTCAAGACCCAAAAAATCAGTGGCGTCATTCCCAAAGATGTACCGACCGGCGCCGACCACGTGACCTACATGGCGCACGCGGCCGCCGCACGCATGGCCGCCCCCCAATGGTCCAAAGAAGATCTGTTCGTAGTGTAACTGCGCACTGTACGGCATGGGGAGAGCCTAATATGGTAACTGCAACTGCAACTCCAACTAAAACCAAGACCGTCGATCTACATATCAGCCCATTAGGCCGGGTCGAAGGTGATCTGGATGTGCGCGTACAGATCGAGGACGGCGTGGTCGTCGACGCCTGGACCGAGGCGGCTATGTTCCGTGGCTTTGAGATCATTCTGAAGGGTAAGGACCCTCAGGCCGGTCTGATTGTGACGCCGCGCATCTGTGGTATCTGCGGCGGCAGTCACCTCTACAAGGCTGTCTATGCGCTCGATACGGCTTGGAACACAGAGGTACCGCCTAACGCCACGCTGGTGCGCAACATCGCCCAATCCTGCGAAACCCTGCAGAGCATCCCGCGCTGGTTCTACGCGCTCTTTGCCATCGATCTGGTACACAAGAACTACGCGCAGGCGAAAGGCTACGACGAGGCTGTACGCCGCTTCGCCCCGTTTGTGGGAACAGGCTATGAGAAGGGCGTTACGCTCTCCAACAAGCCTGTCGAAGTCTATGCCATCTTTGGTGGCCAGTGGCCTCACTCCAGCTTCATGATCCCCGGTGGGGTCATGTGCGCGCCTACCCTCTCCGACGTGACCCGCTCGATCGCCATTCTCGAATATTGGAAGGACGCCTGGCTGGAGAAGGAGTGGTTGGGTTGTTCCATCGATCGCTGGCTGGAAAACAAGAGCTGGCAGGATGTCTTGAACTGGGTAGACGAGAACGAGAGCCACTATAACAGCGACTGTGGCTTCTTCATCCGCTATGCCCAGGAGATCGGTCTCGACAAGTTTGGCGCCGGCTGTGGCGACTTCCTGGCGACGGGTACCTATTTCAACCCGGACAAATACACGCGGCCGACCATCAGTGGCCGCAATGCCGCCCTTATTGAACGCTCGGGCATCTACGCCGGCGGCAACTACTATGACTTTGACCAGGCCAACGTGCGGGAAGACCATACCCATTCGTTCTACGAAGGCGCCGGCCGGTACCATCCCTTTGAGGGGCGGACCGTGCCCATTGACCCGGCCGATGGCAAACGGCAGGGGAAATATACATGGGCCAAGGCGCCCCGCTATGAGCTGCCCGGCATCGGTTCTACACCGCTGGAGGTTGGCCCCCTGGCCCGCCAGGTCGTTGCCGGTCGCCCCAATGCTGAACCGTGGCAGGATGGCGACGACCTGTTCCGCGATGCCGTGAGCACGGTGGGACCGAGCGTCATGGTACGGGTCATGGCCCGTATGCACGAGGCAGCCAAATACTACAAGCTGGTACGCGGCTGGCTGGATCAGCTGAATCTGCACGAGAAGTTCTATATCAAGCCGGCCGAGCTGCCTGAAGGCAAAGGCTTTGGCTCTACCGAGGCGGCGCGTGGCGCGTTGTCGGACTGGATCGTCGTCAAGGACGGTAAGATCGAGAACTATCAGGTCGTAACCCCGACTGCCTGGAACATCGGCCCGCGGGATGGCCAGTCGGTCCACGGCCCCATGGAACAGGCCATTATCGGCACACCCGTTGCCGATATGACCGATCCGGTTGAGATCGGTCACGTGGCCCGAAGCTTCGATTCCTGTCTGGTTTGCACGGTCCACGCGTACGATCGCAAGACGGGAAAACAGCTTGCCCGCTTCCAGGTGAATGGATCCTGCTGATAGCTAACGCCACGCTAGGTTGGGGCGGCTCTCCCGCCGCTCCAACCCGTCTGTCTGGCGCAGCTTCCGGCAAGGTTACGCTGGTCATTCCCAGATCTGTCCGGCACTGGGCACTAGCATTGGTGACGTTGAGGCCGGCACTTTGATTCATGGATACACTCATTATTGGCTGTGGAAATCTGCTGCGCGGTGATGATGGCGTCGGACCTCTGTTGATCCGGCGCCTCTGGGACTTGGGGCTGCCGCCTGGCGTACGTGTCGTCGACGGCGGCACCGCGGGCATGGATGTCGCTTTCAAGATGCGCGGCGCGGACCGCGTGATTCTTATCGACGCCTGCCAGAGCGGTGCGAAACCGGGCAGCCTCTTTCAGGTTCCTGCAGAGGAATTGGTTGAGCTGCCCCCATTGGAAGGTATTCATCTCCATGCCTTTCGATGGGACCATTCTCTGGCTTTTGCCCGTTGGCTGTTGAAGGACGACTATCCCAGGGATATTACCGTCTATCTCATTGAAGCCGGGCAAATCGAGCATGGCGCCCCATTGTCACCAGCGGTAGCCGCGACGATGGAACAGTTGGCTCAGCGGCTGATTGTCGAGTTCGCCCCTATGGACCGGGCAACGCCGCGCTAGCTCTGTTGGCCCTATGACTGCTGAGTTGACGGTCGAGCTGACCGAGCAAGGTTATCTGCATGTTCCCGCGTCAACAGCCGAACGCTATTTCCCCCAAGACCTATTTGTTCCCCTCTGGCGTCCCCCGGAACTGTGGTTAGTGCCGGTATATGGCGCGGGTGGCGGCGGGCTCTTGCTCAAGCGGCGTAACCTGCAGGGCGATCGCAGTGCGCTCATCTGGGAGGCCCTGCCACCCGAAGTCCGTCCAGGCAAGTATCCGGCGCTATGGAGCGCTGAACAGGGAATGCTGCGAGTCCTACTGCCGAACCTTGCTGAAGAGGGTCGATCTGAACAGGCATCAATCTGAACAGACGACCGGCCAGTCCGTTAGGCGATTGCCAGGTGATCTTTGTATGCAATTGTGAGCAATCTATCCCATGCACCAGGAAGACGTTGTCCCAATCGACCATCCACAACCCATCGGTATCTTTCCGTTGCCGGCCGGATACCTGGTGTTGCCGGCTGTAGGTTCTGCCGCGCAGCATGCATGGACAGCCGCAGACGAGACGTTGGCGAAGGAGTGCCTGGCCAAGCTCATGGCAGGACACGTCCCGGAGCGGATGCCGGAACCATGGCGCTTTTTCGCAGATGCGCTCGAAGGGAAGCTGGATGAAGCCCGCGCGCGCCTGGAAGCGGATCCATCTCCGGTGGCGCGCTACAATCGCTTCATCTTGCAGGCGGACGCGGAGACCTACTTGCTGCTACAAGCCCAACTCACCGGTGAGCTACGGATCATGTTGGACGTAGCCGCTTTCACCATGGGTTACGCCGCCGACCCGGCTGCGGCAACGGATGCCAGCGGCGAAGTGGCCGCCGCAGCGCTCATGGCCAAAGCCGCCTATCACCTGGAACGAAACGAAAACGAGCCGGCCATACGGGCCTTGACAGAGGCCGTGCAGCGGGCCGAGCCTGTCTCACCGCTCTTTGCCGCGCAATTGTACCTTTCCCTGGCCGCGGCGCATCGTGCCAACGGCGGTGCCGGCGCCTATGCCGTCACGCTCTACCGCCGGGCATTGTCTGTGCTGGAACCCTCTAACCTGCTAGAGGTCCGCGGAGAGGCCTGGCTGAACCTGGGTATGCTCTATCAGGAGCTTGCCGGCAACCAGCGCGAACCTTTGTTGGAAGCGGCGCGCTGCTATCTCAGCGCGCTGCGTCTCTTTGAGAAAGAGCGCCACCCCGAAGCATATGCCTTGGGACATATGAACCTGGCGTTGACCTATCTGGCAACGCCCATGCAGGAGGCGCGGGACCAACTGCGCATGGCTGTAGCAGTTCAGTCGCTACGGGAAGCGCTCAAAGTCTTCCACCAGGAAAGCCACCCAGAACTATGGGCCACCGCGCAACTCAATCTGGCCAATGCCCTGCAATACCTGCCGTCCTCCCACCCGGAAGAGAACCTGATCGAGGCTGTTCAGCTCTATGAGGAGATTCTCAACGTACGCCGCAGTGACCACGATCCACTTGGCTACGCCCGCGTCTTGGCCAATCAGGCGAATGCGCTGGCGCATTTGGGCATTCTCAGCCATGCACAGACCAAGCTGGGCGAGGCCGCTGCCCTTTTCGAGAAGTTTGGCGAAGTAGATGCGGCGGAAACAGCCAGGTCCATGCTGCAGGAGATCGCGGAACAGTTGCTTGTGTCGTCCCAGCCTGCCGCATAGTCGTTACTACAATCTTTGGGCTTGAAATGGAACTCTACCAACGCCAGCAGTTCGACTTTCTCCTCATGACAGCAGTGGAACGCTTTACGGAACGCCTTGTGCAGCGGAATGCAGGCGCAGGGCCGGCGCGGGCGCGTCTCGCGCAAACACCCCAAGGCGAAGGCGTCTGGCTCGACGAGTATGCCGGCGCTGTCCTGAGTGATTTCTTGCTCGACAACGTGGCCGGCGCGTGCTTTCTATTACAGGCCATGGCTAACCGGTCGCTGGACAACACGGCCATAACGGCGCTGGCTGGTGCTCAAGGCCACACCGTCGAGAGCTTGCTGGTCGCATTTGCCCGTCGCACATTCGCAGACCTGCTGCGGGCCAAGACACTGGAGGCGCTAGAGCAAGCCTCCCTGTTCGAAGGATGAGGAGCCAACCGTGCCATCACAGAATCTGATCCCTGATGTGGAAAAGCCGGCTGCTACCAACGGCCATCAAACCAAGTCACCCGCCACCGAGTTTGAGGAGCTGGCGCAACGCGTCGACCGGGCTGTGAGCGCAGCCCAGAAGCTTGAATCCGGCGCCCAAGCTACCGCAATGGAGCTGAAGAATGCCATCGAGGCGTTTCACAAGCTGGGCCTCACACATATTGTGCGCACGCTCAAGGCTGATCCGCGCGGGAGAGAACTGCTCTTTGCATTGGTAGACGAGCCCTCCGTGCATGCCCTCTTCGCCATGCATGGCATCATCCGATCTGATGTAACGGCTCGGGTGCTGCAGGTGTTGGAAGCGGTACGTCCCTACATGCGTTCTCACGGCGGTGACGTTGAACTGGTGCGTATCGAGGGGAACACGGCGTTCGTTCAGCTTCACGGCGCCTGCAATGGCTGTTCGCTCTCATCTGTAACTTTGCGCAACGGGGTTGAAGAGGTCCTGAAGACACAGGTTCCGGAGATCACGCAGGTAAGTGTGGTGCCCTCAGACCCCTCGCCGGCGCTGATCTCGGTGGATGCCTTGCTGGCTGACACAGCAAGGACCGGATGGGCCCAAGGTCCGCGTATAGATGAGGTTCCGACCAGCCGGCCAATGGCCCTCACCCTGGACGGTGTGGACGTCGTCCTGGTCAACATAGATGGCCAGTTGGCCGCGTATCGCAATGCATGTGCACACCAGGGGCTGCCGATCGATAAGGGCATGTTGGATACCGAGTCCTGCATCCTTACGTGCCCGTGGCACGGATTTCGCTACGACGCGCTGACAGGGGAATGCCTGACAGCATCCCAGGCCCAACTCGAGCCCTTTCCCCTGCGCGTCGATGACGGTTTCGTCTGGATCAAGGTCGCCTGAGCAACACCAGTCGCATGAGGATTCCTACATGGCAACGGCGTCGCATCTGGCCGTCTCACCAGGATTAGTGGCCAGGCCCTGGCTACGCCTGGGCGCAGAATCGCCCGGGGGATTGGCCCTTCCTCCGGCCCATCCGACGGCAAGCCAGCTGTACGCGCCCCGGGGTGTCTATCTGGACGATCAGGTGCTGGTCGTGGCGGATACCGGAAACCATCGTGTCCTGATCTGGCATGGCCTGCCCGAGGACGATGGTGCACCGGCCCAGGTGGTGCTCGGCCAGCCTGATTTCACCACCGAGGGGCCGGCCGCGGGCGGCCGCGGCCAGCAGGGCGGCCTGTATATGCCTACGGGCGTTGGCCTGATTAACGGTAGATTGTTTGTCGCGGACGCCTGGCACCATCGCGTATTGGTCTGGGAAGAGCTGCCCACCACAACGGACACGCCGCCCGACTGGGTGCTTGGACAGCCAAACGCCACGACAGTCACAGAGAATCGCGGCGCTGGGACCCCAGACGCATGCTCGTTCTACTGGCCTTACGGTATCTGCTACGACGCAGGCTGGTTCTATGTCGCGGACACAGGCAATCGGCGGGTATTGGGCTGGCACGGCTTGCCCGCTCCTGAGCAACCGGCCGATCTGGTGCTGGGACAGCCTTCCTTCACGACCAGAGAGGAAAATCGCGGCCGCGCGGTGGGGCCCGATTCCTTTCGCTGGCCTCACGCCATTGCCGGTCACGGCGACATGCTCCTGGTAGCCGATGCCGGCAACCATCGTGTTTTGGGCTGGTCACCCCGTCCTCGCCAGGATAGGCCAGCTTGCCTGGTCCTGGGACAGGAGGACTATCACACGGCCCAAGAATGGCCCTATGGCCCGCAAGGGCCGAATCGTCTGCGTTTTCCTTACGCACTGGCCGTCCACCAGGGACGTTTGGCAGTCGCTGATACAGCTAACAACCGTGTCCTGGTGTGGTCGAGTATCCCGCGGCAAGGAGCGTTCTGGCCAGCCGCTGCTGTCCTGGGACAACTCAACTTTGAAGCGAATGGCGAAAACCGGTGGCAGGGTGTGGAAAAGGACACCTTGTGCTGGCCCTACGGCCTGGCGTGGCACGGGAACCTGCTCGCCATTGCGGATTCGGGGAATAACCGTATTGTCATCTGGCGCCTGGAGAAGGCAGCGGGCAGAGATGCGGAGGCGGCATAGCCGCACACTTAGTCGACCCGTTGCCTTACGTCCCGGAGGCGTATTCTGATTGGAGGAAACTATGTGTCTTGGCCTACCTGGCAAGGTTGTCGAGATCTACGAAGCGAACAACACGCGCATGGGTCTTGTCGACTTCGGCGGGGTGAAGAAGGAAGTCTGCCTGGCTTACGTGCCCGAGGTTGTGGAAGGTGACTATACAATCGTCCACGTGGGCTTTGCCATCACCCGGCTGGATGAAGCGTCCGCGCAGGAGACCCTGGCGCTCTTCCACCAACTGGGGATTATTGAAGAAGAGCTGGGGCTGGCGGATGTGAGCCACGCGCCTCAGTGACCTGTGCTCACCCCCATTGAGAAGTAACGGCGGCGAGTAGTAAATAGAGGAGACAAGACGGTGAAATACCTAGACGAGTTTCGCAATCCCGAGCTGGCCAAGAAGCTGCTCGATGATATTCACAGTATGAGCACCCGCCGCTGGGCAATCATGGAAGTCTGTGGCGGCCAGACCCACTCGATTATCCGCAACGGTATCGACCAGTTGCTGGGCGATGCTGTAGAGCTGATCCATGGACCAGGGTGCCCAGTCTGCGTGACGCCATTGGAAATAATCGACAAAGCCTTGGCCATTGCCGCCCAACCTGGCGTGATCTTCTGCTCCTTCGGCGACATGTTGCGCGTGCCAGGCAGCAACAAGGATCTTTTCCAAGTCAAGAGTGAGGGCGGCGATGTGCGCATCGTCTATTCGCCGCTGGATGCAGTGCGCCTGGCCCGTGAAAACCCCGATAAAGAGGTGGTCTTCTTTGGAATTGGCTTTGAGACCACGGCCCCCGCCAACGCAATGGCCGTCTACCTGGCCAGCCAACAGGGCGTGCGCAATTTCTCCATGTTGGTCTCCCATGTACTGGTGCCGCCAGCCATATCCGCCATCATGGAATCTCCAATGCGCCGGGTCCAGGCCTTCCTCGCCGCCGGCCATGTGTGCAGCGTAATGGGCACGTGGCAGTATATACCGCTGGTGAACAAGTATCGGGTGCCTGTCGTCGTCACCGGCTTTGAACCGCTCGATGTGCTCCAGGGCATTCGGCTAGCCATCCGCCAGCTGGAAGCGGGCGATGCACGGCTCGAAAACGCCTACCCGCGAGCCGTATCCAACGCCGGTAACGTGGCCGCGCAAAAGATGCTGACCGATGTCTTCACCGTGACCAACCGCACGTGGCGGGGTATCGGCATGATCCCGCAAAGCGGCTGGCGGCTGAGCAAACGCTTCCAGGACTACGACGCAGAGATCAGGTTCGCAGTCACCAACATTCGTACTCAGGAGTCAAGCCTCTGTCGCAGCGGCCACGTACTCCAGGGGCTCATCAAACCCAATCAGTGCCCCGCCTTCGGCAAAGAGTGTACGCCCCGTACCCCCCTGGGCGCGACCATGGTCTCCAGCGAGGGCGCCTGCGCCGCGTACTACCAGTATGGAAGGTTTGTTGAGCTGGAAATGCCTGCCACATGATCGCGCGTGTGACCATGAGTGACCTGAACCTTGAAGGGTGGAGCTGCCCTTTGCCCCTGCGCAACCATGCCAATATCATCATGGGCCATGGCGGCGGTGGTAAGCTCTCCGCGGAGCTGGTCGAGCACCTCTTTGCTCCGGCCTTTTCCAACGACATTCTCGATGCGTTGGGCGACGCAGCCCAGTTTCAGATCGAGGGCGTGCGTCTGGCCTTTTCGACGGACTCCTATGTTGTTCGCCCTCTATTCTTCCCCGGGGGGAATATCGGGGATCTGGCTGTCAACGGCACGGTCAATGACCTCGCCATGAGCGGGGCGCGTCCCCTCTATCTCAGTAGCGGCTTCATTCTCGAAGAGGGGGTCTCGTTGGAGCGGTTGGGGACCGTGGTAAACAGCATGGCCGGTGCGGCGCGCGCCGCTGGCGTGTTGCTGGTCACTGGCGATACCAAGGTCGTAGACAAAGGCCACGGCGACAGCATCTATATCAACACGAGCGGTATCGGCCTGATACCCGCCGGCATTCACATTGCTCCCGACCGGGCGCGACCGGGGGATGCAGTCATTGTCAGTGGCGAGATCGGGCTCCATGGTATCGCCATTATGAGCGTGCGCGAGGGGCTGACCTTCGGCACTGTCATCCAAAGCGACACAGCGCCCCTGAACGGTCTGGTCGACGCCATGTTGGCTGCCAGTCCCGAAATACACGTTCTGCGGGATCCCACACGCGGCGGTGTGGCCTCGGCCCTCAATGAGATCGCCAGGGCGTCAAAAGTTGGCATCGCCCTGGATGAAAGCGCCCTGCCTGTTCCAGCCGAGGTCCATTCGGCCTGCGAGCTCCTGGGCATCGACCCCCTCTACGTGGCCAATGAAGGCAAACTGGTGGCCATTGTGCCCCAGTCTGAAGCAGAGGTCGTGCTGGAGGCCATGCACAGCCATCCCTTGGGCAAACAGGCGACCGTCATTGGCCACGTGACCGGCAGCCACCCGGGCATGGTCATTGCCCGAACCGGGCTTGGCGGCTCGCGCGTGGTCGACATGCAGATAGGGGAACAGCTGCCCCGCATTTGTTGATGCGTTCCATACCTGCTCCAGGTTCCCCCATGGTTGTTCCGCCTGGAAAAGAAAAGCCCCACATGTGACTGGTTGGTCACATGTGGGGCTTTTCTTTTCCAGGGTTGCGCCAGCTTCCTGGCAGCGCGCGACAGCTTCTTCCTCGCTACGTGGCTGTTCGCGAGCGCCCGAAAACTGAGCCAAATTAACCTCTTGACAAGCGCGCTGAATATGCTACACTGAACTTACTTCATTCACTTAATTTAGTTTCCTTAGGAATCCAGCCCGTGTTGACCATTCGTGCAGGCAGCAAACATCTGATCCGCGAAATCAATCAGGCTATCGTGCTCGATCTGGTTCGCCGGCACGGCGCGCTGTCCCGCACCGAAATCGCTGCACGGTCGCACCTCAGCCTACCCACCGTGTCGGGGATCACCAGTGAATTGATCGACGCCGGTCTTCTTTATGAACAGGCGACAGGCGTATCAACGGGGGGGCGCCGTCCTGTGATGATCGCATTCAACGCACAGGCTGGCTATGCGGTCGGTATCAAGTTAAAGGAAGATGCCGCCGTAGCCGTGCTGACGGATCTGGACGCCCATGTTGTCGCCCACCACCTGGCCCCAATCCGGAAGCAAGCGCCAGAGGCGATTGTCGCTGAACTGGCCAACGTGGTGAAGACGCTGGCGCCGGCCGCGGGAGCACACCCGGTGGTTGGCGTCGGGATCGGCATGGCAAGCGTGATCGACCGGCGGCGGGACGTGGTCCGGTACGCTACCTATTTCGGTTGGCAGGATTTACCACTGGCCCAGATGCTAGGCGAGCAGCTGGACATGCCTGTCGTGTTGGACAACGATGTCAATGCCCTGGCCGTGGCCGAGCAGTGGTTTGGGGCGGGTCGCGGCGTCGCAGACTTCGTTGTCATCAGTCTGGGACGGGGCGTTGGCTTGGGCATGATTCTGAACGGCCGCCTATACCGCGGTACAGGCGGCGGCGCGGGTGAGTTTGGCCATATTGTCATGCAGCCCGATGGCCCCATCTGCGCCTGTGGCAAGCGCGGTTGCCTGGAAGCGTTCGTCAGCGACCCTGCCCTGGTGCGGCAGGTCTCAGCTGCACTGGGGCGTGATGCGACGATTGACGAGGCTGTCCGCCTGGCAGCACAGGGAGATGTGGCTGTGAGCCCGATCTTTCACCGGGCAGCAGAGTTTCTGGGCATAGCGGTGGCCAATCTTGTCAACGTGCTCAATCCGGCGCTGGTCATCATCGGTGGTGAGGGGGCGCGGGCGGGCAACATCATCCTGGAGCCCTTCCGGGCGACCCTGGAAAAACATACCCTTGGCCCGCTGGTCAAGGACGTCATGGTGGCGATCGAGCCGTGGGGAGATGATGCCTGGGCGCGCGGGGCCGCAAGCCTGTTGCTCAGCGAGCTGTTCCAGCCCGCTTTGCACAGGGGCGACGAGGACCGGCCCTCCTTCAATGTGCTCAATATGGTTTGAGCACAGCTAATCCAGAGGAAGACGAGGACAAGAAACGCCATGATGATCGATAAAGGTTGGAGCAAAGTGGCCTGGTTGGGCTTCTTTCTACTCCCCGGTCTCCTTGGCCTGTTCATTTTCACAATCATACCGATAGTCGCGTCGCTCTTTCTCACCCTCTTTTCCTGGGATCTGTTGACGCCTCCGCGTTTTATTGGCGTGGACAACTATCTTCGCCTGACGACGGATCAGAGCTTTCGCGCGGCGCTGCTTCATACTCTGAGCTTCATCGCGGGCTATTTGCCCATGGTCGTGATCTTCTCCCTGGCCTTGGCCATGGCGCTCAATACAACGATGCGGGGCATCGCAGCGATCCGCACGGTCTTTTTCTTCCCGGTCGTCTCCTCATGGGTGGCCATCGCCCTGCTGTGGAGCTGGCTGTTCAATCCCAAATATGGGCTGATCAACTACCTGCTGGGATTGATGGGGATATCTGGGCCGGGCTGGCTCTTCGACCCGGCGTGGGCCATGCCGGCCATCATCATCACGAGTGTCTGGAAAGATCTGGGGGCGGTGCTGATCTTCTTCCTGGCCGGCCTGCAGGCCATTCCCAACGACTATTACGAGGCGGCAGCCTTGGACGGCGCCAGCCGCATTGCACAGATACGCTACATCACGCTGCCGCTCCTGCGGCCCACCACCTTCTTCGTGATTGTCATTTCGCTCATCAACTCGTTCCAGGTTTTTGAACAGGTTTGGATCATGACTGAAGGAGGGCCGGCGGGCGCCACCAGTGTTCTGGTAGAACGTATCGTGCGCCATGCGTTCAGCTACGGTGAAATGGGCTATGCAGCGACCATCTCGTGGGTGCTTTTCGCCCTGATTCTTGGTGCAACGCTTGTCCAGTTTCGCCTCCAACGAATGGGGTCTTTCGATGCATAGCAGCCTTACGCGCCTACCAATCGCCGGACGGCGCCGCGCCAGCCTGCAGCAACGTGCATACCGGCGCGCCGCGCTGCTGCTGCGCTATGTCGTGACTCTCGTGGCCGGCGCGTTGATGGTCATTCCCTTTCTGTGGATGCTCTCAACGTCGCTCAAACCGCCCGGCGCGGCGCTCACGGTGCCGCCGGAGCTGATCCCCGCCCAGCCCACATTCGAGAGCTACCGCCGCGTCATGGAGATCGTGCCGCTCGGTCGTATGTTCTTTAACAGCATGGTCGTCACTACGGCCTCCGTGCTCGGACAGGTCATTACATCGGCGCTGGCTGCCTATGCCTTTGCCCGCATGCTGTGGCGGGGACGGGACAGCGTATTCCTGCTCTACCTGGCCACGCTCATGGTGCCGTTCCAGGTCACCATCACGCCCCTTTTCATCCTGATGCAGCGTCTGGGTTGGGTGGACACCTATCAGGGTCTGATCGCGCCGGGTATTGTCAGCGCCTTCGGCACCTTTCTGTTGCGCCAGGCGATGCTTAGTGTTCCCCGAGAGTATGAAGAGGCGGCATTCCTGGACGGGGGTAACCACTGGACCGTCTTCCGCCATGTTGTGCTCCCTATGATCGGGCCGGCGCTGGCCACGCTGTTCGTCTTCGCCATGATGGGAAGCTGGAACAGCTTTCTCTGGCCCCTTATGGTGACGCGCAACGAGCGCCTCATGACCTTGCCCGTCGGTCTCTCGCTGCTGCATGGTCGCTTCACGACCGACTGGAGTCTGGTCATGGCCGGCGCGGTCATCAGCATATTACCCCTGATTCTGGCCTATCTCTCCGCGCAGCGTGCATTTGTTCGAGGCATTGCCCTCACGGGCTTGAAATGAATAGCCGGCAGCCATCCCGTGATCGTGGCATGTTCAGAGTCACTGTGTCTGGCGCATAGCCTGCGCCCCAACGTTGCTTCCCGATCGAATCAGTCGAACGAATTCAGTCTCAATGTCCTAAGAGGAGGTTTCCATGCGTAGCCGTTCCCTGGTATTTCGTGCCGTGCTCAGTTTACTCGTGGTCTCGCTGTTGGCGGCCTGTGCCGGCGTCGCGCCGTCCGCAGCGCCCGCCGCGGGCGAACCAGAGGGTAAGACAACCATCACCTACTTCACTTTCTCCGCGGCTCCTGACCATTTGGATGACCTGGACCAGATGATCGCCGCCTTCGAGGCCGCCAATCCCACCGTCGAGGTAACGGTGGAAACGGCGCCATTTGACGAGTACTTCACCAAGCTCCAGACGCTCGTTGCCGGTGGCACCGCGCCCGATGTCTTTGAGCTGAACTACGAGAACTTCATCTCCTACGCGAGCAAGGGTGTGCTCCTAGACATGACGCCCATGGCCAACGCCGACGCCACGATTGTCGAGCGCTTCTACCCCTTGGCCTACAGCGCCTTCAGTCTCAATGGCAAACAGTATGGGTTGCCCGAAAGCTTCTCGAACGTGGTTCTGTACTACAACAAAGATCTGTTCGACGCCGCAGGTGTCGCCTATCCAGCCCCTGAATGGACTTGGGAAGATGAATTGGTCGCGGCCCAGCAGCTGACGAACGTGGACGAAGGTATTTGGGGTGAATTCAGCCCGGTGCAGTTCTGGGAGTTCTATAAGACGGCAGCCCAAAGTGGATGCAGCATCCTGAGTACAGATGGCACCGAGGTAACCCTCAACCAGCCGGGCTGTGTCGAATCGCTAACCTGGATGATCGACAAGATCAACACCTATCACGTCTCGCCGACGGACGCCGAAATGGCCGGTGTGTCCGATGGCGATCTCTTCAAACAGGGCAAGATTGCCATGCTGCGCACTGGCATCTGGATGTTCGACGGCTTCAAGGACGCGCCCTTCGCATGGGATATTGCCCTGGAACCTGGCAACACACAGAAGGCCCATCACTTCTTCTCCAATGGAGTCGTGATCTCGGCCAATACCGCGCACGCAGACGCAGCGTGGGCGTGGGCCCAGTTCCTGACCAGCAGCCCGGAAGCCGCCCAGATCCGTGTGGCCTCCAGCTGGGAGTTGCCAGCCCTGGCCAACCAGGAGCTCTTTAGCGCCTGGCTGGCGTTGGAACCGCCGGCCTCCCGCGAGGTCGTCTTCGAAGCGCTCAACAGCCTGGTAACGCCGCCCGTGATCGAAAAGCAGAGCCAGATGCAGGATGCCGTGAACCTGCTGCTCGACCAGGCCAAGAGCGGGGCCATTACGCCGCAGGAAGCGCTTGACCAGGCCAAAGTCGAGATCGAGGCACTGCTCCCGTAAGCGAGCAATAGAAAGTCGTTCTCCTACCGCTTAGTGATGAGCCGTCTCGAAGCGAGCGCTGCATGACCGGACAGGTCTTCCTGTCCGGTTGGCGGAGACATTCGGGATGGCTCATCCTTGCAGCCCCTAACGCGAGCACTCATGTCTACACCGATTACCATTGTACACGCGCCCCACGGCGCCGGCTCACCCTATTTCACGGGCATGGAAGAGCGTATACCGCGTGACCCTGTCGCTGGCGACATGGTTTCCGTCGGATTTCTCACCGGGCCTGGCCAGATAACCACATCTGTTATTCTCTACTGGACGCGAAACGGGCGGCCGCAGACCCCGATTCTGGGCAGGCCGGTCGCTCGCCATCAAGACTTTGATCGCTGGCTGGTTGAGCTTGGCGTCGTCGAGGCCGGAGATGAAGTGGAATATTGGATCGAGGCAACCAGCGCCGCCGGCACAGTCGCGTCCTCTCATTTTCAGTTTACTGCCCGCCGGTGGCGCCGCGCCGCAGCTTTTGTGGCCGTCCCAGCGCGCGACGGGCAGGTGAATCTTGTCGCCCTGGATGCAGACAACCAGCCAGGCCCGGCGGTCAGGTTGCGCCAGCTGACAGGCCAGAGCGTGCTGCAATTACAGGTACAACAGGGCGCGCACTCGCCCGCCACAACGTTGCCGCAGGTTGAGCCGATCCAGGCTGGCCAGGTCGCAATAGAGGTAGCCCTGGCCACTGGCCGCCTTGCCCTGCGGGCTCATGACGTGCAGCTCCATTTGCCCCTGACGCTGCGCTGGCTGGAGGAAGGCGACGGCACGCTGGTAGCCGTAGAGCTCACAGCACCGCTCGCCGACGACGAACATGTGGTGGGCTTTGGCGAACGCTTCGATACGCTCGACCAGCGGGGGCGTCTGCTCGATGCCGTTGTCTACGAGCAATACAAGAACCAGGGCAACCGCACCTATTTGCCGGTTCCTTTCTTCATGTCCAGCACAGGGTACGGCTGCCTGGTCGAAGGAACGGGTCGCGTAACCTATGACATGGGCCACACGGTGCCCGACCGCTGGCGTTTTGTCGCCTGGACCAGTAGCGAGCAGGGGCTTGCCATTGACTTCATTTCCGGCACGCCCGCCGTCATGGTGCAGACCCTAACGGCGCTGGCCGGCCGGCCGGAATATGTGCCGCCGGCCTGGGTCTTTGGACCCTGGATGAGCAGTAACGAATGGAACACACAGGCGCGTGTGGAACACGAGGTGGCCCAAACCGTATCCCATGGGATCCCGGCGACCGTCCTTGTGATCGAGGCCTGGAGTGATGAGACAACCTTCTACATTTGGAACGGGGCGCGGTATACCGCACGGCCCGGCGCTGAAACGTTCCGGCTGGCTGATTTTACCTTTCCGGCTGATGGCCCCTGGCCGGCGCCCAAGGCCATGGTCGATGCGCTCCATGCCATGGGCATCCGCCTCGTGCTGTGGCAAATTCCCGCGCTCAAGCACATGGAGGATCACCATGCGCAGCACGAGGCAGACGTGGAGCACGCGCTGGTTCAGAACTTCGTGATCCGCCGCCGCGACGGCACCCCCTATCGCAATCCGGCATTCTGGTTCAACCAGGCCATGATCCCTGACTTCACAAGCCAGGCGGCTACGGAGTGGTGGCTTAACAAGCGGGCCTACCTTGTGGACGAAGTGGGCATCGACGGCTTCAAGACCGACGGGGGCGAGCATTTGCAGGGCGACGATCTCTGCACGGCCGGCGGCTGCTGCGGCAACGACCTGGTGAACGCCTACCCCAACCTCTACACGGGCGCCTACCATCGCTTCGTCACGCAGCGCCGTCACGGGGACGGCATCACCTTTAGCCGGGCCGGGTACACCGGCGCCAGCGCCTGGCCCGCCCACTGGGCTGGGGATGAGAACTCCACCTGGGAGGCGTTTCAGCGCTCCATTGTTGCTGGCCTGAGCGCAGCGGCTAGCGGCGTCCTCTTCTGGGGGTGGGACATTGCGGGCTTTAGCGAAGCGCTGCCTGGCGCTGAGCTCTATCTCCGCGCCACGGCCATGGCGGCGTTCTGTCCCATCATGCAATTTCACAGCGAGTATCGGGCGCCGGGCGCGCCATCCAAGGACCGCACACCCTGGCACATCCAGGAGCAGACAGGCGACGAGCGGGTTATCCCACTCTATCGCTTCTATGCTCGCGTGCGTATGAATCTCCTGCCGTATCTGGTGAACGAGGCTGCCTACACCACCGCGAGCGGTGAGCCGATGATGCGTCCGCTGCTCCTTGACGCACACGCAAATCCACAGGCCTGGCGCATCCAGGACCAGTATTGCCTGGGGCGCTCCTTATTGGTGGCGCCGGTGGTCACAGAAGGGGCCAATACGCGGCGTCTCTATCTACCGGCAGGCGAGTGGTATGACCTGTGGCAAGGCCGCCTGGTAGCAGGCGAAGATTGGATTGAGGTCTATGCCCCGTTGGAGCGGCTCCCTGTGCATGTGCGGGCGGGCACGATTCTCCCCCTGAATCTGGGCGCAGGCGGCGAGCTAGGCGTAGATGTGGGCAACTCAACGACTGCTGAGGTACTAACGTTACGCGTCTTTCCCAATCCACATGCTGCAGGCGCAGAGAGTGTGCGGCTTGTCTTGGCTGGTGGCAACAGCTACGACATTGCAGTGAAATGGGAAGAAGACGGCGTCGAGATTGCGGTACCTGCACTGCCTGTGCCGATCCGCCTCGATCTGGCGGATGGACAGTTGGTGGGAGAGGGCAAAGCGGGGGAGCCCCACCGGTTTCGCATCACACGTTAGGGGAATGGGGTGATCGGTGTGTACCGGTCACCCCATCCGTTCCTGACCTGTTATGCATCCCCAGCTGCCTGGCTGGAGCGCTGGTCTACCTTGGCAGGTGACGCGTTGCTTACGCGGCCCAGGATCTCGGCAATGCGTTGGTTCAGATTGGCATCCACGGCATTGGGGTGAATCGCGGAGATCGGCCCTGTCGACGGGTTGCGGCCAGTAATAACGGATATGCGCTCCACCGGGAAGAGATCCATCGTACCGGCGAACGCGTTGACGACTTCTTCAAACTTCTCAATCATGTAGGTTACGACACCCCTATTCTCGCCCTCCTGCAGGATCTCGATGGTACGGGCGAGTTGGTCTAGCTTGGCCTGCGCCTGGCCGCGAACGTAGGCCGCGGCGGCATGTGCTTCTTCCACCATCTTCTCCTTGGCCGCCTGGGCCGGCACGATCATGGTGGCCTCGAGCCGGGCCTTAACCATCTCAATGCGCTCCTTCTCCGCTTCGATTTGAGCGCTTACGCCCGCCACCTCGGACTCAGCGTTGCGCGTCGCTTCCTGCACGCCCACGGCGCCCCGCTGGCGTTCTTGCGCCACCTTTACCTTTGTATCCGACTCCAGGCGTTGTTGCTCGTTCTCCAGCTCACGCAGCGTCACCTCAGCGCGGCGCGCCTCCTGTTCCTCTTTGGCGGCGGCCCGCGCCTCGGCCTTTGCTTCACGCGATTGGGCCTCGGCGTTGGCTGTCTGCACACGCTTAAGCAAGGCGATATAGAGATCCGGTTCCTGCACACCCTCAAGCCGGTGATCGTCCACGTCGGCGATGTTCATGGTCGTGATTTCCAGCCCAATCCCCTCAAGGTCGGCCTTGCAGACCTTGATCATGTTCTGGATCAGCCGCTCTTTGTGGCTCATGACCTCTTCAGGCGTCATAGCCGCGATCGAATCGCGCAGATGCCCTTCGATAATGGATGTGGCAATCCCGCGCAGCTCTTCCCAGGTGTCGGTTAGGCGTAAGATACGCTTCACCGCATTAATGAGACCGCGATCGCTCTTGGCTACGGCAAAGCTTACCGTCGCGGTGACCGTCAGCGGGACGATCCCCTTGGCGATAGCGGATTCAACCACAACAGTGGTGGTCTGCGGCGTCAGGTCCATGGTGCTGAAACGGTTGATCAGCGGCAGGACAAAGACACGGCCGCCACGGTAGGTACGGAAGCCGCGGTCACGGCCATGGACCACGGCCAGCTGGCTCGGCGGCACCAGCTTCATCTTGGAGACGACCTGGATAACCAGAGTGAGAAAGATCAGGATCAACAGGGTGATGATAAAGATCGGCATACGACGTATCCTTTTACGGTCTACTGCCCGGTTGCTTGTCTGCCCATAGTGCAGGAATGTGGATCATTCGCTGCGTTCGCCAGCGCTATTTGTGGCCGCCATAAGTTGCCTGACATTGATACCAAACCCCGTCTCCAACTGGTGCAGGAAATCGACCATTGCGGCAGGGCCACGGTTGACAGCCCGGTTGAAGCCTTCATCTTCGTTCAGAACCAGCAACTCGTCCACTATCTGGGACTGGGCATGCCGTTGGTAGGTTTCAAAAAGGGTTGGCAACTGGTCCAGGAAGAGCACCAGCTGCCCTACATCGCCATGTCGCTTCAGCAGTTCTACCTTCTGGCCCAACAGGTCGTTGTGCGCCTGGAGCACGATCTGAGTGGCCTCTGCCTCGCCTTTAGCCAGGATTTCGGCCGCCCGGCGTTTGGCATTTGCATCCAGAGTCACTTCTGACAGGTTGCGCAGCCGCTGCAGATCCACTTTCATCTCTTCCACCTTGCGCTGTCCCTGGCTTTCCGCTTCGGCGACGGCGCTGTCGGCTTCCAGCTTCGCCCGGTGGATGTCAGCGGCGCACTGGCGCTGGAAGAGCTCCACTTCCTGGCGCGCTGCCACGATGCGTTCGTTGGCACGGTTTTCCGCTACCAACTCGCGGCGTTTGGCGTCGGATTCGGCCCGTTCGGCGCGAGAACGCAGCCGCGCTTCCTCGATCTCTACCTCTTTCCGCTTGCGCGACAGGGTTTTGTTCGCCAGATTGGCAATGTAGTTCGAGGAGTCCCAGATACGCTGCAGAGAGACCGACACGACCTCGATGCCAAAGGTACTCAGGTCTTCCTGGCAGTCTTCCAGAAGCACGCTGCGGAAGATCGCGCGTTCGCCTTCCTGTTCAGACATCTTCTCCTGATAGCGGTTGCCGTCAGGGTCCAGCGGCGACGTGCCAATTGTCTTGCCGGCCAGTTCCGAGAGCTCGACTTCATCCACACCTTCGGCGCTCTCCACCATGCCAATGGCCTGCAACGGCGTAGTCTTGTTCAGAGCGGCCCGGAAGTTGCCGATCATGGTCTGTTGGATCTGCTCCTGGATCTGGCCGCGGGACTTGCCCAGAAGCTGCTGCACTGCGCTGTAAAGCAGCGTTTCTTTCTGGTCGTCAATGCAGACGCAAGCCGTAGCATCCGCGCCCACACTGATCCCATTGGCCGAGTTGACGCCTTCCACACGTACGTTGATGGGGATGATCGTGAGGTCGATGGCCTGAACACTCTGGATGAACGGAATCACAAAGGTCCAGCCGCCTTTCTGCAGGCGAAAGCCATATTTGCGTCCATCCACGACCGTTTCTGTGCCGCCCGTGACAACCAGAATGTGGTTCGAGGGGCAAACCCGGATAAGGGACCGCAGGAACGCGACGATGACCAAGAACAGGACAAGCGCCACGAATCCACCAAAAATACCACCAAGAAGGTCTGGCATATGCTTCTTTCTCTCCTTGTCTGGTCGTGCGTATGGTTGCTGATGCACTCAGGCAACGTATACGCACTCGTCGGTTACCTGAACAATTCGTACGACATCACCCTTGCCGAACGCCGCCCCTTCTTCCGCAGCCAGCGCGTACGGCTCGGTAACGTTCATACCGGCCTGGACGCGTACACGGCCCATCGTAGTATGGGTCAAGGGGATGGTGACGGTCGCCGGCAACAGCAACAACTCATGGCTATGAAGGGATGAGTCGGTGTCGCTGTGCTGGAAACGGAAGAGTGCCTGGGCCATGAAAAGGGCGATGACGCCCACGGGCAGCGCCACCAACAGGCTGGTCAGGGGGTCCGCGCCAAAGGCCAACGCCAACCAGCCAGCCGGCCCAAAACCGAGGCAGAAATAGACAACCATGCGGAGATAGGCCAGGGCTGACAGTATCGTAGAGCCGCCGCGACTGCTCGCCAGGTCCGCGTGATCGCCCAGGTGGGTGCCCGGGCTCGCCTGGTGATCCACGTCCTCGCCTGCTCCCTCGCCGTGACCAACATGGCTGGCGGCGCTGTCGACAGGAATTTCATGGGCGTGCCCTAAGGAGTTACCATCCCCGCTGTGGCCGGCATCGGCGCTGCCAATCTCGCCGTGGCCCTGATGGTCCTGATCGAGAATTCCAAGGGTGTCGAGTGCGACGACCCCAACGCTGAAGATGGTGGCGCCAACAAAAAAGGGCAGCAGCAACGTGGCGTCGCGCAGGTAAAGGACCAGCGAGACCATCAGGATCGCCGCCACCAGGGACATATAGCTCCAGAGTATAAAACGGGTCCGTTTCATATTGCCTCTACTTTACCGGCCATCTGCTGCGGCTGCTTGACTTGTTTCTGACACCCCGCTGGCAGTCCCGTCCCCCCTGCCCAAACCTGACCAACACTGCGGGCGTTTCCTGACCAGACTGGCCGGCATGAAATAGTATTTCATAGAAGCGCGGGGATCCACATCGGTCAATGGAACGAACCTGCGGGCGCGAGCCTGGTCAAGGGCCCTGTGCTATTCACTAATGGGTGGTCCCAGCGACGACAGCGCCCGTTGTTAGCACGAGTAGACCGATATGCTCGTCTGGCCAGTTGAGGGTTTCGTGCCAACGCGAATGGGAGCGTGTCAGGTGGCCTGGGATCAGGTGGCGAGACTATCTCCAGGCGCGATCACCCTGTCGCCCATCGATCCCCCGCTGCCCCGTATGACTTCGTCCACAATCACACCGTCGGCGATGGTAACGGTGCGTGGGACCCGGTTGGCCAGTTCATTGTCGTGGGTGACCATGAGGATCGTCTTGCCGTCATCTACCAGGGAAGCAAACAACTCAAAGACGGCCGTCGCAGTCCTGGAGTCGAGATTGCCGGTTGGCTCATCGGCGACCAGAATCGGCGGGTCGTTGGCGAGGGCACGGGCGATAGCAGCTCGCTGCTGCTGGCCAGCGGAGAGGGTAGCAGGGAACTTGTGAGCATCACCGGCAATACCCATTTGATCCAGAAGATGCATGGCACGATCGTAGCGTTCCTGCATGCTGTACAGGCCAGCCAGATCCATGGGAATCATAACATTCTCGAGGGTCGTCAAGGTGGGAAGCAATTGGAAGAACTGAAAAATGATTCCCATGTGACGGCCGCGCCATTCCGCCATTTTGCCTTCATCCAGGTGGCGAATCGGCGTATTGGCGACGATGACCTCGCCCTCCGTCGGGTGATCGATACCGGTGAACATGTTGATAAGTGTCGATTTGCCGCTGCCGGACTTGCCCACGACAGCCACAAACTCGCCAGCCGCTACTCTGAGATCAATGCCGTTAAGCGCCAGAAATGGACCAGCGTCGGTCTCATAGACCTTCTTGATCCCGCGCAGGTCAATCATGACATCGCTTGCCACAGCCGGCGGCCGGCCGTTCACAGCCTGCTGGCGGCTGGAATCTTTCCCTCTGCGCAGCCAATTCGTCAACAAGAACATACCTCTCGGTTTATCACCTGTCAGATTAAGCATCGACGCAGCCAACAGGGCGGTCAGGAGGGGCCCGATAGGACCGCCATCCGCCCGCTGGCGCCTGGACTCGCTACCATGCCCGTTACCGGTGCAGCTGTGTATCCTTTACGATCTCACCGTCGTCGATACGTACGACACGCGACACGCGCGACGCAAGTTCCCGGTCATGGGTCGCCATAAAGATGGTCTTACCCTGAGCTACCAGATTCTGGAACACTTCGAAGACGGCGTCGGCGGTTTTCGAATCGAGGCTGCCGGTTGGCTCGTCAGCAGCCAGGAAGGTGGGATCGTTGGCAAGGGCCCGGGCAATGGCCACGCGCTGCCGTTGCCCGCCAGACACGGCTGACGGCAACTTGTGAGCGTGCTCCGCGATCCCCACCTGTTCCAGCAAATAAAATGCCCGTGCCGAGCGCTCCTTGGGTGAGTTGTAGAGACCAGCGAAGTCCATAGGCAGCATCACATTCTGAAGACACGTGAGCATGGGCATCAGCTGGAATGACTGGAAGATCACACCTACCTCGCGGCCGCGCCAGCGCGTAAGCTCACCCTCGCTCATGCGATGTATAGCATGGCCGTTCACGACAATCTCGCCTGCGGTGGGGCGGTCGATGCCAGCGAGCATGTTGATGAGCGTGGACTTGCCCGCGCCCGAACGGCCCGCCAACGCGACAAATTCGCCAGGATAGATCTGCAAGTCGATCTCTTTCAGGGCATAGAAATCGCCCGCCGGTGTGCGGTAGGCCTTCTTCAGCCTGCTCACGGCGATGAGCGGTTCTTTGCCATTGGTGCTTGTTGCAGACATGTGGGTCTGGCGCGGTTGCCAGCTTTGGTTCAACACGCCGTTGCCCCCTCTCGAGCCTGCCGTGGTGCAGCGCTATTCATAGGCAAGAACTTCCCGGATTGTCAGCCTGACTGCATTCCGTGCGGGGCCCAGGCTGGCAACAATCGCCAGCCCCAGCAGGGCAAAAAACCAGACGACCGCCGCCGTCCAAGCATAAGTGTAGGTCAACGGCATGTCGAGCAGGGCAATACCGATCTCTTCGCTCATAAAACGAGCCGCCGGGAACGACAGCACAAAGCCGATGATCCAACTGATGGTGGCGATAGCCAGCCCTTCTAGCAACACTATCCACCGGATTGCGCCGTTCGAAGCGCCAATGGCCCGTAACACGCCGATCTCGCGGATACGCTCCATCATGTTGATGCCCATGGTGGTTGACAGGCCCAGGCTGCCCACCGCGCCCAGCAACACCGCCAGTAGGATGAGAAAGCCAACGATGATATCAAACATGAGGCCATTCTGGGCGTTCAGTGTCTGTGTGGTCCTGGTAGTGCGCACATCAAACCCCGCGCGCTCAAATTGCTGCAGCAGGATCTCCTCCATGAAGGCCTGGGCTGACCGGTCATGCTCGCGCGCAATGACCTGTAGGCTGTTGGCGCGGCCCGGCGTACGTGTCGCGCGGGCATAGGCCGTATAGTTCATGTAAAGCTTGGCGCCCTGCGCGTCGTTGCCAACAATGCCGACGACCTCCCAGCTCTGCTCACGGCCAGCCATATCGAGCACAATGCGATCCCCCACGCGCACGTCCGGCTCATCTTTGGCCATAGAGGCATTGATCGCCACAGCATAGATGTCATCAGGGCGGAGCCAGCGTCCCATCTGTACAATGGGCGCCACGAGTTGCGTAGATTCTGGCAAGCCATAGACCCCATAGGTGTTGCTCTCCGTGCCGTCTGGGCGTAACCGTGTCGCGCCGGCAATGCCCCAGCCCTCCACGGCGACGACGTCAGGAATCTGGTACGCGACCGATTGGAGCCGGGCGATGCGATGGGCCTCCTCGAACTGGACCTGCACATCATACTGGTGATAGCGCAAGAAATCAGACTGGGTTGCGTCGACAGACTGGCGCACTGAAATGACACCAATGAACAGAGCCGTGCCCAAAATCATGACGATCATAGTACGAACCAGCCGGCCCTTGTGGCGCAACGTATTGCGCACAGCCAGAAGCAGCGGACGCTGCAACCACTGCTGTGGCAGCCGAAACAACAGGCGATCCAGCAGGCCTGCACTGGCCTTGCTGGCATGGATACCTGCGTCGTTGAGCGCAGAGTAGATGGTGATACGCGTCCCCTGCCAGACGGGATAAAGCCCTGCTAGGACGGGAATCAGCACACCCACACTGACCATGACCGCATATACCCACCAGTCTATGGCATAGGTCTCTGGGCGGATATTGACCAGGTCCTGGATCAGATCGGTCATCAACAGCCGGGCGGTGCCGACAGCCAGTGGGATACCGATGAGAAATGCAATGATGCCGTAGACCAGAACCATGGTGAGATACATGATGATCATCTGGCCGCGACTGGCGCCCA
>JACFMY010000035.1:24634-26518 GCA_019455155.1 Caldilineaceae bacterium
CTTCATGATGCCAATCTGGTTGACCTGTTGGGTGATCAGCGCCGATATCGTGTTGACGACCAGAAAGGCCGACAGGAGAAGGATAGCCCACCCAAACGACGAAAGGATCATCACTGCCGTGTTGACGATGGATTCGATGATGGATTTGCCGATGATCGTCGTCCCGTATACGTCACGGCCGCTGCGCTCGATGCGATCTTCGACCGCGTCTGCAACAGCCCGCACCGTGTTCGAGTCAGGATTCTCGCCAGCCACCCGCAGGTGTAGCTCAGTGAAGAGGTGGGATTGTCCCAGGTGGACCAGCCCATCCGTAGAGAGCAGGCCAAAGGTGATGCCGATAATGCTCGGGCTGGGCGCCTGGGGGTTGTGCATGGTTCCTGTGATCGTCAGTTTTTTCCGGGTATTGTCACTGAGCTCCACTGTAATGGTGTCGCCGGTGCGCGCGCCGATGAATTCCAGGCCCATGTGCTCCACCATGATCTCGTCCGCCTTGGCGGGCCAGGCGCCTTCTACCAGTGGATAGCTATCCACCTGCATGTTGGCAAAATCGGCTACGGCCACGAGCTGGATATCGCGGGTTGTGTTAGGGCCGGTAATCACCCGCGCCCGCAGTGACCGGCGGCCTTCCGCGGCCGCGACACCGGGCATCTCTGCCACCCGCTCGGCCAGCTTTCTATCAAAGGGCGCGCTATAAACGATGGCAGAGGCAATATGGGCATCGCCGCGATCCGCATGAAACTCGCGCAGCATCAGGGTCTGCGTGGCAAGAATACTGCCCACGGCATAGACGCCTACGGCCACCGCCAATGCAACGATCAACGTCCGCACGCGGTGGCTCCATAAATCGCTAATGACCTTGTACCATCGAGTTTGCAGCACGGTTGTCAACAACAGAACACAAAAGGGACCCCAGGCTATCCAGAGAGGGGCCGCGCCAGGCTGCGCAACATCCCACTACCTGGCAGCCACGATCTCACTCCCAAAGTCTGGTGATCTCGTCGACCAGGAAGCGCGGAAAGGGAGTGTTCCTACCCTTATGGCGGGCAATCAGGCCGGCGGCGTGGTCGGTGACCCGGCCGATGACCGTACCTCGCCAGCCGGCCGCCCGCCACAAAACAAGCAGAGCATCAACGTTGTCTGGATGTGCTGTGGCCAGGAGCGCACCTGATGCAATTGTGCCCAGGGGATCCAGGTTCCACGCGCCACACAGGCGCTGCGCCAGCGGCGGCACAGGGATGGCGTCCAGGTCGATCTCAAGTCCGGTATGTGCCGCGAGGGCCAGCTCCACCAGCCCAGTGGCCACGCCTCCTTCCGTGGGATCGTGCATGGCGGTCACAAGGCCTGCGTCCGCGGCGAGCAGAGCTGGCCGGAGCACGCTGATTCCCGGCGTGTAGAGATAATGGGCCGCCTCGTCGAGGTCGGCCGCGGACCAGCCCATCTCCAATAACTGCTCGCGTCGCTCCCGGGCGATGATACTCGTGCCTTCCACCGGCGCCTCGCCGGCCATCAGCACAACCTCGCCGGGCCGGCAGCCTCCGCTCCGCACAAAGCGGTCACGCGGGACGTAGCCGAGCATCGTCCCCGCCACCACCGGCTGGTTGACCGTAGGCGTAATCTCACTGTGGCCGCCGGCCACCACCACTCCCAAATCGCGGCAGGCGTCACCGATCTGGCGGAAAACCGCATGTGCCAGCGTCGTGTCACTGGCGCCGGCTGGCAACAATACTGTGGGAAAAAAGAAGCGTGGTGTGGCGCCTGTCACGGCCAGGTCGTTCGTGCAGACATTGACCGCGTAATAGCCGATTTCGTTGGTGGCAAATGTAATTGGGTCGCTTTTGGCGACCAGCAGATAGTCACTGTTAGGCGCAACATCGATGACAGCTG
>JACFMY010000036.1 GCA_019455155.1 Caldilineaceae bacterium
AATCTGAACCCAAACCACCTTTGGATTTACGAGTGAGCAAACAGCCTTCTTTACGCGACATTGCCAAGGTCTCCAAAGTCTCTGTGTCAACAGTCTCCATGGTGCTGAACGAGCGGCCCGGTATCTCGCCCAAGACTCGGGATCGAGTCCGCCAGGCAGCCACGAAACTCGGCTATGATTGGACAGCACAGAAAGTAAACAGCCGTGCGGTCACAGTCGGCCTAGTGATTGAACAAGGCTCAATGCCGGTCCTGCTCGATATCTTCTATGGTAATGTGATTCGGGGCTTTCAGTCGGAAGCACAACGCCTGGGCTACCAGGTGTTGCTCCACATGTATGGCCGGGAACCAGAAGGATTTGAGGCAGTTCACTCAGAGCTTAGCGGGCAGGTGCGCGGCCTGGTGATCGCGAACGATGGAGATATCACACCTGAAATGGTGGTGCAGCTTGAGGCGACCGATGCGCCCCTAGTGCTGATCGAAAACCACGTAGAGGGCCATCACCTGCCCTCGGTCCTGGGCGATAACTTCACGGCCGGCTACAGTGTTATGCGCCATCTGCTTTCGCTGGGCCATCGAGAGATCGCCATACTGAGGGGGCCCGACAAATACAGTAGCCTGGTCGATCGCCTGCGCGGCTGCCTCTCCGCGGCAGCCGAAGTGGATTTGCATATCCCCAAGCAGTATATTCCATACCCAAAAGCAGCACATCCTCAGAAGGGCTACTTCCAGATGAAAGAAGTCTTGGCCCTGCCACAAAGGCCAACCGCGGTCGTGGCCATCAGTGACAAGACCGCGTTCGGCGCCATGAGCGCCATTACCGAAGCAGGGCTGGGCATCCCTGAGGATATCTCCGTCATCGGGATCGACAACGTGGTAGAGAGTGCCTACACACACCCTCCCCTTACGACATTTCACATCCCCAAACGTGACATGGGCATCTTGGCCATGCGCATACTCCATCGCCTGATTTCTGGCGATCAGGAGATCCCGGTGAAAAGCGTCGTGTATGGAGATCTCCTGGTCCGGGAGTCATGTAGGTGCATCACTTAGCGGACATCCGCCCGGCGCAGACCATGTCAAACCGATCCAAAGCAACCTCGATTGACGAGTATATCGCGGAGTCCCCGCCACGACCCAGCAGGTGCTGCAAGAATTGCGCGCCCTCATCAAGGCAGCAGCGCCGGACGCCACAGAGACGATCAGCTACGCGATCCCCACGTTCGACCTGAACGGGAAGCATTTGGTCCACTTCGCAGCTTACGAGAAACACATCGGGCTCTATCCAGGGTCGAGCGGTATCGAGGCCTTCAAGGAAGATCTCAAGCCCTACAAGAGCGCCAAGGGCTCAGTACAGTTCCCCCTTGACCAGCCGCTGCCCACGGAGCTGATCCGCCGGATCGTCGCCTTCGGGGTTGATGCGAACCGGCGCACGGCTTCGAAATAGGACCGTAGCCCCTCACTAGTTGTTTCCCGTCCCCACGCAGACAAGGAAGCGCTCCAGATCGTAAAGCGCCGCCTGGGCCGCCGGCCCTACAAAGGGCGGATACAAGATGTCGAAGGCATGCTCAGCCTGCGGGAATTCGACGTACAGTGCCGGCACGCCTGCCGTGGTCAACGCCTGGTAGAGGCGACGAGCCGACGCGACAGGGACAATGGAATCATGCTCGCCGTGGAAAAGGAGCGTGGGTGGGCTGGCCGGGCTGACATGGTGGATGGGCGAGGCTAGATCGTACATCTCAGGCACTTCGCCCGGCTGGCCACCCACGAGCTGCCGCATCATCTCCCGATGGGGCGGCGAGGGCGGCGACTGCTCGGCGGTGAGTGTCCGGCCCAGCAACAGCCGGTTGAAATAGTTCTCCAGCGCGCCCGGCTGGCGCCGTTCAGTTACGGCACCTGGTTGCGCTGGACCTTCTGCGAGCCGGGCCGCTGTGTGCTCGCCATAGGCGCGCAGGTCAGGCACGCCGTAGTAGGAGACCAGGGCCATGACTGACGTATCTACGCCCTGCAGCTCGTCAGGTGTCAACCGGGGATGGCTGGCGCCATAGGCGGCTAGCAGCGCAACGTGCCCGCCAGCCGAAGCCCCCATCAGCACCACGCGCTGGGGATTGACCCCGTACGTTGCCGCATTCGCCTTCATCCATGCGACCGCACGCTTGGCGTCGCCAACCATGCCGGTGACGTCCACTTCCGGACAGAGGCGGTAGGCGACATCCATGACGACATGCCCCTGCGCGGCCAGGTGGCGAAAGAACGACCGCGTCAACACGTCCTTGTCCATGAGGTACCAGGCGCTGCCATGCAGGTAGACGATGGCGGTGCCGGCCGGCTCCACGCCTGCTGGCGGCTCCCAGATGTCGGCCAGGAGCATACGCTCGCTGCCCGGAATCGTCCAGAAGGCGACGTCGCGCGTCCAGCGCGGCTCAGGCACCTTCGGCGTCCACCAAGTCCACCGGCGTTGGAGCATGCGCCCCTCTGCCCGCGGCGGGATGCGGCGACTCCAGTCTGGGCCGAAGGCACAGGTAAAGCCGTCATGAGGAGCGGTAACACGGCGCACGTAGTTTGCGGCAACGCCCGCGCCGAGCGCGCCGCCAACGATGGCCAGGGGAAAGCGGGCAAGCAGGCCAATGACCGCGCCCAGCGCACCTGCCAGCGCGACGTAGGGCGCCAGCGCCGTGCCAAGGAACTTCGGAATCAAGAGCATCAGGGTTGCGCGCGATCTGTGGCGCAACAGTATTGGGCCGCCCAGCGCGAGCGACAGGATGGCCAGGACGAGGGAGAGCGCTTTCATCGATTTCTTCTCCAATTAAAGTGCAAGCAATTTCACCAAAGGTGTGCCGATTTGGCCAACCGATCCTGGCCAATATTCGTTGTACTGGCAGCACAAAACGAGCGGTGGGCAATGAACCCACTGCTCGATGCGCTGCGACAATCTGACCTTTGCTTACTTGAGCAGTGGCCCTCTTGTAGTATCGCGCTGCCCGGTTGTGAGTGGATTAGACCTCGGCGCGGTAGCGCTCCTGGCCAACCGGATAGGCATCTTCGTAGGGCATCGTGGCGCGGCAGCGGGGGAAGTTGGGACAGCCCCAGAACTGTTGCCCTTGATTGTCACCGCGTCTGGCTGTACGTAGGACCATCTCGTCGCCGCACTTTGGACAGCGCGGTGGCGCGGGTGCCATATTCTGCTCTCCCTCGCCATTGGCAGGCGACAAAGTGGTGGGAGCCGCCTGTTCGGCAGCGGGAAGCGGTACTGCTAGGGGCACAGCGTCTACGGCCTGTGAGGAGAGGAACGGTTCGACCAGGGCCGCCAGCTCTTGTGGCTGGTAGCTGCGTTGGACGCGCACGCGCAGCAACGCCAGTCCCGCCGCGTCGAAGACGCCTGCCACGAAGTCGTCGCGCTCCTTCCGAATCCGCGCGCGCATGGCTCTTGTCGTCCAACTCAAGCCCGGCCACCGGCACCAAAGTTTCCGGATCGCACAGTACAAAGTCCACGTGCTTGCGGTCGATCTTACGCTATTTCGACTGTACACCCGCTGGCCTCCATGGAGCACGCGTCATATGTCGCGCAGGGTTCGTCACGATGGCGCTGGCCTCCGTCGCTGGCAATACGCTTGCCCGGGACCAAAAGTCCGGCACCGTATTGACAGCGGCACGGATCTGTTGTATACATGATACAAGCCCACGCGAATACAACATACCAGCGATGTTGCTGCCGTTTGGTCTCCATCCCTTTATATCGTGAACCTGCGAAACGCATGACCATTGCAGCCAGCTTATGTCCCGATTAGCGAAGATCAACCAGAAATCGTTGCGCGAATTGATCGTCGACTCGATCCGCGATGCCATTGTCCAAGGCAAATTCAAACCCGGTGAGAAGATTCCCGAACAAGACCTGGCCGAGCAGCTGGGGGTGAGCCGCACACCGATCCGCGAAGCGATCCGTATCCTTGAGCAGCAAGGCCTGCTGGAAACCCGGCCCAAGAACGGCACCTATGTCGCCAGCCTCAAGTGGGATGAGGTGCAGGACAGCCTCATCGTGCGCATGGCGTTGGAAGAAACCGCGGTGCGGCAGGCGTTACAGCGGCTGTCTCAAGACGAGTGGCATGCGCTCATGACCCGCATTCAAGCGCTCTACGACGGCATGTGCGCAGCCATCGCCGCTAACGATATGATTGTTGCGACAGAGCTCGACATTGAGTGGCACACACTCCTCATCGACGCGGCACGCAACCATTTCCTATCGCGTACATGGCGGGTATCCGGCCTGCCCTACCTGGTCTGGTCGCCTGAGCGTGAGCTTTATCCCTTCACAGCGGAGAAATGGGCCGTCTTGCAACAACGTCACCAAGCGCTACTCGAAGCGTTGTGGAGCGGCGACCCGGAGCAATGCGTGGCCGCAGTACGGAACCACATCTCCGGCAAGTTATCCGATCTGATCCATTGGCTTGACAAGAATCCTTCCCCAAAGGAGGGGAACCATGAACCGTGATCTAGCCTGTAGCCGCTTGCGTGGCTGCTATGTCACGATCCCTACTCTGTTTCGAGATGATGACCTGTCCGTCGACCTCGACGCGATCCGCCGGCATGTTCGATTCATCGTCGATGGCGGCATCGTCACCGGCACCGGTGTGTTGCTGGCCGGTGGCGCGGCCGGCGATTTCTCCACGCTGACCTTTGACGAACGTGTGCAGGTGGCCGAAACCGTCGTCGCCGAGGCCAATGGCCGCGTGCCGGTGGTGATGGGCGCCCAGACGACCAGCACGCTGGAACTCGTGCGCCTCGCCCGCGCGGCCCAACGCATTGGCGCCGAGTTTATCCAGGTGTCCCCGCCGTTCTATTTTGCACACACGGAGGAGGATTTCTACGAATATGTGGTCGCGGCCGCGGAGGCTGCCGATGTAGGGCTGGTCATCTATAACACCTTTTGGACCAGCATCGATGTCTCTAGCGAAATGGTTGAGCGCCTGACCGGCATACCCAACGTGATCGGTCTCAAGTGGTCTATGCCGGACAAAGGCAATATGGAGTTCGAGCAGGTTATCACCCGCTTCGCGAGCCGCTTTTCCATCATCGACAACCAGATGCGTTTTGTCACGAGCCACATGTTGGGCGGCCGCGGCATCGAAGTGCATGTGTGCAACTACTGGCCGCAGTGGGGTGTGCGTATGTGGCGGTTGCTGGAAAACCAACAGTATATCGAGGCCCAACGTGAATTGGTCAATGTCGCCATGCCGTTTATGGCGCTCTGGCAGGAGATGGAGCGCTACACGAGCGGCGACGGGTACCTTGACAAGCTGTGCATGGAATTGGTTGGACTTGGCTCCAGCCGGTGTCGCCCACCAACACGTGACATTCGCCATCTCTTTCGCGAGCAGGCGCGCCAGATGCTCGTCCAAGCTGGCGTACCCGACGTAGTGCCTGCCCCCTCGTAATGCCCGGCGAACACCCGAATGCGTAGGCCCACGGGCTGGCAGCGTCCCAAAGGAGGTGATGAAACGATCCAACCAGAGCACCCCGGCATCAACGACTCCGAAATACAATGAGTAGAGAGTACCCTCAACCAGGAGGAGGAAAATGAGCACCGGACAGACTTTGAGCAGGCGTGATTTCCTGCGGGCTGCGGGTGTGACTGTAGCCGGCTTCACTCTGGTCGCCTGTGCGGCCCCCGTGGCGCCCGCCGCGCCAGCTGGAGAACAGGCGCCCGCCGCCAAGGAGCAGATTACGCTGAATCACTGGAGCTGGCTGACCGCTTCGGATGGCGAAGTATGGGCACAGATGATCGCAGACTTCAATGCGGCCAACGCAGAGCAAGGCGTCCAGATCAAGATGGACGTCATTGGATTCGACGAGTTCAACACCAAGGTATTGGCGGGCGTCGCGGCAGGGCAAGCGCCCGATTTTGGCTGGGGCACTGGCGGCCTCCGCTCGCAGTGGATCAATGACGGGGTGCTCGTACCCCTCGACGACCTTGTGGCCGCGGCCGGACTTGACCTCTCCGACTTTACAGAGGCCTCGCTCAAGGCGTCACGTTACCCGAAGTTCGATAACAAGCTATTCATGGTTCCCATGGACGCCATGTGCGAAGCCATGGAAGTCAATGTCGACCACGTGAACGAGGCGGGGCTGGACATCAACACCCCCCCGAACTCGAACGACAGCCTTCTGGAATGGGCCAAGGCGATGACCAAGTTGGACGGCGATACCGTTGTGCGCTCGGGCATCCTCATGACCGGTTCAGGCGTGCAGCCCACCGTCACGTGGGGCATGGTCGCGGCGCAGATGGGGTTCAAACGCGCCAGCGACGATTTGACCCAGGCATGCGTCAACCCGGACGCCGGCATTGCGGCCATGCAGTGGGTTGTCGATCTCTTCGACACGCACAAGGTATCGACGCGTGACGTGACCGACCGGTACAAGGCCTTTGGCACAGGCGAAGGCTCGACGTTCTGGACAGGACCGTGGACAATCCAGGGTTATATGGACCAGGGGCTCAATTTCGTCACAGTGCCGATGCCGCAGATCGGCTCGGAGATGCACAACTACTTCGAGTTAGGTGGGTTGGAGCTCTACACGCAGCGCGATACCGCGCGCTACGCGAGCACCGTCAACGCAGTGAAGTGGCTATCTGACAACAGCTTCCTCTGGACGACAAAGGGGCGCGGCGCGGCGACCCGCAAGTCGATTCTGCAGCGCGAAGATTACAACACATCCGGCCATCCGTGGGCAGTGCGCGGGGCCTTCATCGAGGGCATGGAATATGCTGACCTGGCGCCCATCCCGGTGTTGGCCGCGGACGATTTCGAAATCTATTCGGGCGGCAATTTCCTGGCGAACCAGGTAGCTGCCGTCATTGCCGGCGAGAAGACCACCGAGCAGTTCATGGAGGACTTGATTGCGCGCTGGCAGTCTGGCCTCGACGCGGGTTGATGGGGCATTGGCGAGCTTGCGCACGACGCGCCAATCGTCACATAGGGATGCAGCGCATGCAGCACAGGCCTGTTAGGAGAAACGGCGCAGTCGTCTTCTCTTAACAGGCTGTGCATCCCTGTTTTCGGGAAGCCTGCCTTCCCCGACGGAGGTCCAATAGGCATGCAGACTTCACTTGCAGCGACGAGGGTCAGGTCGCAGCGCCGCCAGCTCTATTGGCGTGGGCGCAAGATAGACTGGTCGGCCTACGTATTCATCTTGCCGTTCTTCATTCCGTTTATCCTGTTCACCGTGGTGGCAATTGGATTCGGCGCCTACGTCGCGTTTACCGACTGGGGCATCGTTGGCCAACCAACCTGGGTCGGTCTGAAGAATTTCCGGGAAGCCTTTGGCGACGAGCTCGTGGCCAAAGCGTTCTTGAACACCGCCCGGTACGGGCTGATCATTGTGCCCGGCGTGACGATTCTGGGTCTGATCTTCGCGCTCTTCGTCAACCAACGGTGGCCGGGCTACATTCTCGCGCGCACCTTCTTCTATGCCCCCAATGTCGTCTCGGCTACTGTCATTGGCCTGGTATGGGTGTGGATGCTGGACACGCAGTTTGGCATCGTCAACCAATACCTTGGCGTCACAATTCCGTGGCTGACGAGTACACGTTGGTCGCTGATCAGCGTCAGCATTGCCTCCATCTGGTGGGACCTGGGTCTGGCGTTCGTGCTCTTTTTGGCTGCGCTACAGGACGTCGACGCCGAGGTGCGCGAGGCAGCCATCATGGATGGCGCCAACCGGTGGCAGATCCTCTGGAGTGTGGTGTTGCCCATGATCCGCCCGACGATCAGCATGGTCATCACGCTGCAACTTATCTCCACCATGCGTATCTTCAGCCAGGTGCATGTGATGACCAACGGCGGCCCCGGCGCGGGTTCCTCCACGTCGGTCATCCACTACATCTACAATTTCGGCATCATCAAGTATAGACTCGGCTATGCGTCAGCGATCTCCTTGATGCTTTTTGTCGTCATTCTGGCCGTCACGATTGTCCAGCGGCGCCTGATTCGGGAGAGCGAAATATGAGCAGGGCGAGGTTCGCTGTGCGTAGATTCTTGCGGGCGCGGCGCATGGATCCGTGGGCCGTGCTGCTCTGGCTGCTGGGCATGGCTATGGCCGTCATCTGGTTTGCCCCCTTTGTGTGGATGGTCAGCACCTCACTCAAGCCCATCGACCAGGTGATGACCAAGTATGTCGAATGGCTGCCGCGCACGGTCGTTGCTGACAACTACATCAAGGTCTTCGAACAGCCAGTCGCGCGGTGGGCGCTCAACAGCTTCATTGTAGCCACGAGTGCTACAGCCTTTGGCGTCATTCTGGGCGCCATGGCTGGTTATGCTCTGGCGCGCCTCCACTTCCCCGGCCGCGCCATCCTGTTCACGGTGTTGCTGGCTTCATTGATGATTCCCACCGAGATGTCCATCGTGCCCCTGTATATTGCGTTCCTCAAGCTCGGTTTGACCAACAGCTATGTGGCGATCGTCCTGCCATCGATCGCCAGCGTGATCAGCGTCTACATCTTTCGCCAGTTCTTCATGGGTTTGCCGCAGGAATTGGAGGATGCCGCGGCCATCGACGGCGCGGGCCGCTTTGGCACCTTTTGGCACATCGCGCTGCCGCTTGCCCGTGCGCCCATGATCGCGGCAACGATCCTCCTCTTCACCAACAACTGGAATGCCTATCTCTGGCCCCTGTTGATTGTCTTCGAAGAAGAGATGAAGACGATGCCCGTGGGCATGGCCCAGTTTACGCCGGTGATCGGCGCCCACACACAGATCGTAGGCTTTGGCCCGGCCATGGCTGGGGTAACACTGTTGAGCATTCCCAGCCTGCTCATCTTTGTCGCGTTGCAGAATTACTTTATCGCCGGCGTCTCGCGCGCCGGCATCAAAGGGTGACCGATGTGCGCTGCGCCACAGACGAATAGAAGCCCAGGACTCCAACGATGACGACGCCCAAAAACGTGACCCATCACACCATCTATCTCGATCCGAACCGTTCCCATTGCGTTAACCAGGTCGTAGTCAAACAACTCGGCAACGGCGAAGTCGTAGCTGTGTTCAATGAGGAGCGCTTTCCCTATCACCACGATACCGGGCAGACCGTGCTCATGCGCTCGCGCGACGGTGGGTGCACCTGGGGTGACCGGCAGGTGATCCTGCCCTATACGCCGACCCTGGGGAACTGGGACTGTGGCATCGTCGAGTTGGCCGGGGGTGAGCTGTTGGTCAACCTGACCATGTGCGCGTTCTTCAAGCGAGGCGTCCGCCCTGAGCAGCCTTCCTGGAGCTCGGAACCCATGACTTCCGAGTGGGGTGACTGGACCTGGGCCTACCGGTTGCGCAACTGGATTGGCACCTTTGTGCTCAAGTCCGGCGACGGCGGGCAGAGCTGGAGCCAGCCCATTCCGGTCAATGTGCTGCCCCTCAAGCATGCCGGCACCCGGCTTGGCTGCTGGCAGCTGCCCGACGGCGCCATTCTGTTGGGCGTGTACGGCCGCATTCGTGGCTACGGCGAAGAAGGTGAAGGCGAAAGCACACGGTCGGCACTGATTCGGTCCGATGATGGCGGCGAAAACTGGGAATACTATTCCACCCTCGCCTACGATCCCGCCAGCATTATCGACTACGAGGAGCCCGCGCTGCTGCGCCTGCAGGATGGCCGGCTCGTCTGCTTCTTGCGTACACTTGTCAACCCCAGCGGCGACGCCAAGAACATGGTCATGGTCATCTCTGAGGACGAGGGGTTCTCCTGGACGTCGCCCAAGTGGACCAACATTTGGGGCTATCCGGCCGAATTGACACCCCTGCAAGACGGTCGCTACTTGATGGTGTATGGCTATCGCCGCCCTCCCTATGGCGTACGCGGCTTGATTTCGGAAGATGGCGTCACTTGGGACGCGAACCGCGCGTTTACCATCCGTGAAGGGGGCGTGCCGGGCCGCCACGATTCAGATCAGCCGGCCTCGACCATGATGGATCCCACCAGCGGTCGCATGCGCAGCGGCGGGATCGATTGGTACAATCCGGGGCTTTACCAGCACATCGGCTACCCAAGCGTGGCGCAACTGGCCGGCGGCACCATCCTTACTGCCTACCATGAGTGGACCGGTGACGACAGCCCGCTGCAATATGTGCGCTGCACACGGTTTGAGCTCGCGGATTGAATCGCTCAGGACGCAGCAAAATCTCCCATTCCCAGATCGCCTACAACCATGCCCGAGATCCGTGACATCCAACACCAGATTCTCTTCAAGGATCCATTCAGCTATTGCGCGCACGCGCATATTGCCGATCTGGGTGACGGGGAGTGGGTGGCCGTTTTCAATCGCGCCGTCCGCCGGCCAGTGATTCTGCATCCGCCCAATGATCCGCAGTATTACAATGTGCTCATGCGGTCGACCGACGCCGGGCGCACGTGGAACACTCCGCGCGTGGCGCCGGGATACGACTGGCATGGTACCGAGTGTGCGGGCCTGACTGTCCTCCATGACGGCACGCTGCTGCTCAACCAGTGGCGTTTCACATGGTACCCGCTCGAAACGGCGCGCAAGCTTGCCCACAAGGTTGCCCTGTCATTTCCCACGGATTGGGTGCAGGCGCTCAAGGCGATGGGTGAGCTGCCCACCAACGACGCCATCCCCGATGACCCGGCCGAGTTCGTGCCCTGGGCGCGCGGCGATGGCGGCACGTTTGTTCACCGTTCCACCGATGGCGGCCGTACCTGGGATGAAACCATCCCCATTGACACGACGCCCTTCTCCGGCGGCTACGGCATGCGCGGGGGCGTACAGCTCGCCAATGGCGATCTGCTGCTGCCGCTGAGCGATGTGCCCAACTACCGCACCGTCTTCGTCGTGCGCTCCAGCGACGGTGGGCGTACCTGGGCTGCACCAGTCGTAGCGGCGGCAGAAGCGGGCAAGGAGTTTGAGGAACCGAGCCTGCTGGCGCTCGATGATCAGCGGCTGATCATGCTGCTGCGCGAGAACACGACGCACTTCCTGCACCAGTGCACCTCGACGGACGGAGGACATACCTGGCATGGTCTGCGCCCCACCCCGATTCTGGGCTATCCCCCGCACCTGTTGCGCCTGCCCGACGGGCGGCTCCTGTGCACCTACGGTTACCGCTATGTTCCCTACGGTATCCGCGCCGTGCTCTCAGTGGACGAAGGACGCACCTGGGATGTCGACCACCCGCTGATGCTACGGGCCGATCTGCCCAATCGGGATCTGGGCTATCCGGCGTCGCTGCTCATGCGCGATGGGCGCATCTTCACGATCTATTACGGCCAGGACACGGACGGCGTCACCTGTATTCAGGCGACGAGCTACACGATCGAAGGCTGACGGCCATGCAACCAGAAACGAGACGTTACACCGCGACTCAGCTCGTGACCTTCACGAAGTCGCTTTTCGAGGCCGCAGGTTTTGACGAGGAGAAGGCGCGCACGACGGCGGAGATCCTCGTCGAGGCTGACCTGATGGGCCACACGACCCATGGTCTGGCCCTGGCTCCAGAGTATCTGGATGAGTTGGAGGCCGGCGCCATGAGCAGAACGGGCGCGCCGGTCGTTGTGGAGGATCGCGGCGCGACTCTTGTCTGGGATGGCCTCCGGCTTCCCGGCGTCTGGCTCACCGCGCGGGCGTTGGCGCTAGCGTGTCATCGCGCGCGCCAGTTCGGGATATGCGCGGTGGCCATACGCAACAGCCATCACATAGCCTGCCTGGCCGCCTATCTGCTGCGCGCGACCGAGCAGGGACTCATGGCCATCATTGCGTCGAGCGATCCCTCTGTCGCCAGCGTGGCGCCCTTTGGCGGCACCCGCCCTGTGTTTACGCCTAACCCGCTTGCCGCTGGTATCCCGACGGCTGGCGATCCGATCCTGATCGACACGAGCGCGTCCATCACGACCAACGGGTTGAGCGCGCGGCTGCGCGAGGAAGGAAGGCGCTATCCCGGCTTATGGGCAGTCGACGCGCAAGGGACGCCCACCGACGACCCCAATGTCCTGGTGGCCGACCCGCCGGGTACAATTCTCCCAGCCGGCGGCATGGACCACGGGCACAAAGGATATGCGCTCGCGTTGCTGGTGGAGGCGTTGACGCAGGGACTGGGCGGCTTTGGCCGCGCTGAGCAGCCCTCACAATGGGGCGCCAGCGTTTTCGTGCAGGTGCTCGATCCGGCGGCATTTGCCGGGCTGGCGGCGTTCACAGCCGAGACAGAGTGGATCGCCTCAGCGTGTCGTAACAGTGCGCCCCTGCCTGGCGTGAGGGCTGTGCGTTTGCCCGGCCAGGCTGCCCTGGCGCGACGCCGGGCTGCGCTGGCTGAAGGCGTTCAGCTCTATCCGGGCATTCTGGCAGGACTTGAAAAGTGGGCGGCCAAATTCGGCATTCCGCTGCCTGCCGGTCGTTAGGACCGTCCCCGGCTGTCCTGCCACTTGGGGAGATCGATTTAGGGGGATAGACAATGACTATGAATGGTTCCCCATTGGTTGCCCGTTCGTTGCCTGTGATCCGCCTGCATCCTGCCGATCCGGTGGTCGTCGCGCTGCGCGACATTGCAGCAGGGGAGCAGATCGGCGCCGAGATCGGGCTGCCCGTGCTGCGCGCCGCGCAGCCGGTTCCCCAGGGGCACAAGCTTGCCGTAGAGCCCATTGCCCACGGTGCGGTTGTGCGCAAGCTGGGTCAGATAATCGGGGTGGCCTCAGCGGCGATCATGCCGGGCGAGCACGTACATACCCACAACCTTGCCTATACGCCGAGCGCAGCCAGCCGCCTCTTTGACGCCGGCGCGCGGCCGGTGCCCGATCTGCCCATGGTAGAAGAGGAGACCTTTCTGGGGATCGTGCGTGCAGATGGCAGTGTGGCCACGCGCAACTATATTGGCGTGATGACGACTGTCAATTGCTCTGCCACGGTGGCGCGCCTTATCGCCGATCACTTTCGTGGCCCCCATGCGCTGGCCGGCTTCCCAAACGTGGATGGCGTCGTCGCCTTGACACACACAGGAGGCTGTACCGCGTCCGAGCACGGCGCGGCCATTGATCTGTTGCGACGCACGCTTGGCGGCTATGCCAGGCATCCCAATTTCGCCGCCGTACTCCTGATCGGGCTAGGCTGCGAGGACAACCAGATCGACCGCCTGATGGAAAGCGAAGGTCTTGCGCCAACAGACCGGCTGCACGCATTCACCATCCAGGAAATCGGGGGCACGGCCGCGGCAGTGCGTCTCGGCGTTGGGCGGATCCGGGAGCTGCTGCCCGCGGCCAATGCCGTCGCCCGCCAGCCAGTGTCCGTGGCACATCTGAAGCTTGGCCTCCAGTGCGGAGGCTCTGATGGCTTCTCAGCGCTGACGGCCAACCCGGCGCTGGGCGTCGCTTCCGACCTCCTGGTCCACCACGGCGGCACATCGATACTCAGCGAGACGCCGGAGATATACGGCGCGGAGGATGTATTGCTGCGTCGCGCGGCCAACGCAGAAGTAGCGGGCGAGCTGGTCGCACTCCTGGAATGGTGGGAAGGGTACCTTGCCCGGCACGGCGAATCCATGGACAGCAATCCATCGCCCGGCAACAAGGCCGGCGGCATCACGACCATCCTCGAGAAATCGCTAGGAGCGGCGGCCAAGGGTGGGCTGAGCGAGCTGCGCGCGGTTTACCGCTATGCGGAGCCGGTAACGGAGCACGGTTTCGTCTACATGGATACGCCCGGCTACGATCCTGTCTCCGTAACCGGCCAGGTCGCTGGCGGCGCCAACATCATTTGTTTCACCACTGGCCGTGGTTCGTGCTTTGGCTGCAAACCGGTGCCCAGCCTCAAATTGGCGACCAACACGGCCCTGTACGCGCGCATGCAGGACGACATGGACCTCAACTGCGGCGTGATCGCCGATGGCAGCATGACCATGGCCGAAACCGGCGCGGCCATCTACCGGCTGATCCTGGCGACGGCGTCGGGCCAGAAGACAAAGAGCGAGATCCTGGGCTACGGCGAGGATGAATTTGCGCCATGGCACTTCGGCGCCACCCTCTAGTGAAGGCGTCCCACCACGTGAACGCGCACATCCTACACAAAACGCCGCACGCATATTCATCACACCCTTGCATTACAAAGCTGGCCAATGGCGATTGGTTGGTCGCGTTTTGTCAGAGCATCCAGCGACCGCCGCCCTTCATTCATCCGCCCAACGATCCGGGCTTCGTAAACCTGATTGTGCGCTCTCGCGACCGCGGCCGCACCTGGGATGCGCCGCGCGTGGCGCCCGACTATGGCTGGCGCGGGGTGGAGACACCTGGTATCGCGCAGCTTTCCACGGGCGAGGTGCTGCTCAACCAATGGCGCTTTGCCTGGTATCCCCTGGAAATGGGCCGGAAGCTTTGGGACGAAGGTGTGTGCGCCTGTTTCGTCGTCGACCCGGAGACCCTGCACTGGCGACCTGTGCGCGACAAAACCGATTGGGTGCGCCACCCCCTGCCCTACGTGCGCGCGGACGGCGGCGCGTATGTCCATAGTAGCTACGACAACGGTTACACCTGGGCATACACGGCGGCTATCCCGATTGCCCCATACCAGGCGGCGTTCAGCCCCAAGGGCGCCATTGAGCTGCGCAACGGCGATGTGTTGCTGGCGCTCGGCAGCCATGAGCACGATCCGTTGGCGGCCAGCGTCGTCGTGCGCTCAACTGACCGGGGCCACAGCTGGCAGCCGCCGGTCGAAGCGGCACGGGTTCCCGGCCGGATACTCTCCGAACCGTCGCTGGTAGAGACAACGCGCGGCACGTTGTTGCTTCTATCGCGCGAGGAGGTAACGGGCTACATCTATCAAAGTGAGTCAAACGACGGCGGCTACACATGGCAGCCTGCGCGTGCGTTGGCCTGCTGGGGTTACCCGACACACGCCATCTGTCTGGCGGATGGCCGTCTCCTCATGGTCTTTGGTCGACGCAGGCCGCCCTATGGCATCCGGGGCGCCTTGAGTGAAGACGCAGGCAAGAGCTGGGGACCGGAATTTGTCATCTGCCCCATCGATCATGAGAGCAATCAGGGATTGAACCTGGGTTATCCGTCCGTGATCGAGTACGCCCCTGGCAAGCTATTCACAGCCTTCTATGCGGAAGATGCGGACGGGACTCCATCGATTCAGGGCCTGGAGTTTTCGGTCTAGCCTGCTGCGTCTCTGGCGCGCAACCCTCTCGACGCATCCCATTCCTGATCTGGCTATCTGACAAAAGTGAAGTCCCTGCCATCTAGACAGGGACTTCGTCATTTCAGGACTCCCGGTTTTCAAGCGATAGGGCCTAGGCGTCTCATTTTCAGGGTCGCCCTATGGAACGAGATTGTGCGAGACGGAAACAGGTCAGTGCACCGGTGTGGGCGCCTGGGCGCCGGTCTTAGGCATCAAGACGGCCAGCAGGATCGCAAGCGCCCCGAGGAGCAGAATCCAATCGATTGTCACGCCGAGGCGCAGCGCGCCAAAGAAGGCGTAGAAAACGCCGACACCTCCCAGCACGAGCGACCATGCACGTGAATCCAACCCGCCGACGACCAGGGCGAGCCCGATGACAATCGAAAGGGTCGGACACGGCACCAGCCCAACCGGGGCCGCGTATAGATAGGGCACGAACGATGTCGTGTCCAGGAAATGGGGATAGATCCAGCCAAAGACAAACATCAGGACGCCGGCGCCCATTATCCAGGTGGGCGCAATGGCAACGGGTTCGTTGGGTAGCCTAAGCGCCATAACGATCAGGGCAATGGCGGCCAGGCCGAAGATCGTGCCGGTAAACGGGTTTGCTGACAGCCAGGCGAGGACGCTGACTGATAGCAAAGGCAGACCAAGCAGAACACCCCCGACGCGTTTCGATGGGCGCACGCCTAGCATCAATCCGACGGCAAGGACGGCAAAATAAACGTGCCAGACGATTGCGAGTAGCTGCCACTGGTTCGCGATTGTGGTAAGTCCATTGAGAATTTGTTCAGGTGTAGGCATGACGACTCCTGTTTTCTAGCGCGTTGATACAAATGATTCGGACGCCACCTATACCGTACTGCGCCAACGCGGCCATCGGATCGGCCATGCGGATATCATGAACTGGCCGGGTGGACAGGGTAGTGGAGGTCGTTGCAGGTGGGGATCACAGTACAGGCGCCGTTTGGCCTTGAATTGGTCAGCGTTTGGGGTTAGCGGCTGGCTCCTCACTACGGTGAGTGTGGCTTGCCGCCGCGATTTTTCGTCGCGTGCAGACAGACCACTAGCTTACCGAAGCTGAATCAGCGTTTACACCTACGAAGTGTGTTTTGGTGGAACTGGCGGGTAGATGAGCAATTTATGTATGATCTACCATCCACAAACTCGATTGTGTATCAAAAAACCAAAAACATGATACACAACGGGCATTGTGTATCATAGACGATACACAAATCGGTTCCAGTTCGACTGAAGGGCATCTCAGTCCTAACGTGATTTACCCTCCACAATCGTCAACAGATCTGGAAAGATCAGAATCTCCGGGCTGGATCCGCGCGATTCGCGCAATGTTCGCAAAATACCGGCCCCCTTTAGTTTCCGCAGAAGCGGCAGCGCAGTGGCGCGTGGAATCTCTGAACGCTTGACAAAGCTAGTTGTAGAAAAGATAGGGTGAGTGAAAATGGTATCGAGAAGACGTAATAGATAGGATGAGCTGGTTGTTTTCTCTACGCGCTGCTTCATTTCGTCATACAGCTGCATAATCTTGCGAACCTTGGTTGAATTCTCTTTGGCCTGCTCAACAACGGCCTGCAAGAAGAACTCAATCCAGCCGTTCCAGTCATTTTCCGCGGAAATACGACGGAGTCGCTCGTAGTAGACGTCGCGATGTGCTTCCAGATAGGCGCTCAGATAGAACATCGGTTGCGACAACGTCCTAGTCTGGAACAGATACAACGGAATTAGAAGGCGGCCGATTCGGCCGTTACCGTCCCTAAATGGATGAATCAATTCAAACTGAGCGTGTACAATCGCAGTCTGCACCAGAGGATCAATGTCCTGTGTCACCAGATACGCCTCCCACTCCAGAAGAAAATCCTGGAGTTGGAGCGGTCCCGGCGGAACAAACGTGGCTTCTTCAATCGTGCACCCGGGACGACCTATCCAGTTTTGGTCCTTGCGAAACTCGCCTGGTGCTTTGTTGTGGCCGCGTACGCTACTCATTAACACCTTATGCATCTGGCGAACCAACCCTAACGTTATAGGTGAGTCGGCAAGTGCCTCAGTGGCAAGAGATAGCGCCAGTCGATAGTTGATAATTTCCTGAATGTCCTTACCCTTTTCACCGGTCTTGGTATCTCCGGCCTCATGCTCAAGCACTTCATCTAAAGACGCTTCCGTGCCTTCGATCCGCGATGACAAGACTGCCTCTTGGGTCATCAGTGGGGACAGCATGAGACCCGGATTGACTAGCCCCTGTAATAGACCATCATAGCGCGCTAATTCGGCGTTGGCCCGACCGACCGCTTGGATCAAACGACGAAAATCCAGTTGGTCCAGTGGGAGAGAGTCTGGGGTATACGGCTCCATGCAAGAGTCCTTCGGACAGTCATTGACAATAGCGGTTCAGATAACTAGCCTACAAATGATGCACTACCCGCAATAGTATACACGCGCTTTGTGTATCAAAAAAGCCCAAAACCCATACACAAATCCGTTTTTCGTACTGTCTCACTACGCCAATGGCGGCCCGCCCCGGCTATACGTCGTCTCGCGCAGGACGGCCAGCCAATCGAAGTTCGTGAAGCTTTCAGGAGTCAGGGGCATATAGGTCGGATTCTTCGTGCTGCCCATACGGACCGGCAAGGACTCGATTGCTGCGGCGGGCAGCCCCTGCCCCCTATACGTAGGAATGAACAACGCCGGCTCCGGCGGGGCAGTCAGCAACGCTTCAAGCGTGCCGGCCTCAGGCTGTTCGATGCCGTTGGCCTCTGACACGCCCACTCCCGTACCGATGACAACGTAGCCGGTGCCGAACAGTTCGTTGAGGTGCGCGCCCGCCGGCCACCATCTGTTTAGGGTGGGGCCGAGCTGCCATCGCGCCTGGCCGCGCTGCAGATGGGTGTTCTGCGCAAAGGCCAGGACTTTGCCGCGGCCACGCTCACGCGTGACAATATAGGCCAGATTGTCCGCCATCATCGCGTCGCGAATGCCCAGCAGCACCATCACCCGTTCATCTGACTGGCGCGCCAGCTCGGCATGGTAGTTGAGCAGCTGCCGTGCTACGACAGCATATTGCAGCGCCTCCCAATACCGGTCCGCGTCACTTCTCGCCACTAGCTCCGGCCGGCGTATCTGCAGCTCAGTGATCAGATCTTCCGTCTCAATCCGGAGGGAAGCGGCCGCGGCCGAGAGGCCCACTGACTGCGTGGGATCCATCAACGCCGCCGGATTCTCCCAGCCAGCATCAGAACCAAGCAGCGAGTCCATGCGCGCACGGCGCGGCTGGACCGTGCTGACATCAATCGCGGCCAGGTAATCGAGCACAAAACGCAGCACATGACTTGGGCTGTCCGTGCCATACATCTCCGTTGGGCTATCGAAGCCGTAGAAGCGGAGCTTGACGCCATGAGACGGATCGCTGTTGTACTGCCGCATCCACTCCACGAGCTCACGATTGGCTTCGAGCTGGCCAAAGCCATGGCTGAAACCGCTGTCCTGCACCGCCTCATAGGAAGCCGGCCCCTGCCCGCTCACGTACTCGTTCACCACGCGCCCCCGCGGGAAACTGCTCTCGACCGCGATGGCGCTGTAGCCGTGCACCTCTACCAGGCGCTGGAAGAGCCGGTTGCGGAGAATGAGAATCTCCTCCCCGCCGTGGAGCCCTTCGCCGAAGCCAAGCAATTGTACCGAGTCGCCGAGCGAGGTGATCACTTTGTCGGCGGCAATGTTGAAGGACTCGGACGCCTTGACAGAGAACGGAATCGCGGCGCGCGCAATCCAATCGTTGAGCGTTGCGTACATGGGAGTGGGACGAGACATGGGTTGCCTCTTTCAATCAGGAAACACATCTGGAAGATAACAAAGGGCAGCGTCTAGATCGATACGGCAATCAACAAGTCGCGAGCGAACTGATAATCACATTAGCCTGCCACTGATAGACAGGGGACGTCGCTGTCTATGATCCGTAGTCGTTGATCTACCCCACGATCGGCGCAGCCAAGGCCTCGGCGACTCCAGCCGCCCCTTGAATATGCAGTGCATTCGCAAGCTTTTGGGTGTCCTCATACAACTGCATGTCCACAATCTGTCCCCACTGTAAGCGGATAAACTGAGCGACCTCATTGCTGTAAGGCTCTCCGTTCTTGAGTGTGGCACTAACCCGAAACTGTACCGCGACAGAGGTATCCCATGGCCATCCCTGAATGCTAATGTTTCGGATCGTAAACTGCATATCAGGAAACAGTTGGAAGAGACGGGCATACCACTGCCTGACACGATCGCGGCTGTAGCGTTCGCCACCGAGCGCCAGGTCGCCTGCGAAGCTGTGATGCGTGGTGGGGCTGAACTGCATCACAATGCCCTCGTAGTTCCCCTGGTTGAGCCTCTGGAAATTCTGCACCAGTTTGCGCCGCACGATGGTGTGATACATCGATCGAGACTCCTTTCTTCCAAATTCGTGGCTGCTTTAGTGATCGTCGTGTGTGTTCTCGCCGGCCATGTCGTCAAGCTGTCGCAGCGCATCTTCTGCCCACTGCAAATCACCGCGCAGCCGGTGAATGCCATATTCGAGCGTCAACATCCAATAACGCCTGTCCCGCGGCGCGTCAAAGGCATCCGCATACGCGCTGGCGCTGTCAGGAACCTGATTCTCATAAACGTCCAGAGTCTCGCGGAGACTGGCAATGCGCGCCTCCAACAGCGTTCGCAGCTGGTCTGTACTTAGCTCCGCGCCAAAGAAAAGCTGGCCAAGCCAGGCCTCGTGAAACGACAAAGAAGATTGTGGGGTTGCCAACCAACGACGGAACTCTGCGCGCCCGGCCTCGGTCAGGCGATACAGCTTCTTATTGGGCAGGTGATCCTGAATCTGCTGCTCGTACTCGACCCAGCCCAGGTCGGCCATCTTGTAGAGGGCACGATAGATCAGACTTTGTTCCGTATTCCAGAAATGCTGCACAGAAGCCTGAAATGCCTTGTTCAGGTCGTAGCCCGACATAGGTGCGTATTTCAGTAACCCTAGAATGAGATGTTGGAGCGACATAATCCCTTACAAATATATATATGCTATTACATATATATGTTAGTACACATTAGAGCCAGCGTCAAGTCTCCGCTGCTGGCAAAAATCAATGTGGCGAAGAACACTGCGTGGAACGCCTGATCCCCTGCATCTGCATCACTGGCCTACTCGAGTACAAGGGTTGACATTGTGATCCAGCGCAGTATAATCGCATCATCTCGGGCTAATATTCCTTACCCTTTCGTGTCTCTAGTTTTCGATTCGGGCTGATCACTGGTTCGACGTGGATCGTACCTGACGTTAATCAATCGCCCCCCGCACAGTTCCATAGACCTCACCAGCACGAACTTCTCGCGGCGGCCTCGCCCCCGACACCTCATTCAACTGGAAGCGTGCAGGAACAGGAACGGTAAGGGAAGCAACTATCCATCTCGCTGCCTCTACCGCGTCGAGCCTGACTAGGTAACAGTCTTGGAAGGATGTGCCACCATGCCAGCAGACGAGCTATTAATCGAGAGAAAATCCGGTTACTGTGCGTTGTGCGTCTCGCGTTGTGGTGCGATTGCCGTCATGGAGAACGGTCGCTTCATGGCCCTCGAGCCAGACCCTTCGCACCCAACCGGCAAGGCACTCTGCGCCAAGGGTCGAGCTGCTCCAGAGCTCGTCTACCATCCGGACCGGCTGCTCTATCCCCTGAAGCGCACGCGGCCCAAAGGCGACCCAGATCCGGGCTGGCAGCGCATTAGTTGGGATGAAGCGCTTGAGCTGACTGCTACCAACCTGCGCAAGATCGCCGCCGAACATGGCCCTGAGAGTGTCGTGTTCAGCGTGGTCTCCCCATCCACGTCAGCCTCGGACGACTGGATTGTCTGGCTGCAGCGCCTGGTCAATGCGTTCGCCAGTCCAAACGTATGTGTCTCCATGGAGCTGTGCGGGTGGGGACGCTACCTGGCCACAACTTATACCTTTGGCGCCAGCGTTCCCGGCGCCTATATGCCCGACCTTGAGCGTGCCCGTTGTATCCTCTTCTGGGGCTATAATCCTAACCTTGCCCGGCTGACCCATGCGGTCGGCACCATCGATGCGCTCAAACGCGGCGCCCGCCTCATCGTGGTCGACCCGCGGCGGACCGGGATCGCCAAGAAGGCCGACAGTTGGCTACAGGTGCGCCCTGGCACCGACGGCGCCCTGGCCCTGGGTCTCGCGCATGTCATGATCGAGCGTGGTTGGTACGATCGCGAGTTCGTCCGCCAGTGGACGAATGGCCCGCTCCTCGTGCGCGCAGACAACGGACGCTTCCTGAGGCACAGTGACCTCTCTACGGAGGGCAGCGCCCAAGCGTACGTCGCCTGGAGCGAGGCGGCGCAGCGTCCCATCTTCTTTGACGCCGCCAGAGGAGTCTATACAGGAGACGATCCCGATCCTGCCCTCTTCGGCACCTTCACGATCGAGACGCTGCACGGGGAGGTCATCTGCCAGCCTGCCTTCGAGCTCGCTGCCGAGCTCTGCCACCGCTATCCACCTGAGCGTGTGGAAGCGATCTGCGGTATCGAGCCTGCCAGGGTAGAAGAGGCTGCCCGGCTGCTCTGGGAAGCGCGGCCTGTCGCCTACTACGCCTGGAGCGGCGTTGAGATGCAGACGAATGCGACGCAGATCGCACGCGCGATTGCCCAGCTCTATGTGCTGACCGGAAGCTTTGACGGCCCAGGCGGCAACGTGTTGTTTGCTGCTGTGCCAACCGCGAACGTCGACGGCAGGGAGCTGCTGCCTGCCGCGCAGCGCACGCGGGCGCTCGGGCTGCCCGATCGTCCGCTGGGTCCGGCGCGCTGGCAATTTGCCACCACCGAGGAAATATACCGGGGGATCCTGGCGCAGGAGCCATATGCGGTGCGCGGGCTGGTCGGCTTTGGCGCCAACCTGCTTCTCTCGCACTCCGATAGTCTGCGGGGACGCGAGGCGCTGGCAGCGCTCGATTTCTATGTCCATACGGACCTGTTCATGAACCCGACTGCCGAGCTGGCGGATGTCGTGTTGCCGGTTGCCAGCGCCTTTGAACGGGAGGCGCTCAAGATCGGTTTCGACGTGAGTCCGGATGCGCAGTCGCTGGTACAGCTGCGCCAACGCATAGTGGAGCCGCGAGGAGAGGCCCGCTCTGACATGGAGATCATATTTGAGCTAGCCAACCGCCTGGGCCTTGGCGAGCACTTCTGGCACGGCGACATCGATGCCGCGTACCGGCACCAGCTTGGCCCATCCGGCGTGTCGCTGGAAGCGCTGCGCGCGCAGCCGGGCGGCGTGCGGGTACCACTGCGTACGCGCCACCGCAAATACGCTGAGCAGGTGGACGGGGTAGCGCGCGGCTTCAACACACCGACGCGGAAGATCGAGCTATATGCGGAGACGATGCTGGAACACGGTTATCCACCGCTGCCCGAATATGAGGAGCCGCTGGTGAGCCCCCGGTCACAGCCGGAGTTGGCCCTGCGTTATCCACTGATCCTGACTTGCGCCAAGCACACCCTGTTTTGTGAGAGCCAGCATCGGGCCCTGCCGAGTCTACGCCGGCAGGCGATGGAACCAGAGGTTGAGCTACACCCGGCCGCGGCTGCCGAGCGGGGCATCCGGCCGGGCGACTGGGTGAGCATCGACACGCCGCAAGGCAGCAGCCGGGCGCGCGCCCGGCTGAACGACATGTTGAAGCCTGATGTGGTCTGTGGCCAGCACGGCTGGTGGCAGGCCTGTCCAGAACTTGGCGCGCCTGGCTACGACCCCTTCAGTCCAGATGGCGCCAACTTCAACCTCATCATTGGCAACGGGGCAATCGACCCTATCAGTGGCTCCGTTCCCCACCGTGCCTACCTCTGTCAAGTACGTCGCGTCGTTTTGTAGACATTCTGTAGCGACCTGCTTGTTTTAGTGGTTCAGATTGCTTGCGTCTTCTTTTTTGGACAAGAAGCGGCCGAAAGGAGAGCGCGGAATCGGCGCTTATTGAAACCAGGCATAACCATGCTCCTGGCGCAATAGACTTCCAACCAGAAATCGAGTCCACACGCTACATAGTAAGCTCGGTTTCTGGTGGTCCGGAAGCCAAGATGCCAGGTTTACGATTTCGGAACAATTCCATGAAGAGCCTCCGCCCGACGGGTATCATTGTCGCTGCTGTCCTGGTCATGTTGCTCCTCTTGGTCGTCGTGCCAGCTCTGTCTTGGCTTCATATGTCGTCACAACTTGCTATGGCTCGCTCCCGTGGCGTGTATCCCTCGGCTGAACAGGCAATGCTTGCGTTAGTCGACCAGGGTTACGTCGCCATCGCGCGCGTCGATATCCTATATGCTGGCCCGAATTCGTTTGACGGCAGCCAACCCCATATCTGGTATGTCATCGTTGAGGTCCGCGCGGACAGGCGTGCCGATGGTTCCGCCATGGGACGGAATGGATGCGACGCGCCCGGCTCGTATTTCCTTCACACCAGAGACGGCTGGATTCATGTACCCGAGGGGGCGTTTCCAGAGGTTATAGGCTTCTTGATGGGGGTATTTGGCCAAGCCGGTTCAGGCCAACCGCAGCCGTCGACGGATTGGGCGCCATCACAGCCGGCGAGATTCTGCCAGGCGGGCTAGGCCGGCGCGCAAACACACTGCATCCATAGCTGCAATCAGTCCAGACTTAGTGCTTACTCCTGGTAAGGCGGCTGAACTCGCTTCGCAAAGGGGGCGATACATGGCCTGACCTGCCGGAATATGTCTGCCTGGATCTGATCCAGTGTTGTGGACAGCGCCGAATGATAGTAGGCTTAGGCCCCGGAAGCGTCCGACCTAACTGCCTGTCCACGAAGTCCGGGCAGATCCCATGGCCATCGATCGATCCTGTGTCTACGCCAATTCTAGCCACCAAACTCTATATTCCCCGGCCCCGGCATGAAGCAGTCCTCCGCCCTCGCCTGATCGAGCGGCTGAACGAGGGGCTGCAGCGCAAGCTGACCCTCATCTCTGCTCCCGCCGGTTTTGGCAAGACCACGCTGGCCAGCGCATGGGTCGCTACGTGCGGGCGGCCGGCCGCCTGGCTGTCGCTGGACGAAGGAGACAACGACCCCCGCCGCTTTCTGGCGTACCTCGTCGCCGCTTTGCAGACGGCGGCGCCGGAGGTTGGGAGCGGGGCCATGGCCGCCCTCCAATCTCCCCAGCCGCCGCCGGCCGAGTCGATCCTGACTGCCCTACTCAATCAGCTCGCCGCCATCCCGGACGCTTTCGCCCTCGTCCTTGACGACTACCATGTGCTCGAGGCCGAGCCCATCGACAATACCCTCACCTTTCTGCTGGAACATCTGCCGCCACAGCTGCACCTGGTCATCGCCACTCGTGAAGATCCACGACTGCCCCTGTCCCGGCTACGCGCCAGAGGCCAGATGACCGAGCTGCGCGCCAGCGACCTGCGCTTTACCCCCAGCGAAGCGGCCATCTTCCTCAACGACGCCATGGGTCTCGACCTCTCGGCTGGGGAAGTCGCTTCGCTGGAAACCCGCACCGAAGGCTGGATCGTCGGGCTCCAGCTCGCGGCGCTCTCGATGCAGGGTCGCGAGGACGTTTCCGGCTTCATCGCGGCTTTCGCGGGCGACAACCGGTACATCGTCGACTACCTGGTCGAAGAGGTCCTGCAGCGCCAGCCCGCACGCATCAGGAGCTTCTTGCTCCAGACCTCCATTCTCCGCCGGTTGAGTGGCTCGCTCTGTGATGCCGTCACGGGCCAGGAGGAAGGCGCCGTGCTGTTGGAAGCCCTGGAGCGCGGCAACCTGTTTGTCGTCCCGCTAGATGATCGGCGCCACTGGTTTCGCTACCACCAGCTCTTTGCCGACGTTCTCCATGCTCATCTAATGAAGGAGCAGCCCGACCGGTTGCCCGTCTTGCATCGACGGGCGAGCGAGTGGTACGAGCAGAACGGTTCGCCGGCCAGTGCGGTACGCCATGCGCTGGCCGGCGAGGATTTCGAACGGGCGGCGGCGTTGGTCGAGCTGGCATGGCCAGCCATGGAGGGGAGTTTCCAGACCGTTACCTGGCTTGGCTGGGTGAAGGCGTTGCCCGCGGAGTTGGTGCGCGCCAGGCCTGTGCTCAGCGCCGGGTACGCCTGGGCATTGCTGAATCACGGCAAGTTGGAGGCCGCCGAAACCCGCCTGCAGGACGCCGAAGAGTGGCTGCGCGCCGGGGAAGACACGCGCGGGGGACCGGAAGCCCCACTGGCAGAGATGGTGGTCGTGGACGAAGATCAGTTCCGGACGCTGCCAGCGTCCATAGCCACTGCCCGTGCCTATCTGGCCCAGACTCAGGGCAATGTACTGGACACGGTGCAACATGGCCGGCGGGCCCTTGATCTCTTGCCGGAGGGAGACCACCTCCAGCGCGGGATCGTAGGGGCGCTCCTGGGGGTCGCATACTGGACGAACGGAGACCTGGAAGCTGCCCACCGTACATTGGCTGACGGCATGGCGCATCTGCGCAGCGCTGGCAACATCCTCTTTGCGATCCGGGGCACCTACGTCCTGGCTGATATCAGGTTGGCGCAAGGCCGTCTCCGCGACGCCATCAGTATCTATGAACAGTCGTTACAGCTGGCGGCGGAGCAGGGCGAGCAGGTACTGCGCGGCACGGCGGATCTGCATGTGCGCTTGAGTGAGCTGCACCGGGAGCAGAACAATACGAGTGCCGCCACCCAGCACCTGTTGAAAAGCGAGGAGCTGGGCGAGCAAGCCGCGTCGCCCCATTGGCCATATCGCCTGTGCCTTGCCCAGGCTCGCATCCAGCAGGCGCGCGGAGAGCTGGACGCCGCGCTCAAGCTGCTGGACGAAGCAGAGCGGCTGTACATCAGGGGCCCTGTACCTGATCTACAGCCCATCGCTGCCCTGAAGGCGCGGGTCCGGATCGCGCAGGGCAAGTTGGACGAAGCCTTGCGTTGGGTGCGTGAGGAGAGCCTGTCAGCTGACGATGACCTGGACTACCTCCGTGAGTTCGAGCATATCACGCTGGCCAGGGTGCTCATTGCCAGCTACCGACGTGACCAGACAGACGACTCCATGCTTGAGGCGCAGGGACTATTGGCGCGCCTTCTGAACGCAGCCGAAGCGGGCGGCAGGATGGGCAGCGCGCTGGAGATCCTGGTGCTGCAGGCGCTCGCGCACGAGGCGCATGGGAACATCCCCGCGGCGCTTGCGCCACTGGAGCGTGCCCTCGCCTTCGCCGAGCCCGAGGGCTATGCCCGCATCTTTGTGGATGAAGGGATGGCGATGGCTCGCCTGTTGTCCG
>JACFMY010000643.1 GCA_019455155.1 Caldilineaceae bacterium
CAACCTCTATTCGCTGGTCGAGACCTGCAAGGCCAACGGCGTCGAACCCTACGCCTATCTGGTCAGCCTCTTCAGCAAACTCCCCACTGCCCAAAACGCCGACGACTTCGAGGCCCTTCTGCCTTGGTGTTTGGCAGGCTGTCGCAGATAGGTTTCGCCATTACCTCATCGTCTCCGCCATCGTCAATGGCGGCGTCAATAGAGCGCTTACCGTCTATGGCTACCGCAAGATCACCGATGACCTGCATGAAGTCGGCGAGTCCTGTGGCAAGCATCGCGTCCATCGGCTCATGAAGCGCGAGCAATTGCGCTCCCAGACCGGCTACCGTCGTCGTCCGGGTCAGCGCTTCGGCCGTCCCTCGGTCGTCGCTCCCAATCATGTCCAGCAGCAGTTCGACGTCACGGTACCAAATCAGGTGTGGGTGACCGACATCACCTACATCCGCACCTACGAGGGCTGGCTGTATCTGGCCGTTGTACTCGACCTCTTCTCGCGCCAGGTGATCGGCTGGTCGATGCAGCCGCGCATGGACCGGGAGCTGGCGCTCAATGCCTTGCTGATGGCGGTGTGGCGCCGGCAACCGAAGCAGGAGGTCATCGTCCATTCAGACCAGGGCAGCCAGTTCAGCAGCCACGACTGGCAGTCTTTCCTGAAGACCCACAACCTGGTTGCCAGCATGAGCCGGCGTGGGAACTGCCACGACAATGCCGTGGCCGAGAGCTTCTTCCAGTTGCTCAAACGCGAGCGGATTCGTCGGCGCATCTACGCCGACCGTGAAGAGGCCAGACGGGATGTCTTCGATTACATCGAGATGTTCTACAACCCGAAACGCCGTCACTCTTATGCAGACGGCCTTTCTCCGGTACAGTTCGAACAGCAGTATTTACAACGGCTCGAAAGTGTCTACTGAAGCCGGGGCGATTCAGTCCACAGAATCTAGTATGAATCTGTTGTGCTGAGTTCCCTATCGGTCAGCTTTCCAGGGAATAATCCAATGTTCCAGCTCGTTAAGCACCAGACTGAAGGCATAGCCAATTAGGGCGATGACCAATAACCCGACGTACATAGTTTCCACCGAGAGAATTTCCCAAGCGTTCCAGATCATGTAGCCCAGTCCACTCCTCGCTCCAATCATTTCGGCAATCGCGATGAGGATGAGTCCCATGCCAACCCCGAGTTTGATCCCTGACATGACGAACGGCAGAGCTCCCGGAAGTGCGATGGTCTGGAACATCTGCCAGCGACTAGCTTGGTAGTTCTTGCCAACATCGAGATAGATCTTGTTGATTTCGAGCACACCGGCCACCGCATTGATACAAATAGGGTAGAACATGCCGATCGCCACCATCGCGATCTTCGACGCCTCACCCAGGCCAAAAATCAATAGAATCAGTGGCAGAATCGCACTTTTAGGGATAGGGTAGGTGGCCGCTATCAAGGGGTCGATGGCGGCCCGTAGCGGCCGCGACAATCCCATTGCGATGCCGAGGAACAAGGCCGGTACACCGCCCACCAAAAAACCCCAGAACAGCCGTTGCAGACTGGCCCAAGTGTTAATCCATAAGATTCCGGAGTCAATTAATTCGAGCAGCGTTTTGAGAATCGTGATCGGCGCCGGGAAAAATCGCGTGTCAATCATCCCGAGGCGGGCACTGAGCTCCCAGATACCCAGCATGAGAAAAGGCGACAAAATGCTGATCAACCGGTCTCTGCGTCTCAGGCTCATCTTGAGCAAGACACGCCCCTGCAAGCGCCGAGAGGCGATCACCCGGACTCGCTTAATCCACTGCCCATCCGCGCCAGTCATGATGCTGCCCCTCTGCTTTCGGCATCGTCCTTGGCGTGCTGTACTTCTTCGCGCAGGTAGCCCCATATCTTGTACACGAGTTCACCGTATTCTGGTCGGGCACGCAACTCCAACACGCTGCGTGGACGTTCGAACGGCACATCGATGAGCGCCTTGGTGCGCCCGGGGTGTGAAGTCATCACCATGATCTTGTCGCCCAGCGTTACGGCTTCATCCACACTGTGGGTGATGAACAGCACAGTTTTCTTGTGTTCATCCCAAATGCGCAGCAGTTCTTCCTGCAGGAGTGTCTTGTTTTGCTCATCGAGCGCCGAGAACGGCTCGTCCATCAGGAGTACCTCGGGATCGTTGGCAAAGGCCCGAGCAATGGACACGCGTTGCCTCATGCCGCCTGAGAGTTGATGCGGATAAGCGTGGGCAAACCGAGTCAAGCCAGTGCGGTCGAGATAATGTCCGACCACTTCCTTGATCTGCGCTCGAGGTGCCTTGCGCATGATCAAACCATAGGCGGCGTTGTCCCACACCGTCATCCACGGAAAGATCGAATCACCCTGGAACACCATCGAGTTGCCGGGACGTTCGGGGTTCGTTTGGTTGATCTCAGTGCTACCAGAAGTGGGTATTTCGAGGCCTGCCAGTATCCTAAGCAACGTAGTTTTGCCGCAACCACTCGGCCCCACTATCATAAAAAATGTGCCTGACGCGATATCGAGGCTGACGTCGTCGATGGCAGTAAAGGTATTGCCCTTGGTTTGAAATTCCTTGATGAGATTCTTGATGCGGATCTTTATAGGGTCGGACTCGCGGGAATGCGGCTTCATGATCTTGGTTTAGGCCGAGTTTTTCGTGTGAGACGTGTGGTTGAGCACCAAGACAAGAACTAGTACATAAACCCATTAATAAGGAAACATGTATTATGCTGTCGCATATCCA
>JACFMY010000644.1 GCA_019455155.1 Caldilineaceae bacterium
CGATGCCTATTTGTCGATGCCTATTTGTCGATGCCTATTTGTCGATGCCTATTTGTCGATGCCTATTTGCCGGAAGCTATTTGAACGCGCCGCGCGTCAGACCGTCCACGATCCCCTTCTGGGAAAACAGTACCAGGAGAATCATCGGCACAACCATGGTGACACCCACGGCCATAATGAGCTCCCATGGCTTGCCCCATGGCGAGTAGCCCGCGAAGACTTCGGTAATCGACACGCTCAGGGTTTTGGCGGCGGGCGTGACAGAGAAGGAGAGGGGGTAGAGCAGGTTGTTCCACCCGTTGATGAAGTTGATCAGCCCCATGGTCGCCAGCCCTGGCATGGTGACCGGTACCAGGACCCGGACGAAGACCTGAAGTAGTGAAGCGCCGTCAATGATGGCGGCCTCCTCGATCTCATAGGGGACTTGCCTGATAAACGACACGAGCACCCACACGGTGAACGGCGTCAGCGTGCTGCTCAGCACAAGGGTGAGACCAGCAATCGTGTCAAGCAGACCCAGGGTAGCCAGGGTTCGATAAAGCGGCACGATCGTGCCCACGTCGGGCAGGGCCATGGAGAGCACCAACGCCCACAGCAGGATGCCGCTGCCGGGAATCGGAATGCGGGCAAAGGCATACGCGGCAAGGAAGCTGATGACCAGCGTGACCAGCGTCGTCGCCAGACTGAACACGATCGAGTTGCGCAAGTACTGGAAAAAAGGCACCTGCGTGATCAGCGTCTGGAAGTTCTGCATGGTGAAGGCCGGGAAATAGATGGGCGGCGTGCGGTTCAGATCCGCGGCGCTGGCAAAGGCCGAGCGCGCCATCCAATAGATGGGCAGCAGGACAATGAACGCGAACAAAAAGACCATAGCATAGACGCCAACCCGGCGCAGGGGGCGCGCGGCCCAGGCCCAGCTCCTCTGTGTCATCACTGATGTCTGCATAGACGATCTCCCGCGGGCCTCAATCTACTACTTCCGTGCGGCGGAACAAAACCAGGGCAACGATACCGATGATGCCGACAAAGATCAGGAGGACAACGCTGATGGCCGAGGCAAAGCCAAACTTAAAGAAGAGAATGCCTTCCTGAAAGACGCGTAAGGCCAGGACCGACGTGGCGACACCTGGACCGCCAAAGGTTAGGCCGTAGACCAGGTCGAAGTTGGCGAGTGACCAAACTATGCGAAAAAGACCCATGGTGATGGCCAGCGGCATGATCAGCGGTAGGGTAATACGCGAAAAACGCTGCCAGGCTGTGGCCCCATCGACCTTTGCCGCCTCGAAGATATCCTGGCTCAGACCCTGCAACCCAGCAAGAAAGATGATCGCCATGAAGGGCGCTTCTTTCCACACCTGCACCAGGATCACTGCCAGCCGCGCGCCCCAGGCTGAGATGAAAGTGACCATGCGTATCCCTGTCAGCTCAAAGACCCAATAAGGGATGAGACCAAACTGATCGTCCAGCAGCCAGCGGAAGGTGTAGCCGGCGGCGATCATGGGGATGGCCCATGGAATCAGGTTGATGGTGCGCACGAAGGCACGTCCCCGGAATCTGGCATTGAGGAGCAACGCAATGGCCATGCCAACAATCATGTCAAGCGCAGTGGACGCCAGCACGTAGATAATCGTGAACGTCGTTGCCCCACGCACGCCATAGTCGCCCGGCATGTCAATGTAATTCTGCAGGCCGATAAACTCGTTGGTGCCTTTCAGAATACTCAGGTTCGTAAAGCTCAGCAGAACAGTCTGGAAGATCGGGTAGGCTGCAGTAGCAAAGCGGATGAGAAAGGCCGGCGCCACCAGCGCAAGAAAGAGCAGGTAGCGCCGCCGCGTGGCGCCTGTGAGACCCATGCGCCGGCGTGGGGCAGGGATCCTGCCTACCGCCTGGAGTTGCTCTGACATGAGGTGGAATCCTCTCACGGGATGGGTGGGTGCCCGGCGCAGATAGTACGATCAGGAGTGCGTTGGGCCAGCGGCCGGCTGGCCCAACGCACCTGGGAAAGCCTCGCGTCTCCGCGGGGCGCCCGGAGATGACGCAAGCAACCGGTCACTCCAGGCCAGCGAGCTGTTCCCTTGCCTGCGTTAGCGACTCGTCGAGCGAGACCTGGTCGGTCAGGTAGGCCGAGGCCGTATCCTCGATAATCGTGAGCGCCTCAACAAAGCGCGGGTGGAAGGGACGCAGCGCGATGGCGCCGGCATTGGAATACATCTCCAGCGGCCCAGCCACGCCCGCGCCGCCTGCCGCTTCCAGCACCGAGCTGCGCGCGCTCAGGAACCAATAGCTGGTGTTGACCGCTTCGACCGCGGTCTCCTTGTCGATGAGGAACTTGAAGAGCTCGGTCGCCTGTTCCAGGTTCGGCGAGCTCTTTACGATGCCGAAGCCCCAGCCGGCCGCGTAGGTCAGGTTGTTCGAGCCGCCCGGACCGGCGGGCGGCAGCGCGATCTGGACCTTGTCTTCGTTGAACCAGGCCTCGTTGTCGGGGCTGCGCGCCACGTCGAAGAAGAATGGCCACTGGCGCATGAAGGCAACCCGATCGCCGAGGTAATCGGCATTCTGCTGGTTGTAATCCTTCTGCAGCGAAGCGGGATTCAGTACCTTATCCGTGTACATCAGGTCGTGGATGTAGGCAAGGGCCATTTCGTATTCTTCGCCCACGTCGAAGGGGTTGCCACCTGCCTGGCGTGTGATCCAGGCCAGATAGACGTTCATGAACGCCCCCTTGAT
>JACFMY010000645.1 GCA_019455155.1 Caldilineaceae bacterium
GCTATGAACCCACAGCGAATCACTGGGAGTGACGAACCCATCACAGGGACGATGTGATGAGAGTACTCCTATTCCAGGGGTGCGTCAATATTGTGAATAATGGTACAGTCGCTCGCTTCCTCAAGGCTGATCCGGCATCGCCATCCCCTGAAAAGTAGCCAACTGGTCCGGGCTTCCCATTACAGCTACCAGATCCCCCACGGAAAAACGAAAGCCTGCGTCAGGATTGGGGTAGAGTATGCCCCCGCGCATCACGCCGACCACGGAGACGCCGGTTTCGGTACGTATCTTGAGCTCCTGGATGGTGCGCCCGACGAGCGGGCTCTCCGGCGGCAGCGAGAGCCAGGTCAGCTCCAGCAGGCGCGCCGCATGTTGCAGCTGCGCCACGATCCCATATTCGCTGTGCGCCTGGTAGAGAGGCGCATAGAGCTCCTGGCGCGTCGCATCGGTGAAACGCTGAATCTCCGTGGCGGGTATGTTCAGGTGCAACAGCGCCTGCCGCGTCACTTCGAGGCCGGCCTCGAATTCCGGCTGGACCACCTCGTAGACGCCCCGCTCGTGGAGGGCCTGCATTTGCTCGACCCCTTCCGCACGGGCGACGATGTGCACCGCCGGGTTCAGGCGGCGCACCCGATCCACAATTGACTGGGTGACAAGAATCGCCGGCGTGGTGATCAGCACCAGGCAGGCGTGCTTAATCTGGGCGGCTTCCAACACAATCTCCTGTGCTGCATCCCCGTAGATCACGGGCAGGCCGGCCGCCTTGACCTGCTCGACGCGACGGTAGTCCATCTCGACGATCACAAAGGCCAGATCCAGTCGCTGCAACACCTGGGCGACATGCTGGCCCACGCGGCCGCCGCCGGCTATGACAACGTGGTCGTGCAGACCGGTCTTGGGCAGGTTGATGCTCTGCAGCGCTTCGTGCTTGAACCAGCGCTTGCGCAGGGCATAGAGCGGCGCGGTCAGCCCCGAGAGAGTTGGCGTCAAGATCATGGTTACGATGGCTGTGGTGAGCGTCAAAGAGTAGAGATCGTGGCTGATGGAATTGGTGCTGAGCCCCACGCGGGCCAGGACGAAGGAGAACTCACCGACCTGAAAGAGCCCTAGCCCCACGGCTAGCGGCACAACATTGCCGTAGCCAAAGATGCGACTCAAGGCGCTGAAGATCAAACCCTTGCCAACGGCGATGAGCAGCACCACGAGCAAGATCGTGCCTAGATTGGCCACAAGAAAGGCCGGATCCAGGAGCATACCCACGGAGACAAAGAAGAGCAACCCAAAGAGGTCCCGCAGCGGGATAATATCGCTGAGGGCCTGGTGGCTGTAGTCCGACTCGCTGAGCACCATGCCGGCGACAAAGGCGCCAAAGGCAAATGAGAGTCCAAACAAATAGGTGGCGTAGCCAACGCCCAGCCCGATGGCCGTGATGGCCAACAGAAACAGCTCGCGCGAATTCCAGGCCGCGATCCGGGCCATCAGCGCCGGAATGACGCGGGTTCCCACAAAGATCATCAAGAACAGGAACAACGCGGCCTTGAGTGCGGCCAGGCCCAGCACCGGCAGCCCTACCTCGGGCTGGTTTAGCTGGGGTAAAATGATCATGAGAGGGACCACAGCCAGATCCTGGACGATCAACATGCCGATCATGACCCGGCTGGAGAGCGTGCCCAGGCGTCCCTGGCTCATCAAGGTCTTGAGGAGCACCATAGTGCTCGAAAGGGCGATCATCCCGCCGAACCAGAGCGAAGTGACCCACTCCCAGCCCAACAGCTGCCCGATGCCAAAGCCGAGGGCCATGGAAAGGAGGATCTGTATGGGGGTGCCGATGAGGGCAATGCGCCGTACTGGCCGTAGCTCCTGTAACGAAAACTCGATGCCCAGCGCGAAGAGCAGCAGGGCCACACCGATTTCCGCCAGCAACTCGATGTCGTGCAGCTCGGAGACGGTGACCCCGCCGGTAAAGGGGCCGACCATCACGCCGGCCAGGATATATCCTAGTATCAGAGGCTGCCTGAGCTGTTGGGCCACCAACCCCCCGATCAGGCCTGCTACAACGATGATGGCAATATCAGCTGCTATACCCATAGTGCTCGCTTCCGTTCGTATCGATAAGATCGCCGGCCCCAGGCGCTGGGACGATAGACCATGAACAGACAACTGCTTGTCCGCTATGCCGTCCGTGAGACCTTGGGGCTCGTGATCATGGGCGTAGCCCTCTTCGCGTCAGCCGGGCGGATCGATTGGTGGCCCGCCTGGGCCGTCATCGCCGTCATGGCCGCCTGGGTCCTGGGCACAGCCGTGGTGATTCTCCGCTCCCATCCAGATCTGTTGGCAGAGCGGTTGGGGCCGAAGAAGGGCGCGAAGGCCTGGGACACAGCCATCATGGGGGTGGTCGGTCTGACGCAGCTGGTACGCTACGTCGTCGCCGGCCTGGATGAGCGTTTTGGCTGGACCGGCGATTTTCCCTTCGCGCTGCAGCTGGCCGCGTTGGCGGTCTGTATCGTGGGCAACGGGCTGGCCGTGTGGGCCACGGCCTCCAACGCCTATTTCTCACAGATCATGCGTATCCAGTCGGATCGGGGCCACACAGTGGCCACGGGCGGCCCCTATCGCTATGTGCGCCATCCTGCCTATGCCGGCACCCTCCGGTTCGAACGGGCCGTGCCTGTGCTGCTGGCGTCCTGGTACGCATTGGTTGCCGCCGGCTTGAG
>JACFMY010000037.1 GCA_019455155.1 Caldilineaceae bacterium
GATTCACACGTGTATTACATCTCGCTGCGGCCAGCCAGCGCGCGTCCCAACGTTACTTCGTCGGCATACTCCAGGTCACCGCCCATGGGCAGGCCGCGGGCCAAACGCGTGACGCGGATACCCAGGGGTTTGACCAGGCGCGCGATGTACATAGCTGTCGCCTCCCCTTCCAAGTTGGGATTGGTGGCCAACAGGATCTCGTGTACAGGCACACGATCAAGTTCGTCAACCTCCCTTGCCGCTGCAGTATCCTGGCCGCGCTGGATCCGTTGTAGCAGCTCGCCCACCTTGAGATCCTCAGGGCCAATCCCTTCTACCGGCGAAATCGCCCCGTGGAGCACATGATAGACGCCGGTGAACTCACGCGTGCGTTCGATGGCTTGTACGTCGAGCGGCTCCTCCACAACGCAGATCAGAGTGTGATCGCGCTGAGGATTGGCACAGATGGGGCAGGGATCCTGGTCCGCGATATTGTGGCAGACGCGGCAAAACAGCGTGCGCGCCTTGAGCTCATCTAGAGCCCGCGCCAGCCCAAGCGCGATGGACTCATCGCTGCGCAGCAGAAAGTATGTGAGGCGTGTGGCGGTCTTTGGCCCAATACCCGGCAATTTGCTGAACGCCTCAATCAGGTTGCTGACCGGCTCGGCAAGTGGTTGCATCGACTTGAATCCAGGACTGAGAACGGAGGACAAAAAAACAAGGATCGAGGAGCGATCACCTTACCGCCATGGCGCATGGTCCATGCGACCTGCTCTCTCAATCCTTAGAGCTTAATCCTCAAACGAGTTGCCTAAATCAGCCCCGGCGGCAAACCCAACCCGCCGGTAAGCCCACCCATACGCTGCTCTTCCAGGTCCTTGACCTGCTGCAGCGCGTCGTTGATAGCCGCCAACAACAGATCCTGCAGCATCTCAACGTCATCCGGATCGACAACCTCAGGCTTGATGGTGACCGACTTAAAGGCACGCGCGCCGGTCACAACCAGCGTCACCGCGCCCCCGCCCGCACTGACGGTGATCTCCTCATCAGCCAGCGCTGCCTGTGTCTTCTCCATCTCTTCCTGGAGCTTCTGCACCTGGGCCATGAGATTGCCCATATTGGGCATGCCGCCACGGCCGCCCGGCACGCCGCCGAAACCTCGCTTCTTGCTCATAATGTTCTATCCTCGTCTCTCAATCCTGGCATGGGGCGTCTGTCCCGAATCCACTCTGTCATGCTACCTGGGAATGGCAGCCAGCTTACCCCATGCAATCTACAAACTGGTTACAGCATCTTGTTCTACCGGCGCCGGGCGCTGTCCGATGGCGTGGGCCGTGCTCACTCATCCCGTACCACTTGAGCGCCCAGATCGTTGACGGCATAGTCAAGCAGAGGATCGGCGCTGTCAGCCGCCTTGGTATCTGGCGCACTGGGGGATGCGTTGGGCAGCTGCGCATGCTCACCTGTCTGGAAGATGACTGTGACAGGCCGGTTCAAAAACTGGGAAAACACCTTGCCTACCTGGTCGCGAGTCTCGGGCGTATCCACCATCTCCCGGACAGCCTGGTACTGCGATGAGAAGGCAAAGACAACTGTGTCCTCGCCAACGACCATGTCTTTGGTGGAGTTCAACACACCCGATACTTTGTTGCCACACTGCTGCTTGAGGGCACGTTGCAGATCGGCCCAACGCCGGCGCAACAACTCTGCTCCCGCGTTGTCTCGCCTCTGGGGCGACGGGCGCGCGGTCATCGCCGCGTCTGCCGGTGTTCCTGTGGTTGCTTCGGGAGCTGGTTCCTGGCCGCCAGCCTGGCCCGGTGAAACAGCAGAGACAGGCGGCTGGGCCGCCTGGAATGCCGGAACCATACCTGCCACCGCTGCTGGCAGCACGGGCCCACCCTGGATCGACTCAATGAGCGCGAGCTCGAGCGGTAGCTGTGGCTGGTAGCCGCTCTTCAGCTCCGGGATCGCCTCGTTGAAGCGCTTGATTGCAAACACCGTCACGGCTGGCTCCAGCTGCCGGGCTTGGCGCTCCAACTGCTTGACCATTTCGCGCGGCATATCGTCCAGCAGCCCGGCGTCTCCAGTCATCTGCAACAGCAACACCGCGCGCAGATACTCCACCACCTGCTGGCAGAACTCGTTGAGGCTGGCGCCGTCGAGCACCAGTTGATGAATGAGGCTCAGTCCCCGGCCCACATCCTTGCCCGCCACCGCGCCCACCATGTCAGCCACAGCCTGTGTGTTCACTACGCCCAGTACCTGCTGCACCTGGTGTAGCGTCAGCTTCTCATTACCAAAGCTCAGCATCTGGTCCAGCAGGCTGACCGCGTCTCGCATGCAGCCCTGCGCGCTGCGCGCGATGGCCGTCAGCGCATCCGGCTCGGCCTCGAACCCTTCCTCGCGCACAATGTGCTCCAGGTGGCCCACGATCTCCGGGGTGGGAATGCGGCGAAAGTCGAAGCGTTGGCAGCGGCTGTGTACCGTGGCCGGTATCTTGTGGGGTTCCGTGGTGGCGAGGACAAAGCGGGCGTGGGGCGGCGGCTCTTCCAGCGTCTTCAACAGCGCGTTGAACGCACTGGTGCTCAGCATATGGACTTCGTCAATGATGTAGACCTTGAAACGCCCTGCGCTGGGGCGAAAGCTTACGCGCTCGCGCAGCTCCCGGATGTCATCCACGCCGTTGTTGCTGGCCGCGTCGATCTCGATGAGATCGATCATGCGCCCTTCGGTAATGGCCACACAGGTAGGACAGCGGCCGCAGGGACGCTCTTCCTCGGGCGCGGTACAGTTGAGTGCTTTGGCCAGGATCCGCGCCGTACTGGTCTTGCCCGTGCCTCGCGGCCCTGAAAAGAGATACGCGTGGGCAATGCGACCCTCACGCAGCGCGTTGCGCAGCGTACGCGTCACATGTTCCTGGCCAATCACCTCGTCAAAGGTCTGGCTGCGCCATTTGCGATAGAGCGCGATGGACATAGCGACAAGTTTAGCACTGAAACATCTGTGCGGCAAGCCATGGCGGGCTATGGACGGCCGCCGGATAGGAGGCGTAGAAGGAGCAACGAAAGGGCTGCAGAAGGCCTGAGTCGTCCCTGCACGGGCTCACAAACCGTGGGATAGCCTATGCCGGATTCTGCGCACAGCACAAAGATCACGCGCGCTTGCCTGGCTCATGTATCTACCTCACCCTGTCTTCTCCCGCAAGCCTCTCCATAAGACCGGTGAAACGCTGCGTGACCTTGTCGTTGCGCACCGCCATTGCAATGGCACGGGGCTGGCCCACTAGCACAACCAGGCGCCGGGCGCGCGTCACAGCGGTGTAGAGCAGGTTGCGCTGCAACATAAGGTAATGCGTCGTGAGCACAGGGATTACTACCGCGGGGAACTCGCTACCCTGGCTTTTGTGCACGCTCACAGCATATGCGTGGACCAGCTCATCCAACTCCAGAAAGTCATAGCCCACCGGGCGGCCGTCAAATGTTACGGTCACCCGGTGCATGACCGTGTCCATAGCGGTGATGCGGCCCATGTCCCCGTTGTAGACATCCTTGTCATAGTTGTTCCGTACCTGCATCACCCGGTCTCCGACCCGGTAGACGCGACTGCCCACCATCTTTTCCGGCCGGTTGGGTGCCGGCGGGTTGAGCGCTTGCTGCAACGCCCCATTGAGCGCGCCCACGCCGACTGCGCCCCGGTGCATGGGCGCCAATAGCTCAATATCCTCTGGGGGAATCCCAAAGCGCCGCGGTATTCGCGTCGTCACCAACTCCACGCAGAGTTGGGCCGCCCGCTCCGGATCTTCAGTTTTGAACAGGAAGAAATCAGTGGCGTTCTCATTGTCGATGGCCGGCATCTGGCCGCGGTTGATATTGTGGGCGTTGGTGATGATGAACGAGCCGGCCTCCTGGCGGAATATCGTCTGTAGCCGGATCACCGCGTAGGATCGCGCGGGAGAGCCGGAGAGCAGACGGCCAGATTGGGTCGTGCCCGGTTCAGCATGGGGCAGATCCCCAATCGCCGCCATGATATCCTTCAGAACGTTGCCGGCCCCGACACTGGGCAGCTGGTCCACGTCACCGACAAGCAGCAGGTGCATGCCCGGCGGCACCGCCTTGAGCAGCTGATTGGTCAGCGTGAGATCCAACATGGAGGCCTCATCCACAATGAGCAGATCGCCGTCCAGCGGGTTCTCCTCGTTGCGCTGAAACGCCATGCCTTCGCCTGGCTTGAATTCCAACAGCCGGTGGATGGTCTTGGCCTCTTCCCCGGTGGTCTCGCTCAGGCGCTTGGCCGCCCGGCCCGTAGGTGCGGCCAACAACACGCGCCGCCGTTCTCGCTTACACAGGTGGAGGACGGTGCGTACGGTCGTCGTCTTTCCTGTTCCCGGCCCGCCGGTAAGGATCGTGACCCGGTGGGTGAGCGCGGTTTGTACCGCCGCGCGTTGCGCCGGCGCCAGGGGGAAACCGCTGGCACGTTCCGCCTCTGCCAGCACATCGGACCAGGCGCGCTCCTGGTAGCGCTGGAACACGGCAAGGCGACTGGCGCTCTCCGTTGCCAGCCGGCGCAGGCGATTGGCCACCCCAACCTCGCTGTAGTAGAGCGGTGTCAGATAGATGGCATCTTCTTCAGCCAGCAGTTTCCGGCCATGCGCTACGGTGTCCGCGGCATAGACGCCTCCTTCTTCCGCCACCAGCAACGGCGCGGCGGCTTCCGGAGCAGCTGTTGTCCGGGGATCCATAGCCTCTGCCCCTGGAGTTGGCGCGACCTTGATCTGGTCGTCAGCCCACATACGGGCCAGTCCGATCCCCACCAGCTCGGGCGCCACCCCGAGCAGCTCAGCCGTTAGCTTGACCAGCTCAGATGTGGGCAGATAGACGTGGCCCTCCTCGCTGGCCTCATTCAAGGCATAGGCCACGCCCGCCGCGACGCGCTCAGGCGCGTTGGCTGCCATGCCCATGGCGCGCGCGATCTTGTCGGCGGTGAGAAAGCCGATGCCAAAGATATCCCGTGCCAGCCGGTAGGGGTCGCTACGTACGATATTGATGGCGTCGTCGCCGTAATACTTGTAGATCTTCGTGGCTAGACTGGTGCTCACACCATGGCTTTGGAGAAAGAGCATCACCTCCTTGATAGCCCGCTGTTCCGCCCAGGCTTGCTTGACCATGTCTACCCGCTTGGGCCCCACACCAGGTACTTCAGCCAGCCGGTCAGGCGTCTCTTCGATGACCGCCAGGGTCTCCGTTCCAAATTTTTTGACAATCCGCCGCGCAGTGACTGGTCCAATGCCCTTGATGAGACCACTACCCAAGTATTTCTCGATCCCGGCGATCGTCGCCGGGAGGACAGGGCGAAACGTCTCCACCTGGAACTGGCGCCCATATTCGGCATGCACAGTCCAATTGCCCGTCATCTCCACACTTTCGCCAACATTGACGCCCAACATGTTGCCAACTATGGTTACCTCTCTAGGCGCGCCAAAACCACCCCGGCCGCCATGTTCCGGCGTCAGCTTGGCCACCGTGTAGCCATTCTCTTCATTATGAAATGTTATACGCTCGATGACACCGCGGAGAGTATCCATGATGGCGAAAGGGAGACATGGCAAAGAAGCGGCGGATAAGCAACCGGTTGGCTAGCGATATCCTCCGCATAGAGCCCGATCCCCAAGAACCTTATCGATTCGTCACCCAGTAGCGGTATTTGGCTGGTTCCGTCGTGGCAGGCGCCAGGGCGCTAATGGCAATGACGGCCGTCCGGCCTTTGCCGAGCCCGTCAACATCCAGTGTAGCCCGGCCCTGGTCGTCCACGGGAACGCGGCGTACCGCGGTCAGGTGCCCGACCTCGAACTCCAGGAGCTGCACGATCCAGCGTTGCGGCAACCGGTTGTCCGTCAATATCCAGGCTTCACTCTGCCACGCATCGACGTCACCCTCAAAGTCATCCAGCAACCCAAGTGCAGGAATTGCCACATCGTCGATAAACCAGCCGGCCGCGTTAACGCCGTCGTCCGTCACGTAGCTAAACTGGATCCACAATGGTCCGCCCGTATACGCGCTGAGGTCGTATTGCTCCGTTACCCATACAGGCGCAGCCCCGCCCGCCATACTGCGTCCAGTATAGCCGGCGCCCAACGCGTTGCCTGTCGGGTTATCCGTCCGCGTGCGATCGCCGGCCAGAATCGCCCACCCCTGGCCGTCTCGGCTAGCCATGACATAGCCATAATCGTAGTTTTGCTCGATATCCCACCAGCTCTGCACGGTCATCGTTACCTGGATGCCAGCCGGCAGCGCGGACAGGTCAAATTCTCGCGTGAGTCGCGGGTTGGCATCGTCGCCGCGGTTGCTCCACCACATGCGACGGCCACTAACCGCGTTGGTGGGGGCCAGCACAGTCTCCGTATCTCCCGCAAAATGGAAGGTGATGTCCCCTTCGCCCAGGAACTGGATGTAGTCCGTGCCATAGTTGGACACTTCTGCTGCGGTCTCGTCCACAGGAAAGCGTGAAAGCTGATCCGCGGGCGTGAATGCAGGCAGATCGATCATCCAATAGCCGTACCGGCCGTCCTCGCCGAGCGCTTGCGGCTCATCGGCCCAATTGGCCACGACCCAGTCTGCAAAGAGGCTATCAAAATCAACATCGAAGCCCGCGGCCTGCAGCGCGGCGGTAACACCTTCGGTGCCGTTGGCCTGTTCTGCAACGAGCGTCCCCAAAAACTGGGGCCCAAAACGTTGGGCCAGATACGCGACAAAGAGATAGGCGGCGCCATAGTGAGGCGAATTGGCGCCAGGCACCGGACTCCAGGTCGTGAGCTGCAGATCCGGATAGCTGCCGAAAGCAAATACAAATATGGTGTCCGGCGCGTAGTCGGCTACTTCCTGGGCAAACTCACTCAGCCCTTCGTTGAGCCACAGATCCTCCCCGCGGTCCTGATTCCAATGGATCATGTGTTGGAATTCGTGGGCCAATACAGTCTCGTAGACAGTATAGTCGTGCAGGCCATTGACAAAGTTCAGGTTGATGAAGAAGATTTCCTTCTCGTTGGAAAACGGATTCACCAACCGGCTGTACTCGTCGGCGCTATAGTAGTAGCCGGCCACCGAGCTACCCATCTGCGCGTTGTGAAGCACATGCAGACGCACATCGCCATCTACACCAGGACTCCATTCACGACCAAAGATGGCGGTCAGCTTTGGATAGCTCATCCGGCTGAAGCGATCGATGGAGGAGATGAGCCGCTCGTGATCATAGGAGCGGCCACTCTCAACCCATACATTGACCACGTCAGTCTTGTAAACCAGCTCCGCCTCGAGTTCCAGGTTCCGCTCGGTGTCGGCATTGTGAACCCAGAAGATCTCCCGGTCGCCCACCTGGTATCCGTTGGGTTCAGCCACGGCCGCAGGAAGGGCAGCCAGATCTGGATCCAGGCGGACGGCCAGCCCGTAGGGGTCCCGTCGCGGAATCGTCGCCTGGAGCAGCTGTTCCTCAGTAGACAGATGGGCCAACACACTGCCAGGCACGGGCTCTGGTTCAGGTGTCGTTGGTACGGTAACGGCGGGCGCCAGGGCTGCCACGCCGCCGCCTGCGCCAACACTTGGTTGCGCGGGCCGCGCCGCGGCATCCGGCCCGCGCAGCCCTGCACAGCCAGCCACGATGACTGCCAACAGGCAGCAGATAATGGTTATCTTCAGAAGATGGTTCATTTCAACTGGTTAGCGGCTATGCGCCACAACGACACCGAACAGGAGCGGGTATCCGTGGCAGCTATGAACACGAAATCACCGGCACCCATTGCGGCTACCCCAGTCGGCACGACGAGCTGATCCACGTAGGCGAATTGCTGCACAGGCTGGCCGGTAGGCTGCACCACAGTGAACGTGCGCCGGCCCGGGTCGCTGACCAGGAAACTGCCATTGGGGAGGGCGGCCAGGTGTGGGCCGTCCAGTGTGTTGGTAGGCTGGATGGCCGTCAGGCTGCCATCCACTGGCAGGTTCCATAGACGACCATCTTCAGCACTCACGGCCCAGATCGCGTTATTAATCTCCAGGGCGTCCACAGGCTGGCCGCGGCTCAATAGCGACTCCAATCCGCCAAGTTCGCCCTCTAGTGTACCATTTGGACCTAGGATAGCGATCCGCCCGCCGCCGGTGTCTGCCACGTAGAGCGAGCCGAAACGGCCCACGGCCAGGCCTCGGGGCCGGTAGAAACTGGTTTGAAGGGCCAGGGGAGTCACCGTGTTGTCCGCTTCGACGCGGAAGATCGCACCGGCCAAGGCGTCCAATACAAGCGGTGCGCCATCTGCAGCGATAGCCACATCCACCGGCTCCTGGAACAACTCGCTGTTGATGCTGCCCACCTGCGCGCCGTCCAGCTCCAGAACCTGCACGCGGCGGTTGGCTGTGTCAGCGACGAGCAGGCGGCTCGTGCGCGGGTCAAAGGCTATGCCATGGGGGCTATTGAACTGTCTAGGCGCCGCTCCGCAGCCTTCACCCACCGACCACAGCGTCTCCAACAGTAGCGGCTCCAACCCAACTGGCGGCAGGCGAATGGCTGGCTGCCAGACGCCGCTGGCGCGCGACAACGCAAACTGGTCGTTACCCAGCCCCGCGTCGATCAAGGCAGGAGCAGGCGGCAGCGGCTGGTCGACAACCCCTAGCTCACCGGTCGTGGGCCGCAGATAAAAGCTACTAAGCTCGCCCGCCTGCCCGCCCGCCGGCTGCCATAGCATGCGGAAATCAGACCGCTCATGTGCAGGAACGTAGCGGACGTCAAACAGATGCCAGCCTTGCGCCAGATAGATCAGCCCCTCGCTATACGCGGTGCCAGTATCGCCGCGGCTGTCGACGACGACTTGACCATCGACAGCAATTGTATTGATGCCGTCAGCCAACGAGCTGATTAAATACTCGCCTGATCGGGGCGTGGCAAGTTTTCCTTGCCAGTGTACCCGGTAAGGTTCGGAGAGATCGGGATCCATGCCGACCACCAGATCCTTGCGCCGGGTCAACGTCACGTCGTTCACCCCAGCATTGCCCGTATAGGTTCCCAATAACCCTACATTGGCCAACACCGGCAGGTGCAGCACTTCAGGCGAAAGAATCGTGAACGGTTGGTTGGGCCGTTGCCAGCGAAGGCGCAAGTCGCCCGGCGTGGGGCCGCTGCGGTAGACGAGCTCCAGCCGGTAGACGCCCTGGGCCAGCGGCACCACCTGCTCCCTGAGCCCCAGACCGCTATCGAGCACAAGAAGCTCATCCAACTTCAAGACATACGCCGCACCTGGCGCGGCATCGATGGCAAAGATGTAGTCGCCGGCCTCCGGGACGAGCAGGGTGGCATAGCCCTCCGCTGCAAAGGGAAGCGGTACGGGCGGCGAGGTTGCCCAGGGCAAGTCGGTTGTTTTCACAGTCAGGCTGGCATCCGCCTCGTCGGCGCTGCGCACCTCGCCCCCTGCGTAAACAAGCAGTTGCATGCCTTGTCCTTCTACTACAGCCCGCTCCGGCACCCGTAACACGTGAAAAAGCGCACGCTCTCCCGAACTCCCCACTTCGGTGTGCAAGGAACCAGCCGGGTATATCTGGCGCAGTAGTTCGATGATCTGGCCGTCTGTGGCCGGAATCAAATATAGCAGATCGCCGGGCGGCAGCGCGGCGAAGGGCATAGTACGCGCGACATCCAGCGGCTGAACGCGGCCAGCGGCCAACGCCTGGCCGGCCAGGAGCCGCATGCTTGGATGCTGCAGCGCGGCCGGTGGCACAATAAATGTGGTCAGCGTCTCCGGAGCCGTAGCAAGCTCCTGCCCCACATAACGGGCCAGCTCAGTTTCTACCGGTCGTTCCCCGGCCGCCTGTAAAGAGTCCAGATCGGCATAGAAACGCAAGACGCCCGCCCCCAAAATAGCCGCCAACAAGAAGCCGGCACCCATCACCAGGCGCCGTGGGGCCACGGTACGCCCCCAGGTAGCTACCAGCGTGTTGAGCAGACGATCCAGGCTGATGGCAGCGATGGCAAGGAGGAAAGGCAGCAGCGCGAGCAGCACGCTCGCCGGCGGCGTTGTGCTCTGATCCATGCCCGCCGCAGCGATGGCCACCAGCGACAAGCCGGCAGCGACAAGCACAGCGGCCCCTTGCCGCAGATGGCGGAGCAGGACACCACAGCCAGTGATCACCAGCACCATCGCTACGCTCGACAACAGACCGGCTGCCGTGAATGGGTTGTTGAAGCTGGCATCGGGCCGCAAGAGCGCGCCGGCCAACGTCGCCGCGTTGTCTAGCATGGCGCCAGCACTGCCCGGAAGCAGGATGAGCGTTCCGCTTCGCAGTCCAGCCACAATGGACGGCAAAGCGATGCCAATCGCCGCGGCAAGGCCGGCAAAAACGGACCTGTTGGTCGCACGGCGGCGCGGGCTGTGGACCGCAGCGCCGATGCCAACCGCAGCGATTACAGCCGTCCATCCCAGAAGTGCCAGCCGTAATGCCGGCGCCTCCACAAAGAGCAAGCCAAGCGCCAGGCCCGCTGGAACCCATCCCCGCAGGTCACCGCGTGCCAGCGCGCGGAGCGCGAGCCAAAGCGCAAGCGAGACAAAGAGTGCCGTTGCGATCCACGGCTCGGCGCTACGGGAGGCCCACAAATGCCAGGGATTGAGCGCGATCAAGAGGAGCGCCAGGGGCACAAAGGCCGGCTGTGTCAACCGCCGCGTCAGGGCGGCAAATACAACCACACCGACAATACCGGTAACCGCTGAAACGAGCCGCAGCGTGAACACGCTGGCGCTGGTAAGGACAAAGAGGAAGCGCGTGGCCTGCTCGTATAGGTTGAACGTGCCCGGCACGGAAAAGGTCAGCGGTTGCCCGTCCACCAGGCGCAGGCCATTGATACACTCAACGCCGACACAGCCTGGCGGCATGCCGGTCAAATTCCACAGGCGCAACAGGGTGGCCAGCAGTACAACGACGAGGAGCCACCACAGCCAGCGCCGGCGGCCGGGCGTGACCACGGCCGGCGACGACTCTTCCTCATCCCTGCCCGCAGCGACGCGCACAAACGCGCCACTGGCGTCTTTTTCCCAGCGAAAACGCGGCAGATCATAGGCAACCTCTGCCCCCGGCCACCAGACGCCCGCGATCGCGAGCACGATGCCCAGACTCCACACCAGCCAGGCGGCCAAGCCCAGCAGAGAGGAGAGTCCCATGCCCGCAAGCACGCCGCCGGCCAGCATACAAGCCAGCCCCGTGGCCAGCAGGATCTGGCCCCAGTGGGGTATGGCAGCGACCTGGTGATAGGCGGGCGCGGCGCGCCAGCCCCCCGCATGCAGGGCAAAGATTACCGCCCCCAGGGCAGCGACAATCAACCCATCTCGAACAAGATAGGGTGCAAACAGATCGGCCCCTGTCACCAGGCGCACCGCGCCCAGTGATAGAGCTAGAGCAACCAGTTGCAGCGAGAGCCTGCGCATGGCCGCAGTGTACCATAGAGTGAGGGGAATGGTGAGGCGGGCCCCACGGTGTGGTAAGTGCTCAAATGGCGGGGACTCACGCCGGTAACAGGCGCCGTAGCGGGCCTATGGGCAACACGCGCAGGATGGCTGCCATGTCCTCCCCGCGGAAGGCGCCCGTGAGGATCAATGCAACGACATACAGGGAAGCGCCACCTATGACCGCCAGCCATACATTCACACCCCAGGCAATCAAGACATAGGTAACCAGCCCCATCACCGCTACCGACAGCGCTGGCGGCGCACAGACACGTACCCAGGGCACGGTGCCCACCGTCCGCCGGACAATCAGGTAGAAGGGGATCAGCAGCACCAGCTCGCTGAGAATGGTGGCCAGGGCAGCGCCCACATAGCCAAAACCTGGAATGAGGATGAAATTGCCCACAACGTTGAACACGACACCAATGACAAATGCCCGCGTCAAGGTGTGCTGTTGGTTGACCGCGATCAGCACATATTGCGTGACGCTGTTGATAAACCCAATGGGAATACTCCAGATGATGATCTGGAACGCCAGGTCGGCGCCGCCCATATATGGGATTGTCTGGCCAAAGAACTGGAACGCGCCCGGTACCCTGAGATATTGGGCGCCACCCACCACATAGACCAGGGGTGCCGCCACGAACGTGACAGCCATGGCCAAAGGCAGGCTCACAATGGTCAGCAGGCGCAGGCTAATGATGTAGGACCGCAGCAGGCTGCCGCTTTCGCTGCGGGCAAAGCGACTCATGAGTGGAAAGATGGCCATGGTAAACATACTAGGGATGATGTTCAGGCCATCCAGGTATTTTAGCCCGATACTGTACAGGCCCACGGCAGCGGCGCCGGCCAGCGGGCGCAAGATCCAGATATCGATGCGCCAGAAGATCGTGGCAAGCAGGTGGTTGATCATGAGCGGGCCGCTTATCATGAACATCGACCGCTGCAGCCCCCAATCCCAGCGCCACTGCGGCTTGAAGAGCGTCGTACGGAGCAGACTGTAGAGCCACGCCACCTGGAGTATATTGACCAGCAGGGCCACGGCCGCCAGCCCCACATACCCCCAGCCCAACAGCAGCGCCAGCGCACCAAGGGTCACCTTGAACAGAGCCACGGCATTGGCCAGGCCGGCCGGATACTCCATCTTCTCGAAGGCCATAAACATACTGCTCAACGCGTCCGCGTAGTTCGCAAAGAGCATCGCCAATGCCAGGAGAATCAGCGCCTGCACTTCCTGTGCGTTGATCGCCTGGAGCGCAGGGAAAACATTGCCGACGGTCCAATAGCCAAAGACAACCAGCCCCAGCAGCGGCAGACAAATGGCCCACAACAGCGTCCGCAACGCCATGACGTTCGTCAGGTAGCGGCTCGATTGGTTCTTGTCGGCCGCCACGTCACGCGTGAGCAATGTGCCCAGGCCATACCGGCTGACGATCTCAAATAGCCCGTAGATGGCCACAACAAAGTAATATTCGCCCGTGCCCACCGGCCCTAGCAGGCGCACATAGAGCATGGCGAAGGCAAAATCAATGGCCTTATTGAAGAGGCTGAGCCCCATGGGTACCAAAGAATTCTTGGCCACACGCTTTACGTCATGCCCTTCGATCTCTGGCCGGTAATAGCGTCCCCATGCCCAGTAAAGGAGGAGCAGGATCAAGGTCATGGCGGAAAGGAAACTCACGTACAGTCCCAACTTGAAACTCATGGGGCTGTAAACAAAGCGCACGGTCCACTGGCCATCTTCGGGCAGATAAACGGCCCGGAACGCGCCGTCAGCCCGGTAGAGCGGGAGTTCTGTCTCCTGGCTCTCATCGGCGCCAAAGGGGCGCAGGTAGGCTTTCCAGCCGGGGAAATGGGCGTCAGTGAGCACCAGCCAGCCGCGGTCGCTGAGATTCACATCCACAAAGACATCATTGGCCGTGTAGCGACTGACGCGCGCTTCCTTCAGGCTTGGGCTGGCCCGCACCAGCGCGTTGGGAATCTCCGGTGCCTCTTCGATAAAGACAACGTCACGTAGGTCAGTGCTCGCCAAGGGCTGGGCGCTTGCCGGCATGACCTGCGCCTCGGGCACAATGAAAACACGTGGCATGACTTCCAGATTCTCGTAGACGCGGATCGCGTCATCCCGATAGATCTCCTGCCAGCCTGGATTGGGCACCGCGTGCTCGGTGAGCAGATATTTCACATTGAGCAGATCGAGCAGCGGATTGTCCAACACCGCATAGACATCGCCGCCCTGGGCAGTGTACAGCGGCGCGATGCGATTATAGAGGAGCTCGTTCTCCTGCGGTTGCAGACGATTCATCAGTGCCACATATTGGGCCGGAATGATGGAGTCGTAGCCGCGAATATCGTGCCAGCCGTAGTACATCCCCATGTTGGCGTTGAACGTCTTCTCGCCTGGCACATTGAAAGTAGTGAAGCGCCAGGGCATGCCATCCCCGCCCTGCTCGCGGTCATTGAGAAACGTAACGACGGGCGGCTCTCCCTGTTGCGTCAGGGGCGATAGCGCGGGATCGGCGGCTGGATTGAAGCGCCCATGGGCCAGGAACAGATCTAGCACGGTGAAGAAAACCAGTGCCAGGGCAAACAGGTGATAGCGCAGTGGACTGGACGTGGGCCCTTGTCGCACCCCCTGGCGCGCGCGTGACGCCCCGTGCGAGCCCAGGGTGGCCAGCCCATAGATCAGCACCCCGGCGCCCAGGGCAAAGAGCCCCAGGTGGAGCAGATTCGCGGCTTGATAACTCCAAAACATGCGCCCGCCGTCGAAGGCCATAGCGGCCAGGTCACTGCCATCGACGATGCGTTGGCCCAGGGCAACAAAGGGCCCCGGCACAAAGATGCTCGCCGCCACCAGCGCCAGGACACTCAGACCCACGAGCCCGGCGGCCAGGGCCAGCCAGCGCACCCCGCGCATCCACCATCCCATGGCACGCGAGCTTGCGTGCCCGTCCGTCTCCCGTCGCGGCGCAAGGAACGCGAGCAGGCCGTTCAGGCCGATGCCGCCCAATAGCGCCATACTCACTGAAAACGGAAAGACCCAGCGAAAGGGGCTGTGTAGCTGGTTCCATCCAGGCAGGCCGTAATAGAGCAGGGCATACAGCGGCGTGCCAAAGGCAAAGAGCAGGGAGATGCCCGCTAGCGCAGCGAAAAACCAGGTATAGAAGGGATGGGGGCAAAACAATGATTGGCGAACGCTGGTGTGTGGCGGCTCAGCCGTTCCTGAAGAAAGATGCTGTGGCCGCGCCGCGGGCCATGTAGAGACGATAGCCTGCCACAGCGCCAGGGCGGCCAGCAGCCAAGTGGCAAGGCCGAGATAGTTGCCACCCTCCACGTAGTTCTTGATGCCCCAAAAGATGGTGTGGCTCGGTTCGCCCAATGCGTTGGCCGTCGCCGGCACCCACGTGCGCGCCCAGATATCGAACCATTGATGATGGCTCGGGCTGCCAAACACGTTGGGCAGCAGGAAGGTCAACAAATGGCGCACCGGCCATGCCCAGCCCAACACCTGTTCCAGGCTGGCTGATCCGGCGCGGAAGTTAAGGGGCAACAGCTCTACCAGAGGGAGTAGCTGGACGGCCCCCAAGGCCACACCCAGTACCGACATCGCCAACAGCCACGCAGCCAGCTTGACGAGACGAGAGGCCAACGCGGCGGTGCGGCCATAGACCCTGCCCATCCACACGTAGGCGGCAACCAGACGTACCAGCGTATAGATCCCCGCCACCAGCAGGGTGTAATAGATGAGCTCCGGATGGCCTGCCAGCATGACGAAGCCGATGCTAACCGCACCGACAGCCACATAGGGAATGGGACGAAAGCTCGCCGTGCCCTTCTGTTCCTGTTTCTGAATGATGAACTCAATGATGGCCAGCAGAAACGGCAGCCACGGCACAGCCGCCACAAACATAGTAAAGACTACGCTGGCAATCAGAAAACCGCTGAACATGTAGACGACGCCGCTGAAGAGGGCCGCAGGCGGCCGCAGGCGCAAGACGCGGCCAAACAGATACATACTCATGCCAGCCACGGCGATCTGCAGCGCCGTGAACCAGCCGTAGGCCACTTCCAACGGCAGGATATAGAAAAGCACGTTGAGCGGGTATAAGGTGCTGGCCTGGCCTGCGGCCAGAAAAGGCACACCGGTAAAGATCTGCGGGTTCCACAGTGGCAGCTGCCCATCGGCTAATGCCGCGTTAATGTGCTGCTTCCAGACCGCGTTTTCCAGCACCAGATCCGAGAGGAGCTCGTTGTGTGGGATTAGCGCCTGTTGCAGGCTGCGCCATGGCTCAAAGGCATACAGGTTGTCGTAGGGCAGCAGGGTCGCGTGGGTGAGGCCAGGAGCCAGTACCGGCGCAAACCAGAGCAGCGCCAGCAACAGAATCGCGGTAAGAGAGAGCAGATCAGCTCGAAAACGACGAAGTCGGGACATAAAACGCGGGTGGGCGCAGGTGAACGGGGATAGGGGCGAGCGCGCTAGCCGCGCTCATCCACACCAATCCGCGTTCCCCTCAATGCCGGCTGCGGTTCGGTACGGTTCAGATGTCGATAGCGCCAACGGATATGCCAGGTACGCCAGGCAGATTCCAGCTTCACCGGCACGTCAAGCTTGCTCTGGCCGATACGCCGGTCCTCGAAGTGAATCGGAATCTCGATAAGTCGAAAACCCAGCTTCTCGCATAGATACGCCATTTCCACCTGGAAGCTATAGCCGTTGCTCCGGATCTGTTCTAGCCCAATCGCCTGCAATGCGGAGCGACGCCACATCTTGAAGCCGGCTGTCATATCACGGATGCGCAGGTTCAGAATAGCCCGGCTGTAGAGATTTGCCCACCAGCTTAACAGTCGACGGCTAAGCTCCCAGCGCTCATCCAGGGAACCACCAGGTACATAGCGGCTACCAATCACCACATCGGCCTCTGTGGCCAATATGACACCTAACATCTGGGGGATGTAGCGCGGCGAGTGACTGAAGTCCGCGTCCATTTGCACAATGAAATCGGCGCCTGCGGCTATGGCACATGTCATGCCGGCAACATACGCCGTCCCTAGCCCGCCCTTGGTCGCGCGATGAATGACGGTGAAACGGTTGTGGCCGCCCGGCAGCGGTGTGCTGTTATAGCGTGCCGCCAGCTCGTCGGCGACGGTGCCGGTACCGTCAGGCGAGTTGTCGTCCACAATGATCAGCTGCAGCAGAGGCAGGCGCAGGTCAAAGAGCGCTTCGGCCATACCCGGCAGGTTGTCCGCCTCGTTATAGGTTGGGATTATAATCGTGATTCGGGCCTCTTCCGGCCGTATCTGCCAAAAGCTGCCGTGGATTGCCTCGCTCATCGCTTTTGTGTATCCTTCTTTCGGCAGTCGAAGCGCATGCCGACGCACGATTGTAGCACGGACTGCCCAAACTGCGTAATCCACACCGGTTCAGATTCTATGCCTTTGCGCTCCCCGCCCTGTAGCCGCCGGCTCGTGACCATATGGCTGGCGTTGCTTCTACTGATGCTCAACACGTTGCCCTTACACGCCGCGCCGGCCTTGTCGCTGGAACCGGCGGACTTTGTCTGTTTCGTGACGGAGTCGGCAGGCATCTCCATGCGCTCATCTGGGTACCTGCGCCACGATGACGGCATCGTGGACATCTACCTGGAGGTCGATACGGACAGCCAACCGTTGGTCGAAGTCGCGGTCTCCGGCCACAACTGGCAACCACGCACGCCGGAAGGCAACACCATCTACGTAGGTAACAGCGGGCAATGGACAGTCCGAGCTAACCTGGGGCTCGCGGCGGTCACCGGTGTCACGCTTGTCTTCCGGCCAGCTGACAGCGAGTCCGCTACGACTGCCAGGGAGCAGTTCCGGCTCCGCGTCGCTGAGTTTGTGGCCGACGCGCCCCTGTTCGTCCAGGTGAAGACAACCAGCCAGAGTGTATCCCTTGGCATCTCCCTGCACCATCCAGCCTGCGACCGCAGGCGGCCACCGCCGGTTCCACCACCAGCGGGCGCTGAGAGCGCAGTCCTGGCCTGGCTGCCCACCTACCAATCTCACGTGGTGCTGGCCAGCGATTTTGACCACACCTGGACGGAGGAAGAACGCAGCGTCCTCTGGGATGCGGGGCTGCCTGTACCCGACGTCGCGACTGCCCTGATCGATCTCTTTGCCCTGGATACCCAGCGACCCGCTCTCGCTCAAAAAGGCAGCCCCCTGCTGTTGGGCGGCTGGACGCGCATCTTTCACCAGACCTTTGACCGCGGCAGCGACGACCGGTTTGCCGACGGGCAATGCCGCCCCATATTTCTGTCAGACGATGTGCGAACACGCTGGACGCCGGCCAGCCAGCGCACGTTTCGTCGCTCCATCGCCGCGTTGGCGCCCGAGACCGCGACCCTGCCCGTCGCCCTGCCAGGCCAGGACGTTTCTCCGGAACCGATCACCGTCCAGTTGGTGTGCGTCTTCGACGATCTGTTCCATGCCCAAAATCTCATGGTGCAGTTCGCGCTCTGGATGGACAGGGGCAGCGAGGGCGACACGCTCTTTGCCGGTTTTTCTACAGATGGGCAGACCTTTTTCGGTCGCCGCTGGCGCAACAGCTATCGCGGCAGTGAAGGCGCCCACATCTGGGGCGAGCAACGGATCTTCTTTCCCTTCACGGGCGATCGCTTGCTGCCGGCCGAAGGCCGGGTAGCCGTTTTGATCGAGTATCGCAGTGACCGCACCCAGCCCGCCGCGGCCGGGCCCGTTCTCGATGAGCTCATTGTCGAGCGCTATGATCCGTTGGGGATCCCTTGTCGCAGTGCCGACCCCGCCATCGTTGTACCCGGCGCCCCCGGCGCGGGCCGCGTCAGCAAGGGTGTCAACCTGCCCCCTTACCTGGACCGAACGCCGTCAGGCAGCCGTGGGGTCGTCGAGCGGCTCCGCGCTGTACACGCCGGTTGGGTACGGCTGGAATTTCAGGCGCCAATCCATCCTCTGGCCGCGCCGGCCATACAGCAAGGGAGCGGCGCGCGTCTTAACTACATCGACCTCAAACACTATGATAGCCTGGTAGATGACCTCTGCTCCGGAGGCGCCTCCATCGCCATCCTGGGCTTGCTCGACTACCATATCTTGCCAGAGGGGTCATGGCGCGCGCAAGGAACGCTCTCGCCGGAGTACCTGGCCGCGTTTGTGGCCCAAACCCAATGGCTCGTACGCTACTATCGCGAGCGCGTACGCGCCTGGGAAATCTGGAACGAGCCCGACTACCGGACCACCTATCTGCAGCCGGCCGCGTTTACGCAGCTCTTGACCGAGGTCCATAGCGCCATCAAGGGCATCGATCCGGCGGCCCTTGTCGTCTCGGGCGGCCTAGGCGGCGCCGACAACACTGCGCTCGGCTACCTCCGCCAGGTGATCGCTGTGCTGCCCGCTGAGAGCCCGCCCTACGATGTGTTTGCGATTCACCCCTATCCTTCGCAGGCCTTTCGCCGCAACGGCGAGATCATCCGTGACCCGTCTTATCTACGGTCAACTGCCCCCACCGTGCTGGCGCCCTTCATGGAACTCATGCGCCAGGCCGGCCAGGCGAATATGCCCATTTGGATTACGGAGATCGGCTGGAATCGCGCCGCGGACAGCGAAAACAGCGCCACCCTTACCTGCCAGTTGATCACGGCGACCATGGTCACCGGTGAGGAGCAATCGCGCTTTCTGGCCGAGCAATTCGATATCCTGTTTACCGAGACAGCCTGGGCGCCCGATGTGCCAGCTGTCACGAAGGTCTTCTGGTACCAATATATCGACACGGGCGTCACCGTGCGTGAGAGCGATTGCCAGGCCAGCCGGCAGGCGGCCATGACAGAGGAGCAGCGCGTGGTTGACTGGTGGTTTGGCCTCTACAGCGGAACCGATCCAGGACGGGGCATCTTTGAGCCTGTCCCCCTCGCCTCAGCCTGCACCTTCCGCGCCTATCCCGATGCGGCAGCCATACAGGCCTGCCTCGAAAAAACGACGGGGCAGCCAGCTGGCAGTGGCGCAGCAACAGCCAGGCTCCCTTAGCTTAAGACGCCAAACTTCCTAGAAGCGGTCAGGCGTGGCGCGGCCGCATACAGGACTTGCGACCGCTTCCAGGAAGATGCCTTCAGCACAAAAGGGAACCGGCTTTGCAAATCGGTTTAGCATATGATTTGCATCGTCTGTATAATTGGGCAACCGGACGCGGCGTTGATGTGGACGAGTGGGGTGAGTGACAGAGTATGAACAGTACGGATCCGCAGTCCCAACAGACTGAAGCACCTGCACCAGATTTTGACCTGGAGGAGATTGAAGAGATCCATCTTGAGGGGCGTTGGTATGTCATTATCCACAATGACGATGTGACGCCCTTCGAATATGTGATCCGAATTTTGACCAATCTTTTTCTGCTTTCAGACGAGATCGCCGACCATGTGGCCCACACGGCACACACGGAAGGCAAAGCGGTGGTCGTAGTGCGTCCCCGATCCGAAGCGGAGCGACTGGTCAAGGTAGCCACGGCACGCGCTCGCTTGGATGGTTACCCCTTGACGTTTTCAACAGAACCGGAAGCCTGATGGTCAATACGCCTACTCCTGCACCTCATGAGCCGGAGTGGCTTCACCGCCACGAACACGAACCGAATCCCGAACCGCCACCTGGAGGCGCCGCGTTTGCCGTGCAACTGGCTGAGCAGCCAGCGCGGCTCTTCACGGTTGCCACCCTTCGCTCTCTTCTTTTTACCACGATCCACGATTGTTACATCGTGAGCACGGGCCACGGTACCTCAGGGCCTTTTTCCTTTGGCGGCGTGCGCTTGAGCGACTTGCTGGCCGCGGTGCTGCCGGCAGGCGCCACCTGGGAATATGCAGATGTCATTAGCAGCGACGGCTTTGGCACCCGCCTCACGCCGGCCGAGCTTGCCGCCGCGCCTGCAGAGCGGCCACCCCTCCTGGCCTACACGATCGACGGCGCGCCGCTCACACGCCAGGCCGGTCTTGTCCGCCTCGTCGTGCCCACGGAAACCGATGACGCACTCAAGCAGGTCAAGTGGATCGCGCGGATCGAGATCAGGCTAGCCGCTGCGTAATCCAGCGCAAAGAGACCAACCTGCTTGCGCGCCTTCCCCCGCGGGGTGAAGCCAAAAGCGCGCGCTGTCTCCCCATTTCTTTGCACCAACCTCTCCCATCTGGTTGAATCAGCGCTGCAAACCAACCGATTGAACGAGGAGCTGTTCGATGCAACCACTCAAAACACTGGCGCGCACACCCCTGCTGACGGTCGGCGACGGCCGCTTTCTCAAGGTAGAACAACATGAGGTGGCCTTTCCCAACGGCACTGTTATCAAGGATTGGCCGTGGGTGATAACGCCCGATTTTGTCAACGTGATGGCGGTTACCCAGGAGGGGTTGGTGCTCTGCTTTCGCCAGATGAAATATGCGGTGGAAGGAGAAACTCTGGCCGTGCCAGGCGGTTATCTAGAAGCGGGCGAGAGCCCGTTGGCAGCAGCCCAGCGTGAGTTACGCGAAGAGACAGGGTATGAAGCAGACATGTGGGAATCCCTGGGGACATACGCTGTAGACGGCAACCGGGGCAACGGTACCGCCTACCTCTTCCTGGCTACTGGTGCGCGCCCTGTCCAGGCTATCGACGCTGATGACCTGGAAGATCAGGAGCTCTTACTCCTGACAATGCCGGAAATCGAAAGCGCCCTGGCGGCCGGCCACTTCAAAGTCCTGCCCTGGGCAGCAAACGTGGCGCTGGCACTGGTGAGGCTGCAACGGCGAATGGGTGGCCAGGTGTAGCAGTAAGTGCAAGCGACTTCAGGGGGGTGATTGGTCGATCAGCTTGATGGCCAGCAAGGCGCTGGCTCAACCAATCAACCTGGCCAACACAATCACCCCTACGCTATTCGTCTTCCTCAATCCCACCCGCGGGCATTTGGATGTCAACCACTGTGCCCTGGTCGTTGATGACAATGCGGAAGCCAAGCATGCCCAGCCATTTGCGTGCTTCTTCGGGAATCGGCTGGCCCACGGCCTCCTCCATATGGTCAATGGTGGACTCGACCGCGGCTTTGGTGAAGAGATCATCCCGTCCCATCATCTCCAACATGGCGCCCACAGCCAGGTCACGGCTGTCTTCCACCTGCTCGCGCATGAACCGCAACACCTGACGGTCGACGCCAGCCGCATCGATATGACGCTTGAAATCGTCCTCGTAGACTACATAGCAGGCATTCTCACCTACCCACGCAATTTCAGCCACCTGGCCGCGCTCATCGAAGACCAGGCCGGCAAACATGGCTGTTGGGGCCATCATCTATCACCCGTTCATTTTCTCCTGCAAAAACGCCTGGCTGCGGCGAATGCTCTCCAGTGGATTGGTGGGCTGATCGTGCTCAACCACCAGCCACTCAGCTCCGCTCTCGGCGATCGCCGGGAGCAGGCTATCCCAGTCCAGGCGTCCATATCCAACGTCAGCAAAACCCCTCTCGTCTGGGTTGTCACCAAGATCCTTGACATGGACGCGCGGGCAGCGGCCAGCATATGTCTTCAGCATGGCCGGCGCATCCTGTTCGCCAACCACAATCCAGGCCAGATCCGGCTCGAAGCCCAACAGCTCAGGGCGGGCAGCATCCAGCAGCCACTCTATGGCCGGACGCCCCTCGATCTGCGCCATCTCGAAGTCGTGATTGTGGTACAGAAGGCGCATATTCGCCATCCGGCAACGGCGGCCCAACTTGCCAAGCCGTTGGCCCAAGGCAGTCCAGGCCGCCGCGCTCGCGCCGCGTAGCTCGGGCGACAGCCAGGGCACCACCAGTGTATCGTTGCCCAGGATCTTCTGGGCACGAATCGCACCGGGCAAATCAGCTTCCAGATCGACCAGGCTGACATGGGCCGATACAACCTTAAGCCCATGCTTGTCCAGAAGCGCACGCAGATCTGTAGCGGAGAGCCCCATGGTTCCTGCCAACTCTACACCGCTGTAGCCTGCTTCGGCCACAGCCGCCAGGATTTCATCCGGCGATTGCTTCAAAGTGCGCAGCGTATAAAGCTGTACTGCGATTGGTAGGGAAACGACAGCAGATTGTGGTTCCGCGGCGCCATCCGCGGTTTTACTCGTTGTAGTATTGCTCTTTTGCTTTGCCATTTTGCTTTGCTAGATGTTGAGTTTTCTCTGAATCGCACAGATAACGGTACGGCTATTGTACCATTGCCCGGACTGAAACGGACAACAACAGCGGTTTGACGGCTGGGGCGCAACAGCCATAATGGTACAGGTGGCGCAAACTAGCGCTGCGCCAGATCTGGAAAGCTACTTATGACCAAAGACGACGGTATCATCAATACATTTCAACAGAGACGCCAGCTTGAGGAAGCAATTGCTGCCCTCGCCGCGGCGCAAAACGAAGCCAAGCTTATCCAGACGGCGCGCGAAATCGTGGACCAGTTTCCAGCCGATCTGATCCTGGCAGGTATCCAACGCCATCTGGGCGACGCCAACAGCCAGCTGCGGGGTGGGCTCGGCCATCTTTGTGCTCTGCTGCCGCCGGATGCCACGGTACCCGCGCTGCGCGCGGTGGCCGCCAATCGCCAGAAAACACCGGTCGAGCGCACGACTGCCGTGCTCATCCTGGAACGTTATCTTGGCGAAGCAATTTCCCCCGGCCTGTTGGGTGATCTGGCTGGCACGGACGATGTAGCCTTTCAGAGCCTGATCGAAGCAGTGGAAGAAGCCCGGAGCAACCGCCACATCCTCCTGGAATATGTCACCCAGATGGAACAGCATGGCGTGGACGTGGCCTTCATGGTGCTTGACTTGCTCGACCGGCTGGCGCCTCACGATCGCGTGGAGCTGCTGCGCCTCATTGCCCAGGACGCACGGCCGCAGGTCGCCAACGCGGCGCTGGCGCGGCTTGTTGCCCTTGCCGGGCTGCCGGAAATAGACGCGGTCCCGCGGGCGCTCCATACCTTGACCTTTTCCCTGCCGCCAGCCCTGGCCAGCCAGGCGGAACGCACGCTACGCAAACTCCAGTTCAGCGGCCAGCGTTACCAGCCGCCCCCTTCGGATGGCTGGCGAGCGCTCATGAGCGCGGCGGACCCAGGCGGCTATTTTAGCGTGTGGGTCATTCAGGAGCCCCGCGAGGAGGCGCCAGACATAGGCGTGCTGCTGGGCTTTGTGCTTGGAATCCACGAGGGCATACTGCAGTTTTTTGGCAACGAAACCATGGAGCGCAGCCAGCTGCCCACACGCCACGATGCCGGCCAATTGGTCGAGGTCGGCGACATTCATGGACAGACCACGGTGCTCCTGGAGATCCCCTTTGCTGTTGGACGCTGGTTAGTGCTCAGCGCGCTCGACGTCCAATGGCAGAAGGATGAGCCGTTGCCCCTGCCAGGCGAATATCGTCTCTATAATGACCTGCTCTGGCAGCATGCGTCGCCCGTTCTGCCGGCAGAGCTGGCCCCGCTCTTCGCAGAACCAGAGAGCCGGTCTCAGGGGTTCGATATGGGTGCGCTGGCGAGTGCTGCCGAGGGTCTCCTCAAACACCCGATCATGACTAGCTGGCTCGGTTGGGCAACGTCGATCTGGTCCAGTCTGCAGCCGTTCTCAAGTGAGCAGCGAGAGATGGCCGCAGGCGCCCTCACCAGACTTGTGTTGCAGGAGCTCGATACGCTGCCCCATCGTGACCAGCTCATGCGCGGCATGGCGACCGGACTGCGCGTCCAGGCGCTGTGGCTCACCCTGCACCAGGAACCTGACGCAGCCGGCTACGCCACCTTGCTCAGCCACGCCATGGAAGCCCTGCCTGCGCATAAAAACCCCTTGTTGGTCCTCATGTTGGAAAAGGGACTGGGGATGCTCGGCAATGCGCGGGGCAAGGCAAGAAAGTGATCGTCCCTTGCCCGGTTTTAACCCCGCGGAGCCAGGCACGCGCGAACGACCGGTCGTCAGGTTCATGCTGTCACCTGCCCGTAATGTTCCTGCAGGCTGCGCACGCGGAGCTCCTGCTGGCGCAGGGCGCGGATGCCGTTGACCGCGGCCGTAGCGGCAGAGAGGGTCGTAATGAGGGGTATCTCCATACGCGTGGCCAGACGGCGAATCTTGACACCGTCCTCGCGCGCATGGGGCCCTAAGGGCGTGTTGATGATGAGCTGGATCTTGCCTTCGCGCAGCGCGTCCAACGTGGTGTAGCCGGGCAGACCGCTGCTGCCCTTCTCCAGAATCGTTACGGGCAGGCCCGCGCGCTCGAAAAACGCGCCGGTGCCCGCAGTGGCGTAGAGTGAAAAGCCCATGCGATGCAGATCGCGGCCAAGCTTCAAGGCACTGCCTTTGTCATAATCGTTGACCGTGATGAGCACGCCGCCTTCCAACGGCAGGGCCGTGCCCGCGCCCAGCTGGCTCTTGGCAAAGGCATGGCCGAACGACGCAGCGTGGCCCATGACCTCGCCGGTTGAGCGCATTTCGGGCCCCAACAGCGCGTCGATGCCCGTGAACTTCTTCCACGGCAACACCGCTTCCTTTACAAAAAAGCCGTCCAGCTCCGGCTCCTGCACAAAGCCCAGCTCTTCTAGCATCTGCCCCGCCATCACCCGTGCGGCTAGCTTGGCCAGGGGGACACCGGTCGCCTTGCTCACAAAAGGCACAGTGCGGCTGGCCCGGGGATTGACCTCGAGCACGTAGACCACGTCGTCCTTGATCGCAAACTGGATATTCATAAGGCCGCGCACGCCCAACGCGAGGCCCAGCTTCTCCGTGTATTCCCGAATAATGTTCAGGTGAAAGTGGCTGATCTTGTACGGGGGCAGCACGCACGCACTGTCGCCGCTGTGTATGCCCGCCTCCTCGATATGTTGCATGATGCCGCCGATGACCACTCGCTGGCCGTCACAGATGGCATCCACGTCCACCTCGAAGGCATCTTCCAGGAACTGGTCTATCAGAATCGATTTGCCTTCGACCGCGCTTACTGCCTCAGCCATATAGCGGCGCAGATCTTCTTCGCCGTCAACGATGGCCATGGCGCGGCCCCCCAGCACATATGACGGCCGTACCACAACCGGGTAGCCGATCTGCAGTGCAATGGCAACGGCGTCCTCTGCGGTGCGGGCCGACCCGTGGGCGGGGGCTGGAATATCTAGCTGCTCCAGCAGCGCGCCGAAGCGATCCCGATCTTCAGCCAGATCGATGGCATCGGGCAAGGTACCCAGGATCGGCACACCTGCGGCCTGCAGCGCGCCGGCGAGATTCAACGGCGTCTGGCCACCAAACTGTACAATCACGCCCTTGAAAGGTGTGGGGCTGCCCGCGGCCAAAGCTTCAGCGTTGGCCCCCTGTTGCTCCCGTTCGACGATGTTCAACACATCCTCAAGCGTCAGCGGCTCGAAGTAGAGGCGATCGCTCGTATCGTAATCCGTGCTTACGGTCTCAGGGTTGCAGTTGACCATGATGGTCTCGTAGCCCAGATCGTGCAGAGCAAAGGCGGCGTGACAGCAGCAATAGTCGAACTCAATGCCCTGGCCAATGCGGTTGGGGCCGCCGCCCAGGATCATGATCTTGGGCTGGCCGGAAGGCGGCGCTTCGCTTTCGCATTCGTAGCTGCTGTAGTGGTAGGGGGTGTATGGCTCAAACTCAGCATCACAAGTGTCGTCCTGATGATAGTTATGGTCGAGACCCAGCGCCTGGCGGTGTTCACGGATCACCGCTTGGTCGATCTCGGCTCGAT
>JACFMY010000646.1 GCA_019455155.1 Caldilineaceae bacterium
CTGTCAAAGAATTGAGCCTGAAGCAGCGCGATATCATCCTGTGGGGGCCGCCAAAGAAGAGCGATCGGGTGCGCATCGACTATGTCAACAGTGAGGGCCAGACGCGCTACTACGAGACCTCTTTCAGCGGTGTGATCCCCAATCTGCAGCGACGTTACAACGACACCAGCAGCGAATATATTCGCTCGAAGCTGGAAGATTTCATGAGTGTGCGCAACTGCCCTACCTGCGACGGCCGGCGCCTGCGGCCCGAAGCCCTGGCGGTTACCATTGGCGGCAAGAACATTTGGGAAGTCACACGCATGCCTGTGGAGGATTCGTTACGCTGGGTGCGGTGGTTGCAGGGCGAAAACGAAGGGCTCCAGGTCAGAGACCCAGGGTTGAACGGTAATGGCGCGTCCGATGCGGCCAGTCCGAACCCAGGCCCATCTCCCCTTACACCGCGCCAGCGTATCATCGCCCAGCAGGTGGTCAAGGAAATTGCGGCGCGGCTGGGCTTCATGGTGAACGTCGGGCTAGATTACCTTTCGCTTGATCGCACGGCCGTCACCCTCTCCGGTGGCGAATCGCAGCGCATCCGGCTGGCGACGCAGATTGGCAGCCAGCTCATGGGTGTGCTCTACATTCTTGATGAGCCCAGCATCGGTCTGCACCAGCGCGATAACGCCCGCCTGATCGAGACGCTCAAGGGGATGCGCGATCTGGGCAACACCGTCCTCGTGGTGGAACATGACGAAGACACCATTCGCGCCGCGGACTGGGTCGTGGATATGGGGCCAGGAGCAGGCGAGCACGGAGGCTATGTCGTCTGTTCAGCCCAACAGGAGGACTTTCTCCGCTCCAAAGAGAGCCTGACTGCCAAGTACCTGCGCGGAGAGCTGCGCATTGCGGTACCCAAGGAACGGCGTGAAGGGAACGGCGAGTACCTCTACATCAAGCAGGCCAGCGAGAACAACCTGAAGAACGTCGATGTACGTATCCCATTGGGTAAGCTCGTAGCCGTTACCGGCGTCAGCGGCAGCGGCAAATCAACCATGGTCATCGAGGTACTCTATAAGAAGCTGGCGCAGCTTATGTACCGGGCCAAGGGCCGGCCTGGCGCCCACGGCGCGATCGAGGGTGTTGAGCACATTGATAAGGTCATCGATATTGACCAGAGTCCCATCGGACGCACCCCGCGCAGCAACCCGGCTACCTACGTCGGCCTGTTCACGGACATCCGTGACCTCTTTGCCACGCTGCCGGAGTCCAAAGCGCGCGGGTATAGACCAGGCCGCTTTTCCTTCAACGTGAAGGGCGGCCGCTGCGAGGCGTGCCAGGGTGACGGCATCATCCGCATCGAGATGCAGTTCTTGCCCGACGTCTATGTACCGTGCGAAGTATGCAAGGGCAAACGCTACAATCGAGAGACACTGGAGATCAAGTTCCGCGGCCGCTCCATCGCGGAAGTGCTGGATATGACGGTCGAGGAGGCCCTCGAATTCTTCCAACACATACCCCGCATCCGCAACAAGCTCGAGACGCTCAACGCGGTTGGTTTGAGCTATATCAAGCTGGGACAGTCCGCTACCACCCTCTCTGGCGGCGAGGCGCAGCGTATCAAGCTCGGGAAAGAGCTCAGCCGCCGCGCCACAGGCAACACGCTCTATATCCTTGATGAACCGACCACGGGTCTGCACTTCGAGGATGTGCGCAAACTGCTGGATGTGCTCCACGAATTGGTGAACAAAGGCAACACTGTCCTCATTATCGAGCACAACCTGGATGTCATTAAGAACTGCGATTGGCTGATTGACATGGGACCGGAAGGCGGCAATAAGGGTGGCTATGTGGTGGCAGAAGGGACGCCTGAGCGTGTCGCCCAACATCCAAGAAGCTACACCGGCCAGTTCCTCCGCCCCATGTTGCGTGAAGAAAACTATGCGAAAGTATGAGCCTTCAGCCCATCTGGCGCGTGGCGGGCCGTGATGCGCCACTGGCTGAAGTCGTAGCCCAAGCGCGTCGCCGGGACCTGCCAGCCGGCTTGAGCCCCGCCGCTAACGGCACTGACTCTGACTACGCGCAAATCGATTTGGCGCTCGCTGTCGAACCGGTCGATAAGCCCGGCGCAATCGCTCCCCCACCAGCGCCGGGCCTTTCCTTTGCTGGCTTCACACCGCGCCAGCGCGGCGCCCTCCTGGCTTGGCAGCACATGCCCGCAGAGCCAAGTCCACCCGCCTTTAGCCAGCTCTATTTGGCCTCGCTAGAAGTCCGCCTCCTGGAAAACGGCGACTGGTCCCACAAGGTACTTGCCGAGTTGCTACAACGCGCCAGTTCGGAATCCTGGGCACGCCATCGCGGGCTCACGCGCACCGTGATCCTAGCAGCCTGGCTCTTGCAGGATGGCTCCTTGTTGGCTAAGTGGATCGGGGAAGGCCTGGCAGCCGAAACTGAGCTCACCGTCGCGCTGGGCCTGCAAGCGCTGCTCCATACCCCGGCGACTGTGGCCGAGCTGCTGCAATTGGCGCGGGCCTGGGGGCTGGCCAACCACACGTTGCACGACGCCGCGCTGGCCCTGCGCCTGCAGACACTCCAGGAAAGTCTGGGCGCTGACCCGCTTGCCTATGCCTTGGATAGTCTGGATCCGCAGGCACTCCAACCGTTGCCCTGGCGCTGCCAGCACCGTGAGCTACGTCTCCAGATCCCCCAACCCAATCTCCGTCCGGCGCTAG
>JACFMY010000038.1 GCA_019455155.1 Caldilineaceae bacterium
CGACGGCCAACGCGCAATTCGGGGGTGCGGCGCCCTTTGAGCCCTACGCAGCGACCGCCACGGCTGCAGCCATATTCGGTGTACCGTTGCCTTTTGATCCCTTTGCCGTGACTGCGACGGCCAATGCGCAATTCGGGGGTGCGGCGCCCTTTGAGCCCTATGCAGCGACTGCGACAGCTGCCGCCATCTTCGGGGTGCCCTTACCTTTTGATCCCTTTGCTGTGACCGCAACGGCCAACGCGCTGTCCGGGGGCGCAGTGTATGATCCCTTTGGGGAGACGGCGACGGCGCTGGCGCTGACTGCTGTGGCGCCAACTTCGCCGCTTGAGACGCCGCTGCCAGCGCTAGCCACGGAGGTGGCCGCCGCGCCGCCCCAAGCGACCGTTATTTTCGTAACCGCGACACCCACGCCTGAAGCGACTGGACCGGCCACGCAACGGCCAGTGGCCCCGCCGACTGCTGGTCCAAGCGGTGATTCGCGGGCGGTTTTCCGCACAATCCTCGATGCCGCGGCAGCGGCAACAGTCTTTATCTGGCTGGCGTTGGGCACGGTAGCACTCTTTGTGGTCGCGGGTGTCCTGGCAGGTCTCAGCCTGGCAAATCCTGAACGCCGCCGTTTTGACCTGAGCGAGGAGGGCGAGGTACCAACAGATTTACAGCCGGCGCCCCCAACTGCCAGCGGGCAGCCCACCGATGATGAGGAGTGGCCAGCATCGCTGCCATGAAAGGGAATCGTCTTCGTATCTTTTGGCTTGCCCTCATCTTGATTGCATACGGTTGGCGGGTCTACCGGCTGGATTATCAGAGCCTATGGCGCGACGAAGTCGATGCCATCAATTTTGCTGTGCGCGACCTGCCGCAGACGCTGGGTATGTTTCTGCAGGCGGCCCAAAATGGACCTCTTTATTTCCTCAGCCTGCGTCCCTGGTTCTATGTGGCAGGTACCAGTGAATTCGTGTTACGGTACCCTTCCGTGATGGCTGGCGTGTTAAGTGTGCCGCTGCTGTGGCAGGTGACGCGGCGGCTGCTCCCGTCGCCGGATCTGTCTGGTGGCGCACAGCCAGGCGAACGCGCAGACCGCGAACTGGTCGAGAGCACACCTGCGCCGCGGTTCCCCTGGTTGACGATTCCCCTGCTGGCGGCTGTCTTCATGGCGGCCAACCCCTATCAGGTCTGGTATGCCCAGGAAGGCAAGATGTACGCAACGATTACCTTTCTGGCGCTGTTGGCCTCGTGGTTCTGGCTGGCCGGCATCTTTGGCGGGGGATGGAAGCCATGGCTCGCCTATTTTCTGACCGTGAGCGCCACCATGTATACGCACCTGCTGATGGTGCTGCTGATTCCGGTGCACTTTGTGTGGTTTCTACTGGCCTGGCCGCGTAGCCGGTATCAATTGCGTGGCTATGGCCTGGCGCTGGCTGGGCTGACCCTGCCCTACACGCCCATGGTCTGGTGGCATTGGGAAATGTTGACGTCGCCGGACAGGCTGACCGGCTTCAGCTTCACGCCTCTCGATCAGATGGTGCGGAGCCTTGCCTTGAGCCACGCACGCGGATTCCTGACGACGGTCGACTCGATCTGGCTGGCGCCGGTGGCGTTTCTCTTTGGCGCCGGCCTGTTGTTGGGCATCACCGAGATCGGCGCACGCCACGACAGATCGCGGCCCGCGCTTGCGCCGTGGCGCCGTTATGCGTTGTTGCTGGCGTGGCTGGTCCTGCCCGTCGTGTTTATCTACCTGGTGAGCCTGCGCCAGCCCGTCTTCACCGAACGCTACGTCATCTGGATCGGTCCGGCGGTCGCACTCTTCATGGCGTTGGGCCTTCAGGTCGTTGCCCACAGCAGCGGGCGACTGGCGATGCCACTTGTTTCCGCCCTCCTGCTCTTTTTGATTGGGTTCTGGGGGTACGTGGGCTGGCAACAGAAGACGTTGGTGATCAAGTACGATTTGCGCAGCGCAGTGCACTATGTCAGTGACCAGCGGACACCCGACGCGGTGTTGATTCTGCAGATCCCACATCTTGAGTGGGCATATCGCTACTACACGAGTGACTATACCTTCGACGCCTTTCAAGACAGCGATCGGCGGCTGGGCTGGTGGGCCGGCGGGCCCTATACCAACTGGAGACGTTCCACTGCAGTCGAGGAAGTGGCGGTGGACACCTATATGCGGTCGGTTACGGACGGGGCCGGCACAGTATGGGCAGTGCTCAGCGAAGTGGAAATGTGGGACGCGCGCAGACTGATGGATGCCTGGTTGGACCGTCATGGTGTTTTAGAAGATCAGAAGCCGTTTCCAGGTGTGACAGTGCGCCGTTACCGGCTGTTGGATTCAGCACCTTGAGCGATCCCGCCTGAGCTGCAGGCGGCTGCCTTACTGCGACGCCGGGCTGGAAGCGGCAAAGCAGGGCCGAGCGGATCTGAAGCTTCCGGCATGGAGGATTGTATGTCTCTGGTCAATGAGCTGATTGTCAATCGACGTATCGTCTGGGACCGGCAACCGCGACCGCAACGCATTGGCCTGGTGTTAGGCGGCGGCGCGGCGCGCGGCATTGCACATATTGGTGCGCTGCAAGTATTAGAGGAGCAGGGTATCTACCCGCAGATAGTAACGGGCACCAGTGTGGGCGCGCTGGTGGGCGGCCTGTATGCCGCAGGACTCTCGGCTACGCGTTTGGTGAATCTTCTGCCCGAAATCCGTTGGCTGGAGCTAGCTAGCTTCAAGCTACCGAGCGTCAATCTAAACGACCTTGCCAGAAGTGTGCCCATGGGGCTATTCGACCTCGACAAAATGATCGGCTGGATCGACCACATCCTGGGCAAGGGCCTACGGTTTGACCAGCTCAACCTTCCGTTTGCCGCGGTCGCCACCGATTTGGTCACGGCGGAGATTGTCGTCATGAACGATGGCCCCGTTGCGCCCGCGATTCGGGCGAGCTGTAGCGTGCCAGGGGTTTTTACGCCATACCGCCGCGATGGGCGTCTCCTGGTAGATGGCGTCGTAGTGAACAACCTGCCCGTGAGTGTGGCCCGGGAGATGGGAGCCGACTACGTCATTGCCGTCGATCTGCTACCGCTCAGCGAACACGAGACCAACGCGCGGCCGGCTGAGCCCAGGAACATGATGGAGCTGGCGATGACCGCGCTCTTCATGTTGGCCCGCGCTACGCAAATCGAACAGCAGCTGGCTGACGTCGTCGTGGTGCCGGATATTTCACATATTCACCTGGCCGACCTCTATGCCGCCGACACGCTGCTCCAGGCAGGACGCGCGGCCATGCTGGCGCAGCTGCCCCAAATCATGGCGGATTTACAACAAAGGGAATAGCGCTGGCCGGCGCGCGTACGTTACAGTTGCGACAGCGCCAGCTGGTCACCGGGCATCGTACGGCTTTTCTCGGCCGTTCCGGCGGGTAGCTCGACGACATACTGGCTTTGCCGGTAGATGCGCCCAATAGACCATGGCCGCATGACATGGTCCACCGCTACGACGCGGTCGTGCTTGTCCACGTAGACCACATCGATGGGGACGGACATAAACATGCAATGGACGCCGCGACAGGGCTTAATCACCAGCCCGTCACCGGCGCTCAGTTGCTTGACGCCGATCAAGCCTTTGAGCCGTGTCCAGCTATTGTCTGCCACACGACCTCGGTTCATCAGCATGGTCTGGCGGCTCAAATTTTCGACGCGTACCATGATATCTTTGCCTCCTGTTAACTCTCCCTAGAAAGATGCTCCATGCGATGTCGCCGCGCGGTCGACGTGGGGAGCCTGCGCAGCGTTTCAGAACTGCGGGCCAAGCGTGAGCCAGATCGCGACCAGCCCGCCCATGGCCAGATAAGGTGCGTAGGCAATGGTTGATTTGCGTGTCGCACGACGGGTGGCCAGTAACAAGAGCGCGACGGCCGCGCCCAGGGACGCTCCCACCATCAGCGCAGTTAATACGCCCGGATAGCCTGTCATCATGCCGATGATGCCAGCCAGCTTGACGTCCCCCATGCCCAGCGCGCCACGGCCGATGATGGCCAGTAAAAGGAACAGGCCGAAACCCATCGCGCCGCCAAGGATCATACTGGCTGGATTGGGATGGAAAGGCAGCAGGCTGATCGCGGCGACAAAGACGGCTGCGGGGACGAGCATCGCATTCAAGACGCGGCGCTGCTCCAAATCGATCACCGTAACGGTGATGAAGAAAAGGCCGTAGAGCCAGCCGAGCGGCAACACAGCCGCAGCGCCCCAATGTGCCGCCATGAGCCCAAAGAGGGCGCCGGTGACGATCTCGACAATGGGTCGCCGCCGGCTCAAGACTTCACCGCAGTGAGGACAGACCCCACGGCGACGCATGTACCAGGGAAGCGTCCAGTAGTGGTGAGCCGGTCCCACCAGCAGTGTGTGCCAGCGTTGGCTGCGCGGCTGCCTGTTCCAATGGGGCAGGACATCGGCGGCCCAGTTGGCCAGGCCGCCAGCGACCCACCCACACACGATTGCGAAAACGATCAGGGCCAGCGTCGTCATTGGATCAGGCTCGCTGCGCGCACTTCCCAGGGCTGAGCCGGCGTGCCGTCCGTTGCGCCACACGAGGCAAAGCACTTGCCGCTGCAGTCTTTGGTCACGAGAATCGCTTTGGTTGTGATCTTGTGGTAGCTCTTGGGCATACCCGGTTTCGGATTGAGCGTGAACGAATGGATCCAGCCGGAGACCGAAACACAGCCAAATTTGGTGACGTAGTAGGACTCAGCTTCTTTGCCCGTGCAGTGGCTTTCTGAGCCGCCGCAGTTAATGCTAGTAAAGAGTGGAATGCCCACAAACTCTCCGGAGCGCGAATTGACTTCATCTTTGACCCCAGCCTTCACACCGCGCAGCCCGGCGATACAGGCGGGCAGCTCAATGCGTCCTGTGTAGTCGTTGAGGAGGCGGCAAGCCAGCTCCGACGCGCCGCAGCCATTCGAGGCGCAGAAATCTTTGAAGACAGGGCTGGATGTATCTGGGAAATCCATCCACCCGCGGCTGATATCGGTCATGACGGCAAAGTCATTGGAGCCATCGTCGTCCAGGTCACAATCATAGCAGTCACAGATATCCCGCGGTACACCGCCAATTTCACACGTTACCTTGTCATTGTCGTTGTCGGCATCCCAGATGACCATGGACTCGCCACACTGGACGCCGTCGTAAATGGCATACTCGAAGGCAATGGGCCAGAGACTGCAGGTGGAGTTGGCGCCGCCACAGGCAGAATTGGCCACGGCCGCCACATCGACCGTATCGATCCCGATCAAGCCGGCAATAAAGGTGGTGGCGGTTTCGCGCGCGGTAACGCGCACGCGATTCCCCTCGATTGTGATATCGCCGGCTTGGATGTCGGCCTCGGCAACGCCGTTGCGCATAAGATAATCTCTGGCCTTGGCGATCGCCGCGGCGTTCCCTGTTTGCAGGCAGAGCTCGCGCGCGGCCGCCAGAGCCGCTGCATCGGCTGCGTTTTGCATGGTGCGCCGTTCGGCGTAGACGTTGCCAACGTCCACAGCCAGGGCCACGAAGGTAAACAGCGCGACAATAAGAAACGCAAACTGGAGCAGCGTCTGTCCTTGTTGGTCGTGCAGAAGATAGTGTTTCATGGGCTTGCGTAACTATCGTTACCGGAATAGACCATAGAGGTCGCCGCTCGAATGTCTATGTGACCGAAACCCAGGATCTCGCCAAACATGGTGGGATAGCGGTGGTTCACCGTGACTACCAGGGGAACGCCGACAGCAGGGCAACCGGCACTGGCGTTTGGACTCAACACAACGTCGCTGGCGCGAATCTCCACGTTGCTGCCGGCCGCTTCGTCGATAGCTGCCTGGACGACGGCGTCGGCGACGGCCACGCGTGTGGCGCTCTGGCAGGGCAGCCGTGCGTACATGCGCACGCCTTCCCGTGACGCGTTCAACAGCACAATGTAGTGTTGGTAGGCGCCGCCAAAATCGACCACGGCGGCCACCATGGAAAAGATCAGGACGGTGACAAGCGCGATCTCCACCAGATTCGAGCCTCCTTCATCCGCCAGGCGCCGTATTTTGGAGAGCTGGGGCTGCATCCTGAGTCTATTGAAGCGTGATGCGGTCGTCGATGAGCCGGTCGCGCACATAATCCCCCCTTGGATCGAAATGGAAATTGGCCGCACTCAGCTGAAACTCCATATCGATCCCGTTACGGCCAGAACGATTCTTCTCTACACTCATCACAACCCAGTTCCGCATTGCCTCGGCCAGTGTCGGGTTGTAGACGATATGTTCTCGGGACACAATGTTGTATTTGTTGTTCAGGACAAGGCCGATGTCGGCCTCGTACTGGATGGCAGAGCTGCCGCGCATGTCGTGCAGATGCAGTCGTTTGGACTGCAGGCCGGTCCGGTCCGCAGCGGCAATGACCAGGAGCCTCGTGCCTGCGCTCATGGCCAGCTCTTTGAGACCTTGTGCGAGGTATGTCGTGACCTCGATTTCCTGGAGGGATGGTGTCACGTCGACGGGTACCTTTTGGAGATAGTCGACGATCATGAGGGTCTGGGGTCCAAGCGCGACCAGACGGCGAGCCCACAGGCGGATCTGATCGAGGGTTGTCATGGCGCCACTGGCCTTGACCAGCTGGAAGCGGTCGGCATAGCGGGAGATGCTCTGGATTACAGGTCCATGGCGAGGATGCGATGACAGCTGGCTAACCAATCCGCTAGCACCGCTCCCGTTGCTGTCCAGCATCAGGTTCGACAGTTTGCGGAGGGTCAACGCGTTGTCGTCGCGGCCCATGGCCGCACTCTCCATGCAGAGCAGGCGCAGCATCAGGTGGGCACGATCATGCTCGTAGCAGATGTACATGACCTGTGCAGTGGGATCCTGCACGACAGCATTGCGCGCCATCTGCATGGCGAAGATGGTCTTGCCGACGCCGGATGGTCCACCCACGACCAGCATATCGCCTGGCCGCAGCCCGCCGTTCAAGACATCGTCTAGGGGGGAGAAGCCCGTGGCAAGCGGACGCATGTGAGAGATCTGGCCTGCCTGCACCTGGTAGTCGACCGCGGACATGACCTCGGCCAGTGTTGATGCGCCCGTGATCTCGTTGAATTGCACATCACCTGTTAGCAGTGCAGGAGCCATAGTTCACCTACCGTCTTGTCCGCATCGGCTCGGACGGCATAAAGGTCGACGGCTGGATATAGAGCCCAGCCGCTTCCAACTGATCGTAGAATTTCGGGCGCACGCCAGTCGGCGTGAAATACCCTTGAACCTTGCCGTTGTCCACCCCGGTTTGCACAAATTGGAAGATGTCCTGCATGACAATGACATCTCCTTCCATGCCTTGAACTTCCGAGATCTGCACGACTTTACGAGCGCCATCGGCCAGACGCGCGAGGTGAACGATGACGTCAAAAGCCGACGCGATCTGCTCACGGATCGCCCGCAGGGGCAGGTCCATGCCCGCCATGAGCACCATGGTTTCTACGCGGTGCAAGGTGTCGCGGGCGTTGTTGGAGTGGACGGTGGTCAACGAACCGTCGTGGCCGGTGTTCATGGCCTGCAACATGTCCAACGCCTCACCGCCACGGACCTCACCGACGACAATGCGGTCTGGACGCATACGCAGAGAGTTAATGACCAGCTGGCGAATGGTAATCTGGCCCTTGCCTTCAATATTGGCGGGGCGAGCTTCCAGCCGCACGACATGAATCTGCTGGAGCCGCAATTCGGCCGCGTCCTCAATGGTCACGATACGCTCGCCATCAGGAATGAACGACGAAAGGGCGTTCAGGATGGTTGTCTTACCAGTACCTGTACCGCCAGATACGACGACATTGAGCCGGGCCTTCACACATGCCTTTAGGAACTCGGCGATTCCGGGGGTAAACGCGCCCTTCTTGATCAGCTCTTCCGGCGTCAGCTTGTGTTTGGGGAATTTACGGATACTGATACAGGGGCCGATGAGCGAGAGGGGCGGGATAATCACGTTGACACGGGAGCCATCCGGCAGACGAGCATCGACCAATGGGCTGCTTTCGTCGACGCGGCGGCCAAGCGGCGCTACGATTCGCTCTACAATGCGCATGACATCTTCGTTGTCCCGGAACTTGACGTCGGACTGCTCCAGCTTGCCCCCGCGTTCCACAAAGATATTGCCGGGCCCGTTCACCAGGACTTCGGTGATGGACTCATCTTGAAGCAGCGTCTCCAACGGGCCGAGTCCGAGAATGTCCGCGACGACCTGGTCAAAGAGCTCTGTGCGTTCTGAGCGGCTTAACGGTAGACCCAGCTCGGCGACCGTTTCCGCAAAGAGCCGTTCTACGACCCGGCGCACCTCTGTGGAATCGCCTTGGGTGGCGCTTGGGCTAACCTCCGCCAGCAGCCGCTGCTGGATCCGATCCCGTATGGTCAGGAACGAATTGCTGGCAGTGTTGCCATTCATCCGTTCATTCGGCAGACGCGCTGGCTTGAAGCGTGGATCGGGGTCAGTGGGACGTCTTGTGTTCAACATGGTCATTTCACCCAGATTGGATCATATTCGGGCCACGGTACGTTGCTGATGTTGCGGACATCCTGTCCTTCACTGTTCATGACGAAGATCTGTGTGACGCCGAAACGGTTCGAGAAGAAGGCGATGCGGGAACCGTCTGGTGACCACGATGGATGTTTATCCCATTCCCAATCATTGTTGATAAGCGCTTTTACTTCTGAGCTATCGGGCCGGACAACCCAGATGTCGTCGCTGGTGTTCTCCTGCGTGGCAAAGGCGATCCATGAGCCGTCAGGAGACCAGACCGGGTCGTAGGCCATACCCGTGAGACGGGTCACGACTTTTGGCGGTAGCTGCCCCCACTTGGGATCGATGGGCAATTCCATCATGATTTGGGGGTTCTTATCGACGTCTGCGGTGTACACGCGATAGCGCTTGTCAGGTGAGAAGCGCTCGGATTCGCGCAGGGCATCGAACTGGGGTTCGTACAGCTTGAAGTCTCCCAGGAACTCGCGGTTCGTGCCGTCGGGGTTCATTGCCCAGAATCCGGGCTGATCTGGATTGTCTGATTTGAAGACGATGCGATTGCGGAAGCCAATCAGCGGCCTGGGTGTGGCGGTTGGCGTCGGTGTGGCGCTGGGCGCCGGCGTCGCGGTGGGCGCGGGTGTCGGAGTCAGCGTCGGGGTCGGCGTCGGTGTCAAGATTGGGATCAGGGCATTGAGTTTACCCTGGGCAGAGACCGTATCGATTAGGGGCAGGTCCACGGCCTGGCGATACATCTCGTAGGCGTCCAGGAGATTGTTATTGGCCTGATGCAAATCGCCGGCCGCCAGCAGGGCCTGATAGAACAGGTTGATGAGCGCGCCGCTGAGATAGTTGGGGCGCTCCTGGTAGACGGTGCGCAGCCGGTAGACGGCTTCACTCCAATAGCCGCGATCGAACGCCTCTTTCCCATCCAGGAAATTGACCACGAGGCGAGCTTCGATCAGGGCTGTCGCGTCATTGGGTTTTTTCTGGAGCGCGTTGTTGAAGTGCTCCAGCGCAATGGGCAGCTCTGCTACCACTGGCGGCGTCTGGGTAACGATGCGCTGACCCTGCTTGAGATTCAACGCAAAGAGTAGATCGTCCACCTCGGCGCGGCGGTAGTTCACGTCGAGGGACTGGATCTGTAGCAGAGTCTCGATAGCATCAGATTCCATGCCGAGCGCACGCAACGTGCTGGCCCGGTTGAAGAGGGCTGTCAGCTCCTCCTTATGCCGCAGGCCGAGAATGTGATTGTTGACATCCCGGTAGCCTGGAGCCATGAGCTGCAGGTCATTGAATAGAGCCATGGCCAGCTCTGATTGGCCGGCATTCTCTGCGGCCACTGCTTCGTTGTAGCGCTGGAACAGATCGCGCTGTCTGTCGATTTCTTCCAGGCCGGCCAGCGCGTCGGTGTTTTCTGGTTCCAGGGTCAGCAAGGCCTGGAATTTCTCCTGCGCGGCATCCAGATCGCCGCCAGCCAGAAAGGACTTGGCCGCAGAGAGGAGCTGATCTCTACGATATTCTTCTTGGATGGAAGCGATCATGGGCAAAACACGGAAGCGCATGATGCCGAACCCCAAGCCAATGACAAGCACGGCAGTAAGCAGGATCAATACACGCATGGCAATTGGCCGCCACGGCACGATCCATCGTTTTTCTTTGATGGTCGTTTGACCCTCAAGGTTGGCCTTGAAGCGCGCGTCCTCTAACATCCGCTCGATTCGTTTGTCGTCGGGGTGATGCGAGCGGAGATCTTCCAGGAGCCGGATCGCCTGATCCCACTGTCCTGAGTGCAGGTAGGACGCTGCCTGCCGGTATTGTGGATCTTCGATTACGCTTGATCGCGAGCCAATTGTTGCAGCCATTTCAGCCCCTAAGGTACGGTAACGCTCTGTAGCATTTTGGCGATACGTGGCACCGCCGGCCCCAGAATGACAATAAAGAGCGATGGCAAGATAAAGAAGACCAGCACGACCACGATCTTGACTGTGGCGGAGTGTGCCTGTTCTTCGGCGTGCTGCCTTCGCTTGATGCGCATCTGGTCTGCCTGGGTGTGAAGCACCTGTGCGATGCTAACCCCTAGCATATTGGATTGGATCAGCACGGCGACAAAAGTGCTCAGATCCTCCACGCCGTTGCGGTCAGCCATACGGCGCAGTGCCTCGTTCCGTGGAACACCGACGCGCATCTCACTGACAACACGACGGAACTCCTGACTAAGTGCGTTATTCCATTGATCGCCTACTCTTAGCAGCGCGGATTCGAAGGCCAGGCCAGCTTCCACGCCGATCGTCAACATATCCAACGCATCAGGAAGCGCGCGCGCGATCTCAGTGCGTCGTTTCTTAACCTTTTGGCTTAGCCAGAACTTTGGCAGCATGTAGCCGGCAAAGACGGCAACCACGGCATTGCGCATGGCCACGAGGATCGGTTCACTGTGACCCATGGCCACGTAATAACCCACACCGGCCGCAGCGCCGAGTATGATACGCAGCCCAACGTAGTCCAGGGGACCCAGGTTGCCGGGGCTTCCTGCCCTGAGCAGTACCTCGTTGACCTTTTCCAGGTTGCGGTTTGGCAGCAGGCTGCCGAGCGCCTGGAGAATGCGATGGACAATGGGCGCCACAGCTCGTGTCGCAAACGAACGTTCCATGTCTGCGGCGTCAACCAGATCGCTGCGATCGACAAAGCCATCAAGGCGACTGGTGACGGTGCGCGCGGGCCGAGCAGGTGCTAGAGCAAACCATATCGCGATCGTCGCTGCGCTGATCAGTGCGGCGAATATCATTCCAGATGTGCTTCCATCGAGGAGGCTGAACAACACGGCTCTTTGCTCCAATCGTCTGCTACAGGGTACCTAGACCTTGATGTCCACGATCTTACGAATCAGGAAGAAGCCGATCATCATCATGACAACGGCTGCGGCTGGCATGATGCGGGGCCAGCCAGGCTCAAAGAACGGGTCGAAATATCCGGGCCGCATGACGGCAAGCAGCACGGCCAGGCCAACAGGAATCAGCGCGAGGATAGTGCCGGTCAGGCGCTGCTGGGCGGTAAGCGTGCGCACTTCGCGTAGAACACGCACGCGCTCGCGAATGGTCTCGCTGATGGTATCAAGTACGGTGGCCAGATTGCCACCCATCTCATACTGCACATTGATCGCGGTCACGACCAGGTCAAGATCGTCACTCTCGATCCGCTGCGCCATATTGTCCAGCGCGCGCTGGAGGGGCAGCCCCAGACTTATGGCACGCATCACACGGCCAAACTCCTTGGATGAGGGCGGCGACACTTCACGGGCTACCAACTCGATCGCCTGGGATAGCCCGTAGCCGGCCCGCAGCGAGCCCACGAGAAGCGTCAGCACATCCGGGAGCTGATTGATAAACGCGTTACGTCGCCGCGACTGCATGAAGCGCAAGTAGAAGATCGGCAGGGAGGCGAAGATTGCACCCAGGCCAAGTCCGATGACAGGGTTGAGCCGGAACGATCCAAGGCCGTACCCCAGGATGCCCGCTATCAGAAGAACGACGACAAACTCCGCGGCGGTCAGTGGCACGTCTGCCTTGGCCAGCATATTGGCCAATTTGTCGGCGATGCCATAACCGTGAAGCAGGCGTTCAACGAAGGCAAAGCGCTGCCGCTCTTTTGGCGGAGTTTCTTCGGGCCGCTTCCCCGAGTGCACATACTCGGTCAGGCCATATTCCCGAAGCCGTTCTTCTGTTTCGTCACCGTGAGGCAGGAGGCGTTGAATGGCAAAAAACAGCATAAACACTGCCATCGCCGCCAGGATGCCTGTTACCAACGGTCCTATCACGCTTCACCTCATTCATAAAAATGGCCTGGACGACGCGGCGAAGAGCTACGCGTTGACCGAGCCAAAGCGTCTGAACACCCTTTGCAAGAGGTTGACGCTTACGGGATCTGTGTCCGAAGGCGGAGTCTTGGCTGTATGATCGTCGACGAACTGTTCGGCCAGCTCGCGCACGGCCTTGGCCACTGCGCTTCGCTCATTGCTCACGACGAGGGGCACGCCACGATTGACGCTGAAGCTGACAAGTGGCTGGTCGTCGGGCACAGTATGGCGAATCCGCATATGTAGACGGTCCTCAATGTCCCGTTTGCTGATGCCGCCGTTAATGGTCGCACGGTTGAGCACAACCCAGACCTTGTCATCGGGATACCCGCGGCCATGCATCTGGTCAAGCATGAGTCGCGTGTTCCGGAGACAGACCATCTCTGGCAGGACAGTCATGACGATACGGTCGGCGCTGTCCAGGAACGCAAAGTTGTTTTCGTCGAGCGGCAGGCCGAGATCGACGAGGACCCAATCATACATTTCGCGCAGGCAGGCGATGATCTGGTCGATTTGGGGGAGCGACATCTCCAGGGACACATAGCCAGGGGGCGGCGCCAGCAAAACCCGGAGGCCAGAAGAATGATGCATCAAGACGCTCTCGACCAACTCCCGGTCGAGCCGCGCAATCCGGGCCAACAAAAGGCTGATGTCACGGTCAGCGTCAAGATTCAATACGACGTCAAGAGCGGGGGCACTGAAATCGGCGTCAATCAGCACCACCGATTGTCCTGTCTGTTGGTGGAGACTGATCGCCGAATTGACGGTGATCATAGTACGGCCGGTGCCCCCTTTGGGGCCCACGAAGACAATGACACGGCCGTTGTTGCTGTCTGTTGTCTTCTCCTCGTTGCTGTTCTGGGCCTGGACCAACAGCTGGTAGATGGTGGACCAAAACTCTTCCGCTACCAGCGGTTTGATGACGAAGCCGCGCGCGCCGCTCAAGACCGCCTGGCGTGCCACGCCCATACCGTGCTCGTCGACCATGACGAGGACGGCAGCGCCCGGCGCCAGGGCCACCAGCTGCTTGACAACGGTTGGGGTCGCCGCGCCGCTGAGTCCGTCGTCCACGAGGATGAGGTGGGGCAGGAGATCTTCGGCCCGTTTTCCTGCCAGCTCAGCCTGAGCTACCCAGAACAAGCGGTGGTCGCCTGCGTATTGGTTTAGAATCTGACCGATTTGTTCACGCAGGCCTTCGCGCTCGGCGATTAATAGAATTCGTAGCGTGTCGCCTGGACCTAAACGCGCCAACTTAGCCTCCTATCGTCGCACCTGATTGGCTCAGGTGTAGCCTGCATGCTCAGCGACCGGGTCCAGTGGGGATTCGGTAACGATTGATCAGGTAGTCCACGTCGACCGGATCTATGGTGAAAGGTCGTTCCACACCAGGGGAGCGCAGGACAATATCGATGATGCCGCCAGCATCCATCACGTACTTCAGCGTTAGTGCATCTTGAGGCGAAAGCGTAACCAGCACGGAGTCTGGCAAACTGCTCTGCTGTACTGCTTCTGACGCAACTTCCTCTTCAGATACCCCAATGTTGCCGACTAACGCGGCGATGGTGACGTTCTGTAACAGATCAAACGTGGCCTGCTCCGTATCGTTAGGGCCCTCTGAGGCACCGACGCCTCGATTAATAGGAAAGTCCAGCGAGAAGAGCAGGTCGACATGGTCACCTGGTTTGAGGATGCCCACCCGGCTAAGCAAATCCTGGGCCGGAATCGCCATCAATACCTGTTCTTCGACCAATACCAAAGCATCACGGCCGTTTTTTGCGATCACGTTGGGATTGAGGAGCCGCTGCGTCAGAATCGGCTCACCCGGAGATAGCTCCATGGTCGTGATGTTGCCAATCGCGCTTTCGACCGAGCGAACCGCGTTGCTCGGGACGACGTCAGCCGGCATTTCCACCACCTGGAGATGTTCAACCGTGAGAAGCGTGCGGACTGGAATACCGTAGCTGGCAACCACCACGGGGACCATCGCAGACGTCACCTCTTGTTCCTGTGGCGCCTGTGCGACGCGTGTGAGTGTCGCGTACGCTACCAACCCAGCTAGCAGCGCAAGCACGACGCCGGCCGCCAGCCAAATAAATCCTCGTAACCGTCCCATAGTTTTTCCGGGCTTTCCCGCCTGTTCGTCTGTCTACCGTTCGCGATGCATTGAAGCAGATGAACGTAGCGTTAACGATCCATCGCCTCCCACCGCCTGAATGAGCGGTTGTGTCGTCAGTGCCGTAGCGTACGAAACGTCCACACGAATGACATCAAGCGACGGATGTGTAATCACCACGTTGAGATCATCCTGGGCGAGTCCTGCTGTCAACCTGCGGGCGGCATCTCTAACACGGCTATCGATGCACCCCTGATCACAGCTCTCTGTAGGCGTCACAATGCCGGCACGGGCTGCCTCGCGGGCCGCGTTCGCCACTGTGACGTACTGAAAGTACAGAAGACTGAATTCGAATATTCCCAGGATTAGTAGCAGAAAAAGAGGCAGGACCAGCGCATACTCAACCAAATCCTGCCCCAATTCGCGTTCCATGCGCAGTGACATGGTAACCTCGATTGTGGTCTCCGCTGTCGGGGGGACAGCGGAGCAAATGGCCTTTTCAGGCTGTCCCCATTTACGGAAGGCTGTCTGAGTTAGGCGCTCAACTGACCGGCGATGCTTTCCCACAGGGCGCTGACGGCCGGCGCCAGCGTGCTCAGACCAACAACGGCAAGCAGCACGAAGAGAACGATGATGAGTGCGTACTCAATCAGGTCCTGTCCTTCTTCATGACCGATCTGGGCCTTGAGCATCTCGATGTAATTCAAGAACATAGTGATCATATTGCTCCTCCTTGACGAGCAAGAATTGAATCGACTGTCCCAACCAACCAACCAACCAACCAACGTTTCTGTAAACGCACTGGGCGTGTACATACAAAGTTATTGAGGGATGACGTCGCCATGATGTGGATCTTTGGCGATTCGCGAAGTTGCCGGTGTCGTGGGATGGGCGGCGGAGAATCAGGAGTGACGTGCACCGGAATCACTAGGCATCTTTCTAGTAAACATAGTACAGGTCATACCCCGAAATACCATCCGTCGATTGGTGCAACTTGGTCGAAAGGCTGGTAGGTCATTTGATGGCAAACTATCGCGGTGCTATCCGATCGATCGTCTGACCCATACGCCCCATGTCGCGCGCGCCACCTGAACAAAAGTTTAGCCAGGCACATTGTGCCCGGCTCTCAGGAGAAGATCTTGGTTGGTGCTGCTTTGAGGAGATGGCTACCGGCTGGCGTCGAAGTGGGCGGACTCGGTGATGACCGGCTCTACGACAACGCCTTGCTTGCCCGGAACGAGACGGCCAGCGACTACCTGAGGATCATGTTGGAAGACAACAAGCGCCTCGCGCGCGGCTGCCGCCTGTCGCAGGGCCCGTTTCGTTTCAATGCTCGTCATGGGCAGAATATCGAACGCGGGCACCCAGGCCAACCGTTCGAGATGGACTGCCCAACTGGCCGCGTCGGTCAGAAAGAGTAGGCTCTCGCCTTTGTCCTCCACCCACACGGCCTGAATGGCGGCTGTGTGTCCCGGCGTGATTTCGGTGTGAACGCCGGCCGCCAGACGCTGCGGACCGTCTACAATCTCCAACATCTTACGTTCCAACAAGGGCCGGAAGTTATCGGCCGGGTAGGTAGCGGCGGTGCGTTCGTTTGGGAAACTGGCGTCGGCCAACTCAAGCCGCTGGCCAATATAGCGCGCCCGCGGAAAGGTGGGCACAACTGGTCCCGGGGTACCGTCCTCGGTATCCCAGCGCGTGGCGCCGCCTATGTGGTCACCGTGAAAGTGCGTAAAGAGTACGATATCCACGGCTTCAGGGCGGTAGCCGGCACGCGCCAGCTCACCCACCAGACGCAAGTTGCGCTCTTGGAGACCCAGCCGCTGGCGCACTTTCGGTGCCAGCTTGTCGCCGTTCCCAACGTCGACCAGAATCAGTCCAGCATCGGACTCAATGAGGAGGGCTCGCGAGTCACACGGCACCAGGTTTGCTTCGTTTGGTTCAATGACCTGCTGCCACATAACGCGGGGGACAAGACCGAAAAAGCCGCCGCCATCCACGTAGTGAAGACCGTCGCTTAGAATGTGACAACGGATGGCGCCGATTTGCACTGTGTAGGCCATGAACGCTTCCTTATTGGGCACAGGGCTAGATACAAGCGGGCGTGGTTCTGATATTATGTGCAGGCTGGCGCTCTGTCAATTGTGCGCCGTGTTGGGGAGAAAAGCGAGCCTGGGCCAGCGTTTCCGCTGAGGCCAGCCAGCGTCGCGGTCCCTGGCAGCGTAGTTGCGTTGGCTGCTTGACGGGGCTCGTCGCGGATCGGAACTGGCCGGACTGCTCACTCGTTTGCATGATATGATGGCACCAGGCCGGCAAGGATGCGCTACCCGGCTCGCTTGGTCTGCTGCTTTCCCCATTAGTCCCTGTAAGAGGCAACGACTACGCTATGAAATATGAGTTGATTCCCGAGCGAACGATCTCATGGACACCTTCGCCCATGCCATGGATGCTCCTTTCCACACTGGCCATGTCATCGGCAATGAGTGTAAGCATCTATCTGGCGCGAGTCTGGTACGCGGATACGACGCGCTTCTTCTTTCTCAATTGGAATCTTCTGCTGGCCTGGATCCCACTCGCGCTGGCGCTGGCCATGTCCTATCCGAGCCGGCAGAGCAGGCGCCCAGGCATCACACACCTGGCACTCTTTGGCCTGTGGCTGCTCTTCTTTCCCAACGCACCCTATATCGTCAGCGACCTGATGCATCTGGGCGTGCGCGATCGTGTGCCGCTGTGGTATGACACGATCCTGTTGTTTTCCTACGCGTGGAACGGGCTCGTCCTAGGCTTTGCCTCCCTGTGGCTGGTGCAGGGGTTGGTGACGGCATGGTATGGCCGCATCGCCGGCTGGTGTGTTGTGTTGGCGACTTTATTTGCCGGTGGCTTTGGCATCTACCTGGGTCGTTTCCAGCGTTGGAACAGTTGGGATGTTCTGGTCGATCCAATCGGCATTGCGCGCGAGCTACTCTTCCAGTTTGTCACGCCCTTCGATCACCCGCGGGCTGTGGTTGTGACCTTGCTCTTTGCCGGGTTTCTGACGATGGCCTACTGCACAATGCATTTCCTAGCTGCCATCCAGAATCCACGGAACGCGTGACAGGCGATCTCACCAATTGCAGATTCTGTCCCATGCCGGCCAGTGCTCAAAGTGGATGAGAGTTCTGACCGGGATGGATCGCGGGAATTTGCGCTGTGACCGGGAAAAGAGTATCTTGTCATGTTATGGGATCATCTGACGAAGATCGCCTGGATGGCACTGATTTGCGTCCGGGCCAGGAGCCGTTAACGCCGGAGGAAAAGGAACGCTTTCTGGCGCGCGTGCGCGCCCAAGGCCGTACCTTAACCTCCGAGGAGATGTATGCGCTATTTGGCCCGCAGCCGGAGCCAAAGCAGACAGCGCCGGTCCACGACGATATTGATGAGATGGACGCGGCGCTGCTCGACGAAGGGCAGCTGGCGCAACTTCAGGCTGACTTTTTTCCGGGCCTGCGCGAAGATGAGAAAGTGATGCCCGGCCTGGTGCAGGGGATCATCTTCGATTTTGATTACACGCTGGCCACGCCAACGCAGCTGGTCGCGCGCTTATGGGAGGAAGGGGCTCGGGCGGCTGAGGCATATATGCGCTCAACTGGGATGGACCTCCCCGACAACTTCCATACCAACATAATTGAGACTCGTCGCTTTGCCGAAGAAAAATCGGAAGAAGAGCGGGAGGAACATCTAGCTGACGACGCCATGAGCTTTCTGCTCCAGTTTTTCGGCTATCCAGCCAGCCGCATGGATCCGGCTGTCCTGCGCACGGCGGTGGATCTCTTCTATGCCCCGGAGATGACGGCATGGAAGTTGCGCCCAGGCGCCCGCGAGTTGTTGGAGACCTTGCGTAGCCAGGGATACAAAATGGCGCTCCTGGCCAACTATAACTGTGACCGCGTCTTTCAACGCACGATTGATTATCTGGGAATTCGCGAATACTTCGATCTCTGTCTTTGCAGCGGTAGCGTTGAATACCGCAAGCCGGACACACGATATTTCCAGATCGTCCTTGACCACTGGCGCGTGCTGCCCTACGAGGTGGTTGTCGTTGGCGACAGCCTGGTGAATGACATCAAGGGCGCCATCGATCTGGGTTCGCAGGCCGTGTTGGTACGCGGCGAGACTGCAGCTCAGGTTGCCGTGGAGAATGAGCAGTATGGCGGGCAGATTGTACCCGACGCGGAAATCACGGATCTGCTGCAGCTACCCGCAATCGTCACGGCGTGGACCTGACGTGTAATCCTGACACGGACACCTTAGGTCTACAGTCCTTACCTGCCGTGCGTAGCCATGACCTCTTACGCGCCTGTTAGAATGGCAGCCACATGAAAGAGCCAACCTATCCGATCAGAGCCCGCCGTTACTACCCAGACGCTCCCCTGGTGGGAGTTGGTGTAGCCGTCTTCAACCATCTTGGTCAAGTCTTGCTTGTACGGCGTGGCCAGCCGCCACGGGCCGGCGCCTGGGGGTTGCCGGGTGGGCTGCTGGATTTGGGGGAAACGCTTGCCGATGGCGCGCGTCGCGAGCTGCGCGAGGAATGTCTGGTCGAAGCTGAACTGGGTGGCATTGCAGGGATCTTCGAGCCCATCCAGCGTGACGCCGAAGGGAACGTGGAATATCACTATGTCGTGGTCGATTTCTGGGCAACCTATGTCAGCGGCGAGGCCGTGGCGTCGGACGACGTTACCGCAGTGGCATGGGTGCCAATGGCACAGCTGGACAACTACGCCGTCTCTCCTGATTCGCGCCAGGTGATCAAAGATGCCTTTCAATGCTGGCAAGGACGCTCCACCACCGTTCACGCGCCCTAGCCAGATTGTCTAGCTCACGCTCCACGTTTCGTGGACAGCCGCCAAAGCGTGGTCGAGGATTTCGAGCGCCTCTTCAACATGCTCCTTGGTCGCCGTCAAGGGGGGTGCAATCCGGATCACGTTGCTGTGCAGCCCACCTTTGCCAATGAGCAGGCCGCGTGCCCGGGTCTCTTCAAACAGCTGGTTCACCGCTGCCGGGGCAGGTTCTTTGCTCTTGCGGTCGGCCACCATCTCGATCCCCTGCATGAGTCCCTTGCCGCGTACATCGCCCATGAGGGGATAGCGATCCCACAGTTTCTCAAGCCCGGCGCGTAGATGGGCGCCCACATCGTCCACCTGTGCCGGCGGCGCCTCGCTCTCCATTGCTTCAATGGTAGCCAGGGACGCGGCAGTCGAAGTGGGGTTGCCGCCGAAGGTGCTAAGCGTGAGCCCCTTTCCGACCATGGCTTTGCCAATCTCCGCGGTGGTTATGGTGTTACCCATGGGAAATCCATTGGCGATGCCCTTGGCCATGGTCATGATCTCCGGTTCAACGCCCCAATGGGAGATGCCAAACCAGTGGGTGCCTGTGCGACCAAAGCCTGTCTGCACCTCGTCACAGATAAAGACGCCGCCGTAGTGCCGTGCAATCTCAACGGCAATCTTGAAGTATTCGTCTGGCGGCGTGATGAAGCCACCTACACCCTGAATCGGCTCCGCCATGAATGCGGCGATGCGGCCCGACGTGGTGGTACGGATGACATCCTCGATGTCCTGGGCGCAGGCGATATCGCACGTGGGGTAGGTCAGTTTGAGCGGGCAGCGATAGCAGTATGGGCTCACAGCGTGTTTGATGTCCGGGCTGAAGGTCTTGCCTAGCTTCCAGGTGGAGTGTGCGGTCACGCTCATGGCAAGCTGGGTACGGCCGCTGTAGGCATGGCGCAGGGCAATCATGTCCCGGTTGTCAGTGTAGACCTGGGCCGCGACCATGGCAGTTTCGTTGGCTTCGCTGCCTGAGTTGGTGAAGAAGGACATTTGGAGCTGCCCCGGCGTAAGCTCGGCCAGCTTCTCCGCCAGACGCACGTGGTTCTCATTGGGATAGAGCGTAGAGGAGTGGATGAGCTTACCCACCTGCTCGCGCACGCGCGCGATGACCAATGGGTGGTTGTGGCCGACGCTAGTCGTCAAGATGCCGCCGAAGAAATCGAGGAAGCGCCGCCCTTCTACATCCCAGACATAGAGCCCCTCACCATGCTCCAACGCCAGCGGCTCCGTATAGTACAGGATGTGGTTGGGCCAAAGGTATTGTTTTTGTTTCTCCAAAATCTCTTGCGTGTTCATTGGGCTACCTCCTCTACACCGTTCAATACGGCGATAATCTCCGCCATGATCGAAAGAGCGATCTCCTCTGGCCGGCGGGCGCCAATTGGGAGGCCGATGGGGCTATGAATACGGGCAATGGCCGCGTCATCGACGCCCAGCGCCTGCAGCGCGGCCACGCGCTGGGCGTGCGTACGTCGTGAGCCCAGCGCGCCGATATAGCGGGCTGGACTGCGCACGGCAACGGCCAATGCTGGGTTGTCGATCTTCTCGTCGTGGGTCAACACGACGATACAGGTTGTTTCGTCGATGCCTAGCTCCGCCAGCACGTCAGCAGGCCAGCGTGTGATCAACCGATCTACATGGGCAAAGCGCTCTGGTGTGGCAAAGGCCGTGCGTGAATCCACCACATAGGTTTCGAAATCCAGCGTCTTGGCGATTGTCGCCAATGGAATGGCAGCGTGGACAGCACCGACGATGATTAGCCGCGGTGGCGGCGGCTGGACATCAATGAAGAGTTGGACAGGTCCGGCGGCTGTGTCCACCGTCAGGCGCTCAGCCCGCAGCTCAGCAAAGAGCGTACGGGCCCGTTCTTGGGCTGCACAGTCGAGCAGGGGGTTGCCCAGGTTGCCTTCACTCCGGCCATCAGGCCACAACAGCAACTTCTGGCCGGCCAACGGGCCGTCCAGTACGGTTGCCATCCCCACCAGCCGCCGTGCGCGCACCGCGGCCTCAAAGGAAGAAACTATCGGGTTCATAGTGGGTTGTGGTCTTTGTCAGATCTCTTCTACGAATACTTCGATCGTCCCGCCGCAAGCCAATCCCACCGTCTGCGCGAGTTTGTCGCTGATGCCGTAACGGAGCAGGCGGGGACGGTGAACCTGCAGTACTTCCAGCGCTTCCTGCACAACCGCGCCTTCCACACAGCCGCCGCTGACGGAGCCGACCATCTCCCCGGCAGATGACACGGCCATTTTGGAGCCGAGGGGCACGGGCGCGGAGCCATAGAGCTTCACGACCGTCGCCAGGGCCACTGCTTTTCCTTGGGCGCGCCAGCTGTCGATCGCTGGCAACAATGTTCGCATTTTTCCCTCATCATCCTTCACTATGCCGCAGTGAGCCATTGTCGTACTTCGTCCCAACCAGCATGCAGCCGACCTACACTTCTTCCAACACGCGAGCCAGTTGTTCCAGACTCGTCAGGTTGTGAACTGGCAAGAAATCATCTACGTGGGGCAGCGCCGCCTGGATGCCCCGCACGAGAGGCCGGTAATCGGGTGCGCCGAGCAAGGGATTCAGCCATATGAGCCGGTAGCTGTTACGGTGTAGCTGTTCCATCTCTACAGCCAACAGGTCAACGTCGCCCCTGTCCCAACCATCGCTTACCATCAGGATCACGGCCTGTTGGGTGGGCAGTCGCCGTAGCCACTGCCGGTTGAAGGTATGGACTGCGCCCCCAATCCGTGTGCCACCTCCCCAGTCGGTCGCGGCTGCTTGCACCCTGTCCAGCGCGGCGTCCACGCTATAGCGCCGTAGTAGACGGCTGATGCGGGTCAGGCGGGTGCTGAACACAAATGTCTCGACGCGATCCAGCCGCCTGGTAATCACGTACAGAAACTGCAACAGCACACGGCTGTATCGTTCCATCGAGCCGCTGATGTCACAGAGCACAATCAATGAGCGCCGCCGTCTCTTGCGCTCGCGGTAGGCCAGACGTAGGAGATCGCCGCCATGACGCAAATTTTGGCGCAGTGTGCGGCGCAGGTCAAGGCGGCGGCCTTTTTGTGCTTTCACCAACCGGCGCGTGCGCCGCGGTTGCGGCTGCCAGGCCAGCGCGGCCATCATGCGGCGAATTTGGGCCAGCTCCCTGTCACTTAACTGTGCGAAATCCTTGCGGCGCAGGATTTCCATGTGGCTGTAGGTAAGGGCCCGGTGTGTGCCCTGCGCGGCGGCTGCATCCGTTGTCTCCGCTCCGCCGTACGTGGCCCGGGCCGAGCCGTTCTGGGTTGGCCCGTTCTCGTGCACCTGAAGCGGCTTGCTGTCCAGACGTCGTTGCCAAAAGAGCTCGAACGCGGCTTCGAAAGGCGCCAGATGTTCCTTTCGCTTCACCAAGATCGCGCGGGCGCAGAGGCGAAAGTCCTCTTTACGCGCAATGTCGAAGAGCGAAAGAGAGTGAGCGAGATCGACGATTTGAGCGGGGGTTACTGGAATCCCCACTGCACGCAGGAGGCGACCGAACAGGACACACTGGTGGAGCAAGTTGCCGTTCACGGTAGTCTCATCAGCGGCGGAACGGGTCTGCCTACTCATAGCTGTTGGACGCGCGCGTCACCCGTTCCAGTACCTGTCCCATTGCCCCGCGCTGTAGATAAAGCACATCCTCGTGATATTTGAGGAGTGTGCCCATGGTGTCAGCTACGACTTCGGGGGTCAAGGCCTGCTGATCGAGCGCAACCAGCGCGGCGATCCAGTCCAGGGTTTCGGCCACGCCTGGCTGCTTGTAGAGCTCCTGGCGCCGGAGCTCCTGCACAAATGCGACCACCTGGCGGGCCAGCCTGGCGGGCGCGGCTGGCGCCTTGGCCTGGACGATCGCATACTCCTTATCAAATGAGGGATAGTCGATCCAGTGGTAGAGACAGCGGCGGCGCAGCGCGTCGTGGACCTCGCGCGTGCGGTTCGATGTGATCACGACAATGGGCGGCTCGACCGCCTTAATGGTACCCAGCTCCGGTATGGTAATCTGGAAATCGGAGAGCAACTCGAGGAGAAACGCCTCGAACTCTTCGTCGGCGCGGTCAAGCTCGTCGATTAGCAGCACAGGCGCGGGACCGGCGCTGCCATCGATGGCCTGCAGCAAGGGACGTTTGAGCAGGAAGTCAGGACTGAAGAGATCCTGTTGGGCCGTCTCCATGTGCGCGCGGCCTGCAGCCTCCATGAGACGAATCTGGAGCATCTGGCGGGTGTAGTTCCATTCGTAGACCGCGGTGGTGATGTCTAGCCCCTCATAGCATTGCAGGCGGATGAGCGGCCGCGCCAACAAGGTCGCCAAGACTTTGGCCACCTCCGTTTTGCCTACTCCGGCTTCGCCCTCCAGCAACAGCGGCCGGCGTAATTGTAGGGCTAGGAAGATTGCAGTAGCCAGGCCGCGGTCGCTGACGTAGGCTTGTTGGGCCAGTGCCTGCTGAAGCTCATCGATGGAGGAAGGAACGGCCTGTTTCATGAGCGATCACTTGACCTCTATATATATATTAGCGGTTGCGACCGAACTTTTCGTGGCTTGACACCCAATCACTTGATGAGATAGCTGAGGCCAACGAGATCTCACCAGCCAAGACGACGCCAGCCACAATTTCCGCCAGACGGTGGACCTTGCCCGTGCCCCAGCAGCCTAGCAGCTCCAGGCACTCACGCTGCGTCGCCAGTCCGGTGCCGCCGCCATAGGTGGCAACGATCAGGGAGGGGATGGTGATGGAGATATACATGTCATTATCTGGGGTCAACTCAACGTAGATGATGCCGGCGGACGATTCGGAAACGTTCGCCACATCCTGGCCCGTAGCAATGAACATGGCGGTGATGCCATTGGCTGAATGGAGGCCGTTGTTGTTGGCGCCCGAAAGGACGGCGCCGACCTGTGAGACGTTGTAGTGATAGAAGAGGCTTTCCGGTTCCACGCGCATCTGTTCGATTAGGACATTGCGCTTGACAACGGCTTCGGCCACGACGCGCTTGCCGCGGGTGTGCATGATGTTGACCTGGGATGCCTTTTTATCGGTGGCAAGGTTCGATTCCAGATAGAAGTGGTGGATACCAGGGTAATTGTCCAGAATCCACGAGCAGGCGGCAAAGGTCGCGCGGCCCACCATATTCTGGCCAGCAGCATCGCCGGTTGTGTAATTGAAGCGCAAGTAGGCAAACTTGCTAGCCAGATAGGGATCGATGTACTGAAGCTTTGCCACACTGGAGGTCGCCTCTGCCTCTTCGGCAATCTTGGCCGAGTTTTCGGCAACCCATTTGACGAATTCGCGCGCTTCCTTGGCATTGTCAAAAACGAAGACGGGCGCCCGCTGCATGGCATCGCCGATGACTGTGCACTTGACACCGCCTGAGAGATTGAGCACCTTCATCCCGCGGTTGTACGATGCCACCAGAGTGCCTTCCGTCGTCGCCATGGGCACGATGAAATCGCCCTGAGCGTGTTCGCCGTTGATTGTCAGCGGCCCGGCAAACCCGATCGGGACCTGCGCCACGCCGGCGAAGTTCTCGATGTTGCCCTTTGTGCTCTGGGGATCGAACGAGTAATGCGGGATATGTTGGAGCTTGAAGCCTGTGAACTGCTCCACAAACTCCTGGCGGCGCCGAATGATCTCCGGGCTGTAGTCATCTACTTTGTCCCGCGGGATCTGGACCCGGCGTTCATCTTCGTGTGCGATGGAACCGTCCACCTTCAAGGTGAGCGTGCCAAAGGGTGTCGTGTCGAAGCGCACCTCGATCTTGTGTTTCCCCAAACCCAATGGCGGCACCCGACATTCGATATCCAGCGTACGGCGCAGCGGGAATGCAATAGGCTGGGCAGCCAATACGTCGGGCGCCAGGCGTTTTCCGTCGTCCAGCACCACCGTAATCGCGCTGCGCGGTACCTCCATGTCATCCAGCTTCACAAGGGCCAGACCGGTCACCGTGGCGTCGCTCAGCCGGTTCTTAAGAGAAAAGCGTACGCCATCCGGTGTGTTCTTGAGACTGCCAAAGGTGTACAGCTGCTTCAGGATCATGCTGGGGATCGGAAATGCCATGGTTGTCTCCTCCATGTACGGGTCGTATGTGGATTGCTGGGAAGACGACGGAATGTGTCGCGGATTATAACACATGTGCCAGGGCATGCCCGGCGGTTCAAGCATCGTTCGTCCTCAAACGGAACAAATCACTCTCCACCCCGGCCTGGCGATAGTTGCAGATTGGGGGACAATGGTTGCTCCTATTCATCCTGAGGCGTAGCCCGTTACCTGCCCCCCCTGTAGGGACAAAACGACCTAAAGCGCAGGTGACACGGGCCTCATGACAACGGGACAGGCCGCCGGCTATGCTTTCTGCATCGGGGAAACGAGCTTGTGAGTGATTGAACCAAGGAGAACGACCGATGTACACGCCCATTTCATTGCGAAGCCTGTCCATTATCATGGCGGCTGGTCTGCTGGTCGCAGGTTGTACCTCCGCCGTGCCGCAGGCACCTCAGGCGCGGGTCTATTTTGTGACACCCGCGACAGGCGCCGTTGTTGCCAGTCCCGTGCGAGTGACTTGGGGTGCCGAAACCTTCATCGTTGAGCCGGCTGGGGAGGTCAAAGCCGGTCACGGCCATCTGCATATCATGGTCGATACAGAGTGTGTGGAGGTTGGCCACGGCATTCCCAAGGATGAGACGCATCTGCACTATGGCCAGGGCCAACTTGAGGCTGACCTGGCGCTTGCAAAAGGCGACCACACGCTCTGTCTGCAGGCGGCCGATGGCAACCATATCGCGCTTGCAGGCCCAGGTATGACAGAGA